>NZ_JAYFUI010000041.1:0-14027 GCF_034961125.1 Pseudomonas machongensis | reverse complement strand
GCCCCTACTTCTTCGGTTACCTGCTCGGACTGATTCACTTCCTGGGCATCATCGCTGCGCTGCATGCGGTGTTCACTGTGCGTACCGCTCAAGGCGCAATCGCCTGGGCAATGTCACTGTTCTTCATTCCCTACCTGACCCTGGTGCCCTATCTGATCTTTGGCGCCCGCTCCTTTTACGCCTATATACAGGCGCGGCGACAAGCCAACCAGGAGATGCACGTGGCGATGGCCGACCTCAACTGGCGCCCCTGGGTGGAGGAAGCCCTGACCGCCCGGGAGTCGGAAAGCTACGCGGCACTGCGTGCCATGCCCAAGCTTGGTCGCATGCCCTGCCTGGCCAACAACCAGGTGAAATTGCTGATCGATGGCACTGCGACCTTCGACGCGATCTTCGCTGCCATCGGCGAGGCGCGGGACACGGTGCTGGTGCAGTTCTTCATCATCCACGACGACGCCATCGGCCAGGAGCTGCAACAACTGCTACTGCGCAAGGCCGCCGAAGGGGTAAGGATTTACGTATTGTTCGATCAGGTCGGCAGCCATGCCCTGCCGGCGCGCTACAGCCAGGTGCTGCGCGAGGGCGGTGTACAGATCCAGGCGTTCTCCTCGCGCCGTGGGTGGTTCAACCGCTTCCAGGTCAACTTTCGCAACCACCGCAAGATTGTCGTGGTTGACGGACTCCAGGGTTTCGTCGGTGGGCACAACGTCGGTGATGAGTACCTGGGCGGCAATCCACGCCTGTCACCCTGGCGCGATACCCACGTGCAGGTCAGCGGACCGGTGCTGGCCTGTCTGCAGGAGTCGTTCGCCGAAGACTGGTATTGGGCCACCCGTGAGCTGCCACCGCTGATCCTGCCCGATGCCTATCCAGAAGATGGCGTACTGTGTCAGGTGCTTGCCAGCGGCCCGGCGGACCCACAGGAGACCTGCCAACTGTTCTTCGTCGAAGCGATTCAGTCGGCAACACGGCGTATCTGGATCACCAGCCCCTACTTCATTCCAGACGAAGCCGTCTTCGCGGCACTGCGCCTGGCAGTGCTGCGCGGCGTCGATGTGCGGATACTGATTCCGTCACGGCCCGACCACAAGATCGTCTATGCCGCCTCCAGCCTGTTCGCCTTCGAAGCTGTGCGGGCCGGGGTGCGCATATTCCGTTATCAGCCGGGCTTCGTGCATCAGAAGGTGATCCTGGTGGACGATGATGTCAGCGCCATCGGCAGCGCCAACATGGACAACCGCTCGTTCCGCTTGAATTTCGAGATCACCTTGCTGACCATCGACCGCGCCTTTGCCGATCAGGTCGAGGCCATGCTGCTGTGCGACTTCGAGCAATCACGGGAGATAACCGCCGAAGACAGCCGTGACACTCATCGGCTGCAGCAGCTGGGGATGCGCATCGCGCGCTTGATTTCACCGATTCTGTAGCCGGAAAAGAAGCGGGGCCGCAAAGGCGGCCCCGTCTTGATCAACGATAGAGATCCTCTCGCGTCCACGGCAGGTCGTGATGGCCATCCGCATACGGCTTCACTGCAAGAATCTGATGCAGGTTGATCCAGCCCTTGGTGAAGGCATAGGCGCATCCAGCCAGGTACAGCCGCCAGATCCGCAGCGTCTTCTCCGGCACCAGCGCCGCAGCGCGATGCAGCTGGTTCTCGAGGTTTTCGCTCCAGTGATTGAGGGTCTTGGCGTAGTGCAGACGCAGGCTTTCCACGTCTACCACCTCCAGCCCTGCCTCGCAGATACGCGCGGTAATCATCGAGATGTGCGGCAGCTCGCCGTGAGGGAATACATAACGATCAATGAAATCCCCAGCACCTCGCCCAACCGGCCGACCATCCACATGCTTGGCGGTGATGCCATGGTTCATCACCAGGCCGCCTTCACGTACGGCGCCGAACAGTCGCTGGCAGTACAGTTCGAGGTTGGCATGGCCGACGTGCTCGAACATGCCGACGCTGACCGCCTTGTCGAAACGGCCATCCTGGGGCAGGTCACGATAGTCGAGAATCTGCAGGTCGACCTTGTCGGCCAGCCCCTCATCCTTGACCCGCTGGCGCCCCAGCGTCAATTGTTCCTTGCTCAGGGTGATGCCGAACACCTTGGCGCCATATTCGCGTGCGGCAAAACGCGCCAGGCCGCCCCAACCGCAGCCGACATCCAACAAGTAATCGCCGGCCTGCAGCCGCAGCTTGCGACACAGATGGTCGAACTTGTCTTGCTGGGCCTGGGCGAGGGTGTTGTCCGGCTCCTTGAAGTAGGCGCAGGAATAAGCCATGTCCGGATCGAGCCACAGTTGGTAGAACTCGTTGGACAGGTCGTAATGGTAGGAAATGGCTTCGGCGTCGGTTTTCTTGTCGTGCGAGGTGCGCACCGGGACTACATCTTCATCGTCTTTGAGCAAAGCCTCGCTGAGCTCGTCGCAAACGCGGATGACTTCGCCAATGTTCCCCTCGAGTTCAAGCTTGCCCTCGACAAAGGCTGTGCCCAGTTCATCCATGCTCGGGTGCGTCAGCTGACTGATCAACTGAGGCTCCTTGACCAGGATGGTGACCTGCGGGCTAGGCCCTAGATCGAACTGGTTGCCGTCCCACAGCTTAAGACGTAAAGGCAAGTGCAGGCTCTGCAACGCAGGTGGAAGTTGCGCAAGCATGAAAGACCCCCTTTCAATTACGGACGCCGTACAAGGATTCGAGCGTCACCGGATCAGGGTAGTTCATTCATCGGAAGTTTCCTTTTATAGCGACCATAGTCCAATACTATCGGCCATGCCGCGACTAACAGATTGTATACAATCCGCGATTCAGCGACTAACCTTGTGCCCCCTCTCGCGCATTCTTCTTCCCTGGAGTGAATCCCATGAAATCCTATGATGTGGTGATCATCGGTGGCGGCCCTGGCGGCTATAACGCGGCCATCCGTGCCGGTCAGTTGGGCTTGAGCGTGGCCTGCGTCGAAGGACGTTCGACTCTCGGCGGCACCTGCCTGAACGTCGGCTGCATGCCCTCCAAGGCGCTGCTGCACGCCTCCGAGCTGTACGAAGCCGCCAGCGGCAGCGAGTTCGCGCACCTGGGCATCGAGGTCAAGCCGACCCTGAACCTGGCGCAGATGATGAAGCAGAAAGACGAAAGCGTGAGCGGCCTGACCAAGGGTATCGAGTACCTGTTCCGCAAGAACAAGGTCGACTGGGTCAAGGGCTGGGGCCGCCTCGACGGCGTCGGCAAGGTCATCGTCAAGGCCGAGGATGGCAGCGAAACCACGCTTCAGGCCAAAGATATCGTAATCGCCACCGGCTCCGAGCCAACCCCGCTGCCAGGGGTGAATATCGATAACCAACGCATCATCGACTCCACTGGCGCCTTGTCGCTGCCGCAGGTCCCCAGGCACCTGGTGGTCATCGGCGCAGGCGTGATCGGCCTTGAACTGGGTTCGGTCTGGCGTCGCCTGGGGGCCGAGGTGACCGTGATCGAATACCTCGACCGCATCTGCCCCGGCACCGACGAGGAAACCGCCAGGACTCTGCAAAAAGCCCTGGCCAAACAGGGCATGAGCTTCAAGCTCGGCAGCAAGGTGACCCAGGCCACGCCTTCGGCGAACAGCGTCAGCCTGACGCTTGAGCCTGCCGCTGGCGGCGATGCGCAGACCCTGGAGGCCGACTATGTGCTGGTCGCCATCGGCCGCCGCCCGTACACCCAGGGCCTGAACCTGGAGAGCGTCGGCCTGCAGACCGACAAACGCGGCATGCTCGCCAATGATCACCACCGCTCCCAGGTCCCCGGCATCTGGGTGATCGGCGACGTCACCTCCGGACCGATGCTCGCGCACAAGGCCGAAGACGAAGCGGTGTCGTGCATCGAGCGTATTGCCGGCAAGGCCCATGAGGTCAACTACAACCTGATCCCCGGCGTCATCTACACCCGACCGGAACTGGCCAGCGTCGGCAAGACCGAAGAGCAGCTCAAGGCAGAGGGCCGTGCCTACAAGGTCGGCAAGTTCCCCTTCACCGCCAACAGCCGCGCCAAGATCAACCATGAGACCGAAGGCTTCGCCAAGGTGCTGGCCGACGCCGAGACCGACGAGGTGCTAGGTGTGCATCTGGTCGGGCCGAGCGTCAGCGAGATGATCGGCGAGTTTTGCGTGGCCATGGAGTTCAGCGCGTCGGCCGAGGATATCGCCCTGACCTGCCACCCACACCCGACTCGCTCCGAAGCCTTACGCCAGGCAGCGATGAACGTGGAAGGGATGGCGATGCAGATCTAAGACAAGGCCGCTTCTGCAAAAGCAGCGCAGGCCCCTGTGGGAGCCGGTTTACCCGCGAAAAGACACCGCGCTGCCTGGCACGGGCTACGCCCCTGTTCGCGGGTAAACCCGCTCCACAGGGGATTGGGCTGGCCCTAGATTTTGGACGAGACAGTTGCTCCTGCAGCGGCTACCACGCCTGCAGGAGCGGCCGCCCATGCCCTACCCCACCGCCCAGTTCTTATCCACAGCCCGCCCGAAACGTCTCGCCAGGAAAGGTGTGATATCCAGCGGCAGTGGCTCGTTGTGGATAACCTTGTCCAGCAACACGCCGGTGATTGCCGAGGTGAGAATCCCTGTGCGGAAATGTCCACACGCGTTGAAGTAGCCAGTCACCTCATCCACAGGGCCAAGAATAGGCAGTTCGTCCGGCGACCCGGGACGCAGCCCCGCCCAGGTACGCTTCAGGCTCACCTGCGCCAGCTCCGGTACACAACGCACCGCCCCCTGAACCAACCCGGCAATTTCGGGGAAGGTATTGCTGACATCGAAGCCCTTGTCTTCCGTAGTGCTGCCAATCAGTACCTCGCCATTATCCTTTTGCGCCATGTAGCAATCACTGGTGGTCAGGCAGCCATCGAGGAGCTTGGGCAAACGTTCGGTGAGAACGATCTGGCCTTTCACCGGCTTGACCGGAATCGAGGCACCAGTGGCCCACTCACTGAGCTCGCCCGCCCAAGCCCCGGCGGCATTGAGCAAGGTGTGACAATGGAAAACCCCCGCCTCGGCAGTGCTTACACCCTTGATCTGCGAGTTCCCCTGCAGCACATCGGTGATGTTGGTGTTCAGATACAGATCGACGCCGTTCTGACGCGCAGCTTCCAGGTAGGCGTCGCCCAGGCGGAACGGGCTGACCTGGTGATCGCAGAGGAACTCCAGCGCCCCCTTGGCCTGCAGGGTCACCGCCGGCTCGCGCTCGCGCAGTGCCTGGCGATCCAGCCAGCGCACCTGGTCCGCCAGGTGCGGGATCTGCGCGACGATGTGCTCGGCGTACAGCTGGTCCTCATCGTCCTGGATGATGTACTTCAATCCGGTGCGCTCGAACTTGAAGTCCATGCCATGGCGCTCGATCAATTCGTGGTGCAGCTGTGGATAAAGTGCATTGGACTGCAGAGCCAGATCGAAGAAACACTGCGGCAGGATATGCGGCGTGCTCGAATCCACCGCCACTGCTGCGCCATGGGCCTCGCGTTTGTTGCGCGAGGACATCATGCGAAAGAAGATCACGCCACACCCCAGGCCCACCGACTCGCCGATGGCCCACAGGCCGCCAGCCGAGGCTCGTGTCGCATTGCCTGGGCGCTTGCTGTCGATCAGGGCGATTTTCAGCCCCTTGCGCTTGGACAACTGATAGGCACAGGAGGCGCCGATCACCCCACCGCCGGCGATGACGATGTCATAGGTCTTGTTCATGCTCAGGCCTCCGTGGCCAGGTGCTGGAATGCGGAAAATGGGATGGGATCGATCGGGAAACGCGGTCGCAGCCAGCCGACATCCGCTCGCCCGGTGCTGGCGCGCAGGCGATCGCTGCAGTAGCCCACACACATGCGCCCCTGGCAGTCGCCCATGCTCACCCGCGTGCGCATCTTCAGGCTGGCCATGTCCTGCACACCTTGCTCGAGCGCCAGGTCGATATCGCTACGGGTGACGTGCTCGCAGCGGCAGATCACCGTGTCGGCCTGCGGCAGCTCGATTTGCGCTGCGCCACGTTGGGTATAGCGCTCGACACCCGCCCTGAACCGCGTGATCGCGGCCAGCTTGCCCAAGTACTGCTCGCGCCGCTCGATGGCCTGGGCGGCGTCGAGCACGCCACGTTGCTGCAGGATCGACACCGCAGCGATGCGCCCGGTCAGCATCGCTGCCTCGCCACCACGGATACCGCCCATGTCGCCGGCCAGGTGGATATGCGCCTGGCTGCTCTGCTGCCAGACATTGCATGTCGCGCGCAGGTAGCCGTCGTCGCTGAACCCATGCGCCAGCCCCAACTGTTGACTGAGCTGGGTGCGCGGAATAAATCCATAACCGACCGCCAAGGTGTCCACCGGCTCGCGCCGCACCCGACTCATGTCGGCTTTCCAATCCTGGCCATAGGGCGCAAGGCTGACTTCGCGCAGTTCACCCTCACCACTGGCGCTGACCACACCCCAGCCATAGTGCATCGCAATGCCGTTGAGCTTCATGTACGCCAGCATGCTGAGGCCGTCGAGAAACAGCTGCGGTTTGTTCAGCAGCGCCAGGCTTTCCTTGGCGATACGGTTGAAGGCGCAGGCCTCGTAGACGCCGGCAACCTTGGCGCCCGCCGCATGCAGTTGGCAGGCCACCAGTGGCAGCAGCGGGCCAGTACCTGCGATCAAGGTCCTGCCCAGCGGCTTGACCACACCGCTCTTGATCTGCAACTGCAGCCCGCCCAGCAGCATCACGCCAGGCAGTGTCCAGCCGGGGAATGGCACATTGCGCTCGTGGCAGCCGGCCGACAGCAGCAGATGGGAATAGTCGATCTCATGCAGTTGCTCGTCGGCATCCACCACCATCAGGCGCTCATGATCGCCGCCAACCACACGGTTGTTCAGGCGCAAGTCGATGTGTTCGGCGCTGCTGGCGAAGTCTTCGTGCAGCGTGTGCAGGGCCTTGCTGTAGCGTGCGCCGAGGTAACCGAGGTCGACACCGGCACGCAGCGGCCCGCGATAGACCACGCCACCCGGCCGCGAGGCTTCGTCGAACAGCAGGCAGTCGACGCCATGCTCGGCCAACTCGATCGCCGCCGCCATGCCCGCCGAGCCGCCTCCCACTATCACCGGTCGCAGACTCATGACTGCACCTCCAGGGCCAGGCGATTGACCTCGGTCTCCACCCGCATCCCCTGCCGAACCACGGTCTGGCAGGCTCGGCGCTTGGGCCGCCCGTCTATCGCCACCAGGCAGCAATGGCAAACGCCCATACCGCAGAAGGCGCCAGCTGGCTGACCGTGGTCGTTGCGCGCCAGCTGACGCAGGCCAACGGCATTGAGCACGCTGAGTACCGTCTCGCCTTCTGCGGCCTGCACCGTCTGGCCATTGATCTGAAAGGTGATGTCAGCCTGCACGACAGGCTGTATGTCGAGCACTCGCTCCAGTGATTGCATGGGCTTCGTCCTTGTTTGAAGAGGACTCGACGGTACGCCAAAGCACTGTGAGGAGATATTGACCTAAGCCGTAGGAATTGAAGGAAGCTTCCTAGGATTTTGTCAGCGTATGACCTGGTTTTTTCTGATGCAGTACCCGTCGAGGTAGGGAAATCCATACTGCGCATCGCCCAGGTTAGCCACCCATGCCTTTGAGGAACATGCTATGCCCCCCACTCGTCACGACACTTCCGGGCAGCTCAAGTTATTCATAGATCGTCTCAAGCGCATCGGCGTCGAAACTGACCTCAGGAAAAATCCGCAGGATGTTGTGCGCAGAATTCGTTTGAGATGACGCGCCGCTTTGCCCAAGGTGTCGGCTCGGATAGCCATTGCCTGAAGCGAGACCTCGATTGATGGCACCGCCCCGTGCAGGTAGATCCGCGAGCACTTGCCGCTCGCAGGACGCGCCGGTTCCTTCCAATAATAAGAGAAGTCTGGACATGCAAGACAACGGATTGAAGCAAAGCCTCAAGCAGCGGCATATCACCATGATCGCGCTTGGCGGCGTGATCGGCGCCGGGTTGTTCGTCGGCTCCGGCAGCCTGATTGCCTCGGCCGGCCCGGCCGCGATTCTGTCCTACGTGATCGGCGGCATCATCGTCACTCTGGTGATGTTCATGCTCGGCGAGATGGCCTCGCGCAATCCTGACGCCGGCTCCTTCTCGACCTACGCCAACACCTACCTCGGCAACTGGGCGGGCTTCACCGTGGGCTGGCTGTACTGGCTCAAGTCGATGATGACCATCACCCTTGAAGCCGTGTTGCTGGGCGCGATCCTCAACGATTTCATGCCCTGGCTGCCGATCTGGATCGGCGCCTTCATCATGCTGGTGACGCTGATCGCCAGCAACGCCTACTCGGTGCGTTCGTTCGCCGAAGTGGAGTACTGGCTGGCGGCGCTGAAGGTGGTCACCATCCTTATCTTCATGCTGCTCGGCGCGTCCATACTGCTGGGGTGGCAGGAAGACATCCCCGCTCCCGGCCTGGTCAACCTCACCGACCATGGCGGCTTCATGCCCAATGGCCTGTCGCCGGTGATGGCCGGGGTGATCGTGGCGATCTTCTCGCTGGGCGGCAGCGAAATTGCCGCTGTAGCTGCCGGTGAATCGGAGAACCCGCGCCGGAACGTGATCCGCGCGATCAAGAGCGTGATCGTGCGGGTGATGCTGTTCTATGTCGGTTCCGTGTCGATCCTGGTGCTCTGCCTGCCCTGGACCGACAAGGCCAACCTCGCCTCGCCCTACGTCGCGCTGTTCACCCTCGCCGGTTTCAAGGGCGCGGCGGTGGCAATGAAACTGGTGTTGTTCGTGTCGTTCATGTCGGTGATGAACTCGTTCATGTTCTCCAACTCGCGCATGCTGTTCTCGCTCAGCCAGCGCGGACATGCACCAGCGCTGTTCGCCCGTACCAACGCCAAGGGCGTTCCGATCAATGCACTGGCGCTGGCGTTCTGCATTTGCGTGACGATTCTGACCTTGCACTTCATCAGCGGCGGCGATCTCTTCCTGACCCTGGCCAGGAGCACCGGTGCGTTCATCATCTTCGTCTGGATCTTCATCATTTTCGCCCACGTCGGCATGCGCCTGAAAACCCGGCATGAAGTGGTGGGCCCAACCTCGTTCAGGGCCTGGGGATTCCCGCTGACCAACGTCATTGCGCTGCTGGCGCTGGTGTCGGTGCTGGCGACACAGGCGATCGACCCAACGACGCGTTTTCAATTCTGGCTGGTGCTGGTGACCTTGCTGGTGATCGTGGCGGCGTACTTCATGGTACGCAGGCGTCGGAGTGGCGAAGTGCGGGAGCTGGCGCGGACTTGATATAAGTCGAGCACTTAATTTTCAAATAAAAATATCGGAGGCAATCACTCATGCCTCCGATATTTTTTGTTCAAACGCGGCGCAAACGTCAGAAGGCGTTATCTCTTCTTGCATTCCTGAGCATGGACTTGGCATATAGGGTACCCAGGCCATGTGCTCCACCGTGCAAACTAATTAAGCAAGGTAGAGGCTTGCCGCTAAGCTCGGACGCCAACAAAAAAGTCCAATCCGTCAGGCATCGGATTGCCAAGTAGAGAAAATATTTTTTCTGCTTGCTCATCAGACAGAGGAAGTTCACCGTCTGATTCAGCCTCAAGGGACTGCCAATTCAAAAGGCTCATAACATCTTTTTCATTAAGAGATGGGATGCGCAAGCGAAACTTTAATGAATTATCAAGACTATCGTCTTTCAGAAAACCTGTCAAAGAAATATACATTATAACGACTCCTCACTTCGGGGTAGTTCGACCAGGAACAGCAGGCTTTGTTTGATTACCAGAGACAGAGTCAAACTCTCCTAAATGCTTGCCTTGTTTATTATATAACTCAACCCTTCCGTGCTGACTATCCCACTCATAAATTCTGCCTTTACTATCCATCCAGCGGCTTCTAAGTTTACCGCCACCACGAACGCTACTTTTAGCCTTCACCGGTTTTGCATCAGGAAACGCAATCAAATCATCAGGTGCCTGATGATATCCTGGAGTACTGAACATCAAGTAGACCGGCTCAATTCCCGAGTCAATCGGGAATGTGATGATCAGGTCATTGGCATCCAGCACTTCACCTGGGTACGACAGTGCCTCAATCTCAAGCGGCTGTAGCTCTACCCCTGTGTAGATTGGCACAGTCTGTGTCGCCGTGGGTGTAGTAGTTGTTGAGGACTGTTCGCCGGGGGCGCGACCTGGCGTCCAAGTTAGAGTGATAGGAGGCTGGTCAGGCACCAGGCTTGGCACTACAACCATGTAGCGCCCAGTCTGCGGGTCCAATGTGGCCGCCCGGACGGGTACGTTCTTTGTTACGTTGATCCCATCGGCAGCGACGACCAAAATGTAAGAGCGACCATCCCCGCGTGTTTCGTTGGCCAATCGATAGGCCAGCTCGACTTTACCCTGTGCAGCAGCGATAGCATTGAGATTGGCCCCCGGCGCAAGACCAAGGTCTCGGGCGTCGACCCCCATACCATAGCGGAAACGGGCTGGAGTCTGGTCTTGAGCTTGACTGGCCGTGGAACTGGGGTAAACCAAGGCGGCAAGCCCTGCTGCAAAGGGAGCACCGACCGTAGCAGAAGTGATCCCGCCCAATGCGGTGATCGCACTCGCGATCCCTTGGCGCAGAGCAGCAAGAGTTGCTTCGGCCAAAGGCACTACGCCTTGTCCGGGTATGCTCAGCGCAGCGGCACTGCCTGCAAACCGGTAAGTGCTGGCCGCCCGGGCGATGGCATTCTGAGTGAGAGCAGTCACGCCCTGTAACTGCGTCTGAGCGTTAGTTCGCGCAGTCTGGATGCCAGCAATGACTTGTTGTCGTTTAGCGCTGTCGGCGAGGGAGGCCTGGTCAAGCTGGTCAGTTACGATGGCATAAGTGCTATTCGTTGTTTGCTGCAGGCTCTGCCGGGCTGCAGCGGCGGCGGCATGTGTTGGGTTCGCTTGAACTTGTGCAATGAGTTCGACCATGCGGGCGTTGACTAGGCTAGCTGCGTTACTACTTGCTTGAATGATCGTATTGCGTTGAGAAGCGATAAGCGTATCGGCGTCAGCCACTAGCTGATTTACCACGTCAGTGAACGTTGAGGCGAGGAGGTTCGCCTGTGCTTTAACTGATTGACTGATCTGAGCGAGCTCGTTTGCATTGATTTGACTACTGGCCGCTGCAGCAAGGGCATCAATCTGCTGGTCACTTTGCTGAACCGACTGTTGGACAGCCTGCGTAGCGGCTTGTCGTTCAGCATGGGTCAGAGTCGATGAGTCGGAAAACTGACTTTCCAGCGTTTGTCTTTGCGTAGCCAGGTGCTGTTGCGCAGGTTCCGTAATGGCTGATAGCTCACTGCTGACTGACTGAATAACGGCTTGTGCTTCTCGTTCTGCAGCTTGAGCGACGGCCAACTGTTCGCGCAACGTCGCCGCCTGAGCATTGAGCAGAGAGATTTGGTCGCCAAGATAGCGGGCCTGATATGTCGCAGCCAGAGACTCCTGCCATCTGGGAATGACATTCACTGCTACGTTGCCACTGATGGCGAGGTCTGTCACAGTCCGGATGAAATCAACACGCCCCTTGCTTGAAAAATCTGCAGAGTAAAAGCTGTTTGCCTTCGTTTGCTGAGTTTGACGTTGGATAGTTTTTTGGTTCGTCGCGCTTTCGCGCAAATTTATTTCCCTAAGCAAAACTCCGACAGAGGTAGAGTCACCTGCGTACGTCCCCCCTCGCGCGGTATCAAGCTCTTTTTGTAGCGTGGATGCTAAAACAGCAACGCTTGCTAGATATTGTTCATTAATGCGTTTTGTTTCTTTTTCATAAACCGAAGTCAGGTAAGCCGACATAGCGCTTCGAAACTGCGCCTGACTTGTAATCGGGCCAAAATTTACTGACGGTAGCCCAGGGATGTTGATGGGAACGGTGGGCTCACCAACAAATGTTGGTCCGAGATAGACTGGCTCACCAATAGGGGGGTCAATTCCAGGGGCTGTAACAGGCGTTGCGGGTAATTCAATAGGTCCTTGCACCATGATATCGCTCCATAACTCGTGATCGATGAAATGAGCGGTTCGCCTTCCTGCGCATTCGGGATGTGAGGTGGCAAGCCACCAGAGTACTGTATAGATGAACAGCAAATTTAAGAAATAAGAATCAATTGCAAAATGTGAACTGAACAAGGTCGCCTCCGGTATCGTCGCCTCGTGCGTCTTTCGACGGGTGGGCTACTGGGCCGAGGTCGCGGGTATCGCGATCGAAGCTTCGGGCGTACGCGGGCTGCGGCTTTATCAGAAAAGCCGGATGGAGACCTCGTGGTCAAAGCGCTGGATGTGACTCACGGAACCAGGGGCGATTCAGCTGAAACGAGGTGCGCAACGAAAAAGGGAGCCGGTTAAGGCTCCCTTCGTCAGCGACAGTTTTATTGCGGTGCGACAGTTTTAATTCGCAAAATCCATCCCCCGCTCAGCGAAGCCGCTTACTCCACCGTCACCGACTTCGCCAGGTTACGCGGCTGGTCAACGTCAGTGCCTTTGAGCACGGCCACGTAGTACGACAGCAGCTGCAGCGGAATGGTGTACAAGATCGGTGCCAGGGCATCGATGATGTGGGGCACCTTGATCACATGGGTGCCTTCACCATTGCTCATGCCGGCGTTCTCGTCGGCGAATACCACCAGCTCGCCGCCACGGGCGCGGACTTCCTGCAGGTTCGACTTGAGCTTTTCCAGCAGCTCGTTGTTCGGCGCGACGGTAACCACCGGCATGTCGGCGTCGACCAGCGCCAGCGGGCCGTGCTTGAGC
This sequence comes from Pseudomonas machongensis, assembly GCF_034961125.1. NCBI lineage: Bacteria > Pseudomonadati > Pseudomonadota > Gammaproteobacteria > Pseudomonadales > Pseudomonadaceae > Pseudomonas > Pseudomonas machongensis. The sequence goes on along the minus strand of NZ_JAYFUI010000041.1, from coordinate 1,258 downwards.
TCACCTGCCGGATAGGCTTCGGCGTGGATGTAGGAGATCTCTTTGAGCTTGAGCGCACCTTCCATCGCCACCGGGTACTGGGCACCACGGCCGAGGAACAGGGTGTGGTGCTTGTCGGCGAACAGTTCTGCAGTCTTCTCGACCACGCTGTCCATCGCCAAGGCTTCGCCCAGACGCGCGGGCAGACGGCGCAACTCTTCGACCAGTTCGGCTTCGACAGCGGCATCGAGCGTGCCACGCACTCGGCCCAGGGCGAGGGTCAGCAGCATCAGAGATACCAGCTGAGTGGTGAAGGCCTTGGTCGAAGCAACGCCGATTTCCGGGCCGGCCAGCGTCAGCAGGGTCAGGTCGGATTCACGTACCAGCGAGCTGATGCCGACGTTGCAGATCGCCAGGCTGCCGAGGAAGCCCAGCTCCTTGGCGTTGCGCAAGGCAGCCAGGGTGTCGGCGGTTTCGCCGGACTGGGAGATGGACACGAACAGGGTGTCTGGCTGCACCACCACCTTGCGATAACGGAACTCGCTGGCGACTTCGACTTGGCACGGAATACCCGCCAGGCTTTCCAGCCAGTAACGCGCAACCATGCCGGCGTGATAGCTGGTGCCGCAGGCGACGATCTGTACATTTCGCACCTTGGCGAACAGCTCGGCAGCTTGCGGGCCGAAGGCCTGGACCATGACGTGGTCGCTGCCCAAGCGGCCTTCGAGGGTGCGCTGCACCACGGAAGGCTGCTCGTGGATTTCCTTGAGCATGAAGTGGCGATAGGTGCCCTTGTCGGCAGCCTCGGCGCCTTCGTGGTACTGCACGGTTTCGCGCTGGACCTTGCTGCCGGCCTGATCCCAGATGTTCACCTGGTCGCGGCGGATTTCGGCGATATCGCCTTCCTCGAGGTACATGAAGCGGTCGGTGACCTGACGCAGCGCAAGCTGGTCGGAGGCCAGGAAGTTCTCGCCGTGACCCAGTCCGATCACCAGCGGGCTGCCGCTGCGCGCAGCAACCAGACGGTCCGGCTGCTTGACGCTGATCACCGACAGACCGTAGGCACCATGCAGGCGCTTGACCACCGCCTTGAACGCGTCGGTCAGGTCGGGAATGCTCTTGAGGGTGTGGTGGATCAGGTGGACGATCACCTCGGTGTCGGTCTGCGAGGTGAACACGTAGCCGAGGCCCTTGAGCTCTTCACGCAGTTCTTCGTGGTTCTCGATGATGCCGTTGTGCACCACGGCCACTTCCTGGCCGGAGAAGTGCGGGTGGGCAT
>NZ_JAYFUI010000040.1:0-50846 GCF_034961125.1 Pseudomonas machongensis | reverse complement strand
AGCGCGTCTACCAATTCCGCCACCTGGGCAAAGCTTTTACATCTACTGCATGAAACTTGAATCGTGTTGCTGAATGACAGAAAAACCTGCTATCTATCACTCGAAATATTTGGTGCCCAGGAGAAGACTCGAACTTCCACGACCGTTAAGTCACTGATACCTGAAACCAGCGCGTCTACCAATTCCGCCACCTGGGCACACATTTTGTCGAGGTCACATGATGCTTTACATCAGGTTTCATCTCAACTACAACGTCGGCTGTCCGTCGTTGTGGTGCGCACTATACGGATGCCCCTGAGGGCTGTAAAGCCCCGGATCGAAAAAAATTTCAAAAAATTCAAGTTGTTGATTCCAGTGACCTAATGCCGCTGCCGGGGTGCCCCGCAGGGGCTGTCCAAGGCAAAGATTTCCGGTTTCAATACGCCTATGCCAGAATTCCTATCTATATACCCCAAGGTGAACCCCTTCTGATGGCCGATTGGCAATCCCTCGATCCCGAGGCCGCTCGCGAAGCGGAAAAATACGAGAATCCCATCCCCAGCCGTGAGCTGATCCTGCAGCGCCTTGCCGACCGTGGCGAACCCGCCGCGCGCGAGGAGCTGGCGGCAGAGTTCGGTCTGTACGAAGAAGACCAGATCGAAGCCCTGCGCCGCCGTCTGCGCGCGATGGAGCGTGATGGTCAGCTTATCTATACCCGGCGCGGCACCTATGCCCCGGTAGACAAGCTCGACCTGATCTGCGGCCGCGTCTCCGGCCACCGCGATGGCTTCGGCTTCCTGATCCCCGACGACGGCAGCGAAGACCTGTTCCTCAGCCCTGCGCAGATGCGCCTGGTGTTCGACGGCGACCGTGGCCTTGCCCGCGTGTCCGGTGTCGATCGCCGTGGCCGCCGCGAAGGCGTGCTGGTCGAGATCATCTCCCGCGCCCATGAAAGCGTGGTTGGCCGCTACTTCGAAGAAGGCGGCATCGGCTATGTGACCCCCGACAACCCGAAGATCCAGCAGGAAGTGCTGGTGACGGCGGGGCGCAACGGCGGCGCCAAGATCGGCCAGTTCGTCGAGATCAAGATCACCCACTGGCCGACCCCGCGGTTCCAGCCGCAAGGTGATGTGGTCGAGGTGATCGGTAACTACATGGCGCCGGGCATGGAGATCGATGTCGCCCTGCGCAGCTACGACATCCCCCACGTCTGGCCCAAGGACGTGATCAAGGAAGCGCGCAAGTTCCGCTCCGAAGTCGAAGAGAAGGACAAGGAAAAGCGCATCGATCTGCGCCACCTGCCGTTCGTCACCATCGACGGCGAGGACGCCCGCGACTTCGACGACGCCGTCTATTGCGAGCCGCTGGGCAAGCTGCGCCTGTTCTCCGGCGGCTGGCGCCTGTACGTGGCGATCGCCGACGTTTCCAGCTACGTGCGCCTGGGCTCGGCCCTGGACGTCGAGGCCCAGCAGCGCGGCAACTCGGTGTACTTCCCCGAGCGTGTGATTCCGATGCTGCCCGAGGAACTCTCCAACGGTCTGTGCTCGCTGAATCCGCATGTCGATCGCCTGGCCATGGTCTGCGAGATGACCATCAACAAGGCCGGCCAGATGGTCGACTACCAGTTCTACGAAGGCGTAATCCACTCTCATGCGCGTCTGACCTACAACAAGGTCAGCAGCATGCTCGAGCACTCCCGCACCCGCGAGGGCAAGGCCCTGCGCGAGGAGTACAGCGCGGTACTGCCGGACCTCAAGCACCTCTACGCGCTGTACAAGGTGCTGGTCGATGCCCGTCATACCCGTGGTGCGATCGACTTCGAAACCCAGGAAACCCGGATCATCTTTGGCGAAGACCGCAAGATCGACGAAATTCGTCCGACCGTGCGCAACGACGCCCACAAGCTGATCGAGGAATGCATGCTGGCGGCCAACGTCGCCACTGCCGAGTTCCTGCAGAAGCACAACGTGCCGTCTCTGTACCGCGTGCACGATGGGCCGCCACCGGAGCGCCTGGAAAAACTGCGCGCCTTCCTCGGTGAACTGGGTCTGTCGCTGCACAAGGGCAAGGACCCCTCGCCGAAGGACTACCAGGCCCTGCTGGCGAGCATCGCCGGGCGCCCGGACTTCCACCTGATCCAGACCGTCATGCTGCGCTCGCTGAGCCAGGCCGTGTACAGCACCGAGAACAATGGCCACTTCGGCCTGAACTACGAGGCGTACACCCACTTCACCTCACCGATCCGCCGTTACCCGGACCTGTTGGTGCACCGCGCCATCCGTAGCGTGATCCGCTCGAAGGTCGACACCCCGCACGTCAAGCGCGCCGGTGCGATGAGCATTCCCAAGGCGCGGATCTACCCGTACGACGAGAACAGCCTCGAGCAGATGGGCGAGCAGTGCTCGATGACCGAGCGCCGCGCCGATGAAGCCACCCGCGACGTGGTCAACTGGCTCAAGTGCGAATACATGCGCGACCGCGTGGGTGAGACTTTCCCAGGCGTGATCACCGCAGTGACCGGTTTCGGCCTGTTCATCGAGTTGACCGACATCTATGTCGAAGGCCTGGTGCACGTCAGTGCGCTGCCGGGCGATTACTACCACTTCGATCCTGTGCACCACCGCCTGGCCGGTGAGCGTACCGGTCGCAGCTTCCGCCTGGGCGACACCATCGAAGTGAAGGTGATGCGCGTCGACCTCGAGCAGCGCAAGATCGACTTCGAACTTTCCGAGGCCGCGATCAAGGCACCGGGCGGCCGCAAGCCGCGTAGCGAATCGGCTGACGCCGGCAAGCCTGCGACCACCAAGGGTGCGGCCAAGTCCGAGCCGGCAGCGGCCACCGAGGCGAGGATCTCGCCCAAGCCGCGCAGCCGCAAGAGCGAAGCTTCTGAAGCCTACTTCCCGAAAGACGCCGTGCAGCGTAACGCCGAAGTGCGCAAGAGCCGCGAGATGAAGAAGGCGCTGATGGGGGATGCGCGGCAGCACACCAGCAGCAAGGCCGAGAAGGGCAGCAAGGCTGCGGGCAAGACCAAGCATCGCAAAGGCCCGTCGAAGTCCGGCGCGCCACGTAAGGGCAAGAGCGGCAAGTCATGAGTCAGCTGGAAAAAATCTACGGCGTACATGCCGTGCAGGCGTTGCTGCAGCACCATCCCAAGCGGGTCAAGCAGATCTGGTTGTCGGAGGGGCGTAGCGAGCCGCGTCTTCAGGCGCTGCTGGCGCTGGCTGCAGAAAACCGCGTTGCGGTCGGCCAGGCCGAGCGCCGCGAACTGGACGCCTGGGTCGAGGGCGTGCACCAGGGTGTGGTCGCCGAGGTGAGCCCAAGCCAGGTGTGGGGCGAGGCGATGCTCGAGGAGTTGCTCGAGCGCACCGAGACGCCGCCGCTGATCCTGGTGCTCGACGGTGTCACCGACCCGCACAACCTTGGCGCCTGCCTGCGCACCGCCGATGCTGCGGGCGCGACTGCCGTGGTGATTCCCAAGGACAAGTCGGCCACGCTCACAGGCGTGGTGCGCAAGGTCGCCTGTGGCGCTGCCGAGGTGATCCCGCTGGTGGCCGTGACCAACCTGGCGCGCACCCTGGAGAAACTCCAGCAGCGCGGCCTGTGGGTGGTCGGCACTGCTGGCGAAGCGGAGCAGGAGATCTACCAGCAGGACCTCACCGGTCCGCTGGTGATGATCATGGGCGCAGAAGGCAAGGGCATGCGCCGCCTGACCCGTGAGCATTGCGACTTCCTGGTGAAGCTGCCGATGGCCGGTAGTGTCAGCAGTCTGAACGTCTCGGTGGCGACCGGAGTGTGCCTGTTCGAGGCGGTGAGGCAGCGTCAGGCCAAGCGTTGAGAGCCTGAAGCGGCGGCGTTCCTTTCGCGGGCAAGTCGGACCGCCGAACCGCCGCTCCCACAGACCTGCGTAAGCCTCTGTGGGAGCGGCGGTTCGGCGGTCCGACTTGCCCGCGAAAGCATCACCGCCGCGTTCACATATCCCGCCAATATGTTTCCGACTGTTCAAATAATCGCCAATCACCTTGCTTGTCCAACCCGCCTTCTCTACAATTGCGCCCCTTGCCGAGCTGGCGGGTGCGCATGTGCCTTCACTCAAGCAAGACATACAGTGTCATTCACTCCTTGTCTGACCAGATTCGCTGGCAGACTACTAACCCGTAAGGAGCATTCATGCGTCATTACGAAATCATCTTCCTGGTTCACCCGGACCAGAGCGAGCAAGTCGGCGGCATGGTCGAGCGTTACACCAAGCTGATCGAAGAAGATGGTGGCAAGATCCACCGCCTGGAAGACTGGGGCCGTCGTCAACTGGCCTACGCAATCAACAATGTTCACAAGGCTCACTACGTGATGCTGAACGTTGAGTGCACCGGCAAGGCCCTGGCCGAGCTGGAAGACAACTTCCGCTACAACGATGCCGTTATCCGTAACCTGGTCATCCGTCGCGACGAAGCCGTTACCGGTCAGTCCGAGATGCTGAAGGCTGAAGAGAACCGCAGCGAGCGCCGTGAGCGTCGCGAGCGTCCTGAGCATGCTGACTCCGCCGATGGCGACGACAGCAATGACAGCGACTCCAGCGATAACGCTGACGAGTAATCCACGGACCTTTAGAGGAGCCTATTAAATGGCACGTTTCTTCCGTCGTCGTAAATTCTGCCGCTTCACTGCTGAAGACGTGAAAGAGATCGACTTCAAAGATCTCAACACCCTGAAAGCTTACGTATCCGAAACCGGCAAGATCGTTCCAAGCCGTATCACTGGTACCAAAGCTCGTTATCAGCGTCAGCTGGCTACCGCTATCAAGCGCGCCCGCTTCCTGGCCCTGCTGCCCTACACCGACAGCCACGGCCGCTGAGACCGGGTCGTCGACAAGTAGTAAGGGATAGGCATGCGAGCGTTGGCTGATTTCATCATGCGCGGTCGTGTGCAGGCCACTGTCGTGGTGGCTGGTTGTGCGGCATTGCCGCTGTTGTTCTGGTTGAGTGCCGCCGCCGGGAGCCTGGTGTTCCTGCGGCGTGGTTTCAAGGACGCATCCTCGGTCATCGTGTGGGGCATCTTGCCCGCGCTGGCCTGGTGGATCTTCGGTGAGCCGCGCACCTTGATGGTGCTGCTGGGGACGCTGGGGCTGGCTGCGCTGTTGCGCGCCGGGCACTCCTGGAACCGGGTGCTGTTGTCCAGCATCGCCTTGGGCCTGTTGTACGGTGTCATCCTCGGTTCAGTGTTCCGCGAACCGATCGAAGCTCTGGCGCGAGCGCTTGAAAAAGCCCTGCCGCAGATGCTCGACGGTCTCTACCAGCAGTTGTCGGTGGAGGAGCAGGCACACCTGGGGGCACTCATCGTACCGGTGCTCAACGGCCTGATTGCAGCTTTGCTGCAGGTCGTCAGCGTTCTGGCCCTGATGTTGGGCCGGTACTGGCAGGCCGCGTTGTACAACCCGGGAGGTTTCGGCCGCGAGTTTCAAGCGGTGCGGATTCCCCTGGTGCCGGCACTGGTGCTGCTGGCGTGCATGGTGTTCGGGCCGAACTTCGGTTCCGCCGTCGCCTTGCTTACGCCGCTGTGCAGTGTGCCGCTCATGTTCGCGGGCATTGCCCTGCTGCATGGGCTGGTGGCCCAGAAACGCCTGGCCAGGTTCTGGCTGGTGGGGTTGTACGTGACGCTGGTGCTGTTCATGCAGCTGACCTATCCGTTGCTCGTGGTCTTGGCCATTGTCGACAGCCTGATTGATTTTCGCGGTCGCCACTCCCCCAAGGGGAATGATTCCGCGAACGGTGAAGGTTAAAAGTTAAGAGGTTTTACCAAATGGAACTGATCCTGCTGGAAAAAGTCGCCAACCTGGGCAACCTGGGCGACAAAGTAAAAGTTAAGGCTGGTTACGGCCGTAACTTCCTGCTGCCATTCGGCAAGGCCACCGTTGCCAACGCCGCTAACCTGGCTGCATTCGAAGAGCGTCGTGCAGAGCTGGAAAAAGCCGCTGCCGACAAGAAAGCTTCGGCTGAAAGCCGCGCTGCCCAACTGGCCGAGCTGGAAGTGACCATCACTGCCACCGCTGGCGACGAAGGCAAGCTGTTCGGTTCGATCGGCACCCACGACATCGCTGATGCCCTGACCGCCTCCGGCGTTGAAGTGGCCAAGGCTGAAGTTCGTCTGCCGAACGGCACCATCCGTCAGGTTGGCGAATACGACGTAGCTGTGCACCTGCACAGCGACGTTGAAGCCACCGTACGCGTGGTCGTCGTAGCTGCCTAAGCTGCGCTGACTGACTGGCCCCTCGCGGGCCAGCCGGTTAACATCGGGCACGGTCCTGTTTTTCAGGCCGTGCCCTTTGTCTTTTTGAACCCCCCAGAATTCTTGCGTGGCCATGAACGAGATTACCAATCCCGAACAGCTCGACCTGCAAACCGCTGCCCTGAAGGTGCCGCCGCATTCCATCGAGGCCGAACAGGCTGTGCTCGGTGGCTTGATGCTGGATAACAACGCCTGGGAGCGAGTGCTGGACCAGGTGTCCGATGGCGATTTCTACCGGCATGACCACCGTCTGATTTTCCGTGCCGTGCACAAGCTGGCCGATGCCAACCAGCCGTTCGACGTGGTCACCCTGCACGAGCAGTTGGACAAGGAAGGCCTATCGACCCAGGTCGGTGGCCTGGCGTACCTGGCCGAGCTGGCCAAGAACACTCCGTCGGTGGCCAACATCAAGGCCTACGCCGCGATCATCCGTGAGCGGGCGACGCTGCGCCAATTGATCAGCATCAGTACCGACATCGCCGACAACGCCTTCAACCCGCAAGGGCGCAACGCCGAAGAGATTCTCGACGACGCCGAGCGGCAGATCTTCCAGATCGCCGAGGCGCGGCCCAAGACCGGTGGACCGGTGGGGGTCAACGAGCTGTTGACCATGGCGATCGACCGTATCGACACCTTGTTCAACTCCGACAGCGACATCACCGGTGTTTCCACCGGCTTTACCGACCTGGACGAGAAGACCAGCGGCCTGCAGCCCGCCGACCTGGTCATCGTCGCCGGCCGTCCGTCGATGGGCAAGACCACCTTCGCCATGAACCTGGTCGAGAACGCCGTGCTGCGCAGCGACAAGGCTGTGCTGGTGTTCTCCCTCGAGATGCCTGGCGAATCGCTGATCATGCGTATGCTCTCGTCGCTGGGTCGCATCGACCAGACCAAGGTCCGCTCCGGCCAGCTCGACGACGATGACTGGCCGCGCCTGACCTCGGCGGTCAATCTGCTCAATGACCGCAAGCTGTTCATCGACGACACCGCCGGTATCAGCCCCTCGGAGATGCGTGCACGTACTCGCCGCCTGGCGCGTGAGCATGGCGAGATCGCGCTGATCATGGTCGACTACCTGCAGCTGATGCAGATTCCGGGCTCGGCCGGCGACAACCGGACCAACGAGATTTCCGAGATCTCGCGCTCGCTCAAGGCCCTGGCCAAGGAGTTCAACTGCCCGGTCATCGCCCTGTCGCAGCTCAACCGCTCCCTGGAGCAGCGCCCGAACAAGCGCCCGGTCAACTCCGACCTTCGTGAATCCGGAGCGATCGAGCAGGACGCCGACGTGATCATGTTCGTCTACCGTGACGAGGTGTATCACCCCGAGACCGAGCACAAGGGCGTGGCGGAAATCATCATCGGCAAGCAGCGTAACGGTCCGATCGGTTTTGTCCGCCTGGCGTTCATTGGCAAGTACACCCGCTTCGAGAACCTGGCGCCGGGCATGTACAACTTCGACGACGACGAATAACCACCCGGAGCTGAATCGGCCCCCTGTGGGAGCGGGTTTACCCGCGAATGCGATGTTGAACCCGCCATCGCATTCGCGGGTAAACCCGCTCCCACAGGGGGCGATGTTTTTCTGGGCGATCACTATGATTCCGACCACCACCGTCGGATTTGGTCAAAATTTGTGCTATATTCCGCGCCCGCGATTTCCCTGCACACCAGAACCGGTCACTGACATGCAAGCAGCCAAACCACTCTACGACTATCCCAAGTACTGGGCCGAATGCTTCGGGCCAGCGCCTTTCCTGCCGATGAGCAGGGAGGAGATGGATCAGCTCGGCTGGGATTCCTGCGACATCATCATCGTGACCGGTGACGCCTACGTCGACCACCCATCGTTCGGCATGGCCATCATCGGCCGCCTGCTGGAAGCCCAGGGCTTTCGCGTCGGTATCATTGCCCAGCCGAACTGGCAGTCCAAAGATGACTTCATGAAGCTCGGCGAGCCGAACCTGTTCTTCGGTGTCGCGGCCGGCAACATGGATTCGATGATCAACCGTTACACCGCCGACAAGAAGGTGCGTTCCGACGACGCCTACACGCCTGGTGGCCTGGCCGGCAGCCGTCCGGACCGCGCCAGCCTGGTGTACAGCCAGCGCTGCAAGGAAGCCTACAAGCACGTGCCGATCGTGCTCGGTGGCATCGAGGCCTCGCTGCGCCGCATCGCCCACTACGACTACTGGCAGGACAAGGTCCGCCACTCGATCCTGGTCGATGCCAGCGCCGATATCCTGCTGTTCGGCAACGCCGAGCGGGCGGTGGTCGAGGTTGCCCAGCGCTTGTCCAACGGCGAGAAGATCGAGTCGATCACCGACGTGCGCGGCACCGCGTTCATCCGCCGTGACACCCCCGAGGGTTGGTACGAGATCGACTCCACCCGCATCGACCGTCCGGGCCGTGTCGACAAGATCATCAACCCCTACGTCAACACCCAGGACACCCAGGCCTGCGCCATCGAGCAGGCCAAGGGCGAGGTGGAAGACCCGAACGAAGCCAAGGTCGTACAGATTCTCGACAGCCCGCGCATGACCCGCGAGAAGTCGGTGATCCGTCTGCCATCGTTCGAGAAGGTACGCAACGACCCGGTGCTCTATGCCCACGCCAACCGCGTGCTGCACCTGGAAACCAACCCAGGCAACGCCCGCGCCCTGGTGCAGAAGCACGGTGAAGTGGACGTGTGGTTCAACCCACCACCCATTCCCATGAGCACCGAGGAAATGGACTACGTGTTCGGCATGCCCTACGCGCGCGTCCCGCACCCGGCCTATGGCAAGGAGCGCATCCCGGCCTACGAGATGATCCGCTTCTCGGTGAACATCATGCGCGGCTGCTTCGGCGGCTGTACCTTCTGCTCGATCACCGAGCACGAAGGCCGGATCATCCAGAACCGCTCCCACGAATCGATCCTGCACGAGATCGAGGAGATGCGCGACAAGGTACCGGGCTTCACTGGCGTGGTCTCTGACCTGGGCGGGCCGACCGCCAACATGTATCGCATCGCCTGCAAGAGCCACGAGATCGAGAAGCACTGCCGCAAGCCGTCATGTGTGTTCCCGGGCATCTGCGAGAACCTCAATACCGACCACAGCTCGCTGATCTCGCTGTATCGCAAGGCGCGTGCGCTGCCGGGGGTAAAGAAAATCCTCATCGCCTCGGGCCTGCGTTACGACCTGGCGGTCGAGTCGCCGGAGTACGTGAAGGAGCTGGTCACCCACCACGTCGGTGGCTACCTCAAGATCGCCCCGGAGCACACCGAGCGTGGTCCGCTGGACAAGATGATGAAGCCGGGTATCGGCAGCTACGACCGCTTCAAGCGCATGTTCGAGAAGTACTCGAAGGAAGCGGGCAAGGAGCAGTACCTGATCCCGTACTTCATCGCTGCGCATCCTGGCACCACCGACGAAGACATGATGAACCTGGCCCTCTGGCTCAAGGGCAACGGTTTCCGCGCCGACCAGGTGCAGGCGTTCTACCCTTCGCCCATGGCGTCGGCCACGGCCATGTACCACTCGGGCAAGAACCCGCTGCGCAAGGTCACCTACAAGAGTGAGGGTGTGGAGATCGTCAAGAGCGACGAGCAGCGCCGCCTGCACAAGGCGTTCCTGCGCTACCACGACCCGAAGGGCTGGCCGATGCTGCGTGAAGCGCTGACCCGCATGGGGCGCGCCGACCTGATCGGCCCGGGCAAGCACCAGTTGATCCCGCTGCACCAGCCGCAGACCGACAGCTACCAGAGCGCCCGTCGCAAGAACTCGACGCCGGCTGGCAGCCACAAGGTGGCCAAGGAGCAGAAGATCCTCACCCAGCACAACGGCCTGCCGCCGCGTGCCAGCGATGGCAGCAAGCCGTGGGACAAGCGCGAGAAGGCCAAGGCCGAGGCATTCGCCCGCAACCAGCAGGCGGCCAAGGAGCGCAAGGAAGCGGCCAAAGGCAGCAAGGGCAACAAGAAGCCGCGCCAGCCAGTGATTCCGCGCTGACCTCCAGGCCCGCAAGGAACATTGTGGGGGCGAAGCGCCGTCCCCACAGGTTCTGTAAAACGATCAATCAGGCTTGTGATCGACCCACTTCGGCGCCACCGGGGCGATGAAGCTGTCCATGCCATCGAGCAGCTCATCCGCCTGCTGACCGAGCAACAGCATCGCCCGGTGCTGCGGCCGCACGAAACCTTCCTCGACGATATGGTCGAGGAAGCCGCCAAGCTTTTCATAGAAGCCATTCACATCCAGCAGCCCCAGCGGCTTGGCGTGATAGCCCAGTTGGCCCCAGGTCCAGACCTCGAACAACTCTTCCAGCGTACCCAGCCCACCCGGTAGGGCGATGAAGGCATCGCTGAGCTCGGCCATGCGCGCCTTGCGGGCATGCATGCCGTCGACCACCTCCAGGCGCGTCAGCCCTTTGTGGCCGACTTCGGCGTCCATCAGGCTCTGCGGGATGATGCCGATGACTTCGCCGCCAGCGGCCATGGCAGCATCGGCGACGATGCCCATGAGGCCGACGGCGCCACCGCCGTAGATCAGAGTCAGGCCGCGGTGGGCGATGGCCTGGCCGAGGGCGATGGCGGCCTCACGATAGGCCGGGTTGGCGCCGATGCTGGCGCCGCAGAAGACACAGACGGAACGTACGGGCATTGCTTATCTCCAGTGCAGTTCACCCGCTGCGCAGGCAGCGGGGCACACAGGGTAAGGCGCAATGCCGCGTGCTCCAAGCGTCGAATTCACTCCGGTCGGGCGAACTCGCAGACCGCAGCACCGGTTGCGCCGCACGCATAGGCAGCCAACAGGCCGCGCATGAAATTTCCGAGATTCATGGCACTTGCTCCTAAATGAGAGGTTGTCCCATCGTCTATCAAGCAGGCATGATGTGCTCTTAGATTGTTTGTATACAATCCATTGAACAATACTACTGGCTGGCTCATTGATGGCCCTTGATTCAAATCAGCAAGGGCCTGGCCGGTTTCAGGCAGTCTCGCAATTGATAAAACCCTGCCAAGGAGATTCACGATGTTTGCGAAAGCTGTAGCGGTATCCCTGCTGACCCTCGCCAGCGCTTCTGTCTTTGCCGCCGACTGCAAGGTGACTGTCGACTCTACCGACCAGATGTCGTTCAACACCAAGGAGTTCACCGTCGACAAGAGCTGCAAGACCGTCGAGATCGAACTGACTCATGGTGGCAGCCTGCCGAAGAACGTCATGGGCCATAACCTGGTGATCAGCAAGACTGCCGACATGCAGGCCATTGCCACCGAGGGCATGGCCCAGGGTCTGGACAAGGACTACATCAAGGCTGACAACGCTGCGATCATCGCCCACACCAAGATGATCGGCGCTGGCGAGAAAGACACCATCAAGCTGGACACCTCCAAGCTCGAAGCCGGTGGCGACTACAGCTTCTTCTGCACCTTCCCGGGCCACATCTCGATGATGAAGGGCAAGGTTGTCGTCAAGTAATGTCTGCTGTGTAGGGCCTTAAGGCCCAATTCGCGGGCAAGCCCGCTCCCACAAGTTGTTCACTGCCCTTGAGAACAGTGAACAACTTGTGGGAGCGGGCTTGCCCGCGAAGCTTTTCAAGGGGCGAACGGCAGTTCGCGCTTGTGCTGGGTCTTGCGGTAGGTGGCGACGATGATGTCGAACGCTGCCTGGTCAACCGGCTGCCCATGCAGGAAGGCATCGATCTGCTGATAGGTCACGCCATGCGATGCCTCGTCCGGCTTGCCTGGTTCCAGGTCTTCCAGATCTGCAGTTGGCACCTTCTCCACCAGCGATTCCGGCGCACCGAAGCTGCGCGCGATCGCCCGCACCTGGTTCTTCACCAGCCCGCTCAGCGGCGCCAGGTCACAGGCACCATCACCGAACTTGGTAAAGAAGCCCATCACCGCCTCGGCGGCGTGGTCGGTGCCGATCACCAGGCCTGCGCGCGCGCCAGCGATGGTGTACTGGGCGACCATGCGGGTGCGCGCCTTGACGTTGCCGACGACGAAGTCGACCAGGGTCGGCGAGCCGTTCTTCAGTTCCACCACTTCGGCGGCCAGGGCCCTGACAGCCGGGGCGATATCGACGGTGTGCACTTCGTCTGCCTTGATCACCTCCAGGCAGGCCTGGGCGTCGTGCTCGTCGTGCTGCACCTGGTAGGGCAGGCGCACGGCGATGAAGGTGTAGGCCTGGTCGCCGGTCTCGGCGCGCAGTTCATTGACAGCGCGTTGGGCGAGCAGGGCAGCGGTCAGCGAATCGACGCCGCCGCTGATGCCTAGCACCAGGGTCTTGAGCCGGGCGTTGGCCAGGCAGTCCTTGATGAAGGCCACGCGCCGGGCCACTTCCTTCTCGAGCGCGGCGGCGTCGGCGAAGGGCGGCTGTACCTTGAGCGCCTGGGCAATCTCTTGCTGAACGGCTTGCATGGGTTACTCCTTGCTAGGGACTTTGAATACGTGACGCAGGTAGGCGACGAAGTTCTCGTCGCGGCATTGGGTCTTGGCGGCTTCGTCGGAAATCTTCGCCACTGGCGAGCCGTTGCAGTCGGTCATTTTAAGCACGATGCTCATCGGCGCCACACCCGGAATGTCACAGGTCAGGTTGGTGCCGATGCCGAAGCTGACATTGATGCGACCGCGCAGTGCGCGGAAGATCTGCAGGGTGCGCGGCAGGTCCAGGCCATCGGAGAACACCAGGGTCTTGGTCATCGGATCGATCCCCAGCTTGCGGTAGTGCGCGATGGCCTTTTCCGCCCAGGCCACCGGCTCGCCGGAATCGTGGCGCAGGCCGTCGAAGAGCTTGGCGAAGTACAGGTCGAAGTCGCCAAGGAATGCATCCATGGTGATGCAGTCGGTCAGGGCGATACCGAGCAGACCGCGGTACTCGCGCACCCAGCAGTCCAGTGCGGCGATCTGGCTGTCGATCAACCGTGGGCCGAGTTGCTGGTGGGCCATGATCCATTCGTGGGCCATGGTGCCAAGTGGCTTGATATCCAGTTTCCATGCCAGGTCGACGTTACTGGTGCCGACGAAGCGTGCTGGGAAGTCATCGCGCATCACCCGCACCACTTCTTCCTGCACGCGGCTCGAGAAGCGTCGGCGGGTGCCGAAGTCGGCGACCTGCAGGGCGCCCAGCTCCTCTTCGCTGGCATTGGCGCGCAACCAGTCGAACTTGCGATGGAGCTGGTCGCGCGCAGCGTTCAGGCGCATCTGCGGATGCAGGTGGCGGTTGCGCACTTCACTGATGATCGCCAGCAGCGGCACCTCGAACAGGATCACGTGCAGCCACGGGCCGCGCAGACGCAGGAACAGCTGGTCGTGCTCGATGCCGATGCGCAGGTAGCGCAGGTTGAAGCGGAACAGGCCGAGAAAGCGCAGGAAGTCGGGCTTGAGGAAGCTGATGCGCTCAAGGAAGGCCAGTTGGCCGTCGTCGAGGGTGAGGTCGGCCAGCCGTTCGATCTGCCGGCGGATTTCGCCCAGATAGGGGCGCAGGTCTTCGCCATTGCGGCAGCGGAATTCCCATTCCACGTCGGCGTCCGGGTAGTTGTGCAGGACGCCCTGCATCATGGTGAGCTTGTAGAAGTCGGTGTCGAGCAGGTTATGCACGATGCGCTCGGCGAATGCGCTCTCGCTCATTGAATGGCTCCAGGGCGGCGATTGGTGCCTATTGTGCCAGCTTCGAGAGGGGGCCAGGGATTTGTGGTGGCCCCTTTGCGGGGAAACGCCGCCTGACTGCGAAAGGCCATCATCGATAAACCACCATTCCCCGTCACAGCGTCTAGCCTTGAAACAGTGCCTGCCTGTAGCAGTCGCGCACCAGCGGTGTGCACTTCGGTGACGTCATGCTGTTACAGGATGGTTGCACGTAAACACTTGCGAGGGTTGCAATGATGGCACCTTGCGGTTGCTCCTTTGTTTTGCGTTCAGTGGCGCCTGCCCTGTGGCAGACGGTTGCACGCTCAATAAAGAAACGACCGCCGGGGGTCTGCAGTGGCCCAGCGGAGTGTGTTTTCCCGGAAGACAAAACCGATGGCACGGCCCTTGCTCAGAGCACAGGGTTGATGAAGTTGTAGTGCCAACTAAAAAAACTCTAGGAGCACCACCTCATGTCGCAGACGTTTTACAAGAAAGGTTTCCTGGCACTGGCCGTGGCTACGGCACTGGGTGTTTCTTCGTATGTACAGGCCGACGTAAAGATCGGCGTAGCGGGCCCGATGACCGGCGCCAACGCAGCGTTTGGCGAGCAATACATGAAGGGCGCCCAGGCGGCAGCCGATGTGGTCAACAAGGCCGGCGGCATCAACGGCGAGAAGATCGTCCTGGTCAAGGGCGATGACGCCTGCGAGCCAAAGCAGGCCGTGGCCGTGGCCAACCGCCTGGTCGATCAGGACAAGGTGATCGGCGTGGTCGGACACTTCTGCTCCTCCAACACCATTCCCGCCTCCGAGGTGTACGACGAAGCGGGCGTCATCGCAATCACCCCCGGGTCGACCAACCCGCAGGTCACCGAGCGTGGCCTGTCGGCCATGTTCCGCATGTGCGGACGTGACGATCAGCAGGGCATCGTTGCCGGCGACTACATCGTCGATGTGCTCAAGGGCAAGAAGGTCGCGGTCCTGCACGACAAGGACACCTATGGCCAGGGCCTGGCCGATGCGACCAAGGCGCAGCTCGAGAAGCGCGGCGTCAAGCCTGTGCTGTACGAAGGCCTGACCCGTGGCGAGAAGGACTTCAGCGCCGTGGTCACCAAGATCCGCTCCACCGGTGCCGACGTCGTCTACTTCGGCGGCCTGCACCCGGAAGCCGGTCCGCTGGTGCGCCAACTGCGCGAGCAGGGCCTGAAGGACGTCAAGTTCATGTCCGACGACGGTATCGTCACCGACGAACTGGTGGCCACCGCAGGCGGTGCGCAATACACCGACGGCGTGTACATGACCTTTGGTGCCGATCCGCGCCTGCTGCCGGACAGCAAGGCGGTGGTCGAGGAGTTCCGCAAGGCCGGCACCGAGCCTGAAGGCTACACCCTGTACGCCTACGCCTCGATCCAGGCGCTGGCCGCCGCGTTCAACGGCGCCAAGTCGAACAAGGGCGAAGACGCCGCCAAGTGGCTCAAGGCCAATCCGGTCAAGACCGTCATGGGCGAGAAGAAGTGGGACAGCAAGGGCGACCTGACCGTCTCCGACTACGTGGTCTACCAGTGGGATGCCAACGGCAAGTACCACCAGCTGGAAAAACAAAAATAACAACGGCTCGCGGCCCGGGCGCGTTGGCGCACCGGGCCCCAGCCCCGCGGTATTTGTACTTTATCCGTAGATCTGCACAGTCCTGCGCGGCGAGGGACGCTCTGCCCTTGCCCTCGCCGTGGTCGGCGCTCGTGCAATCTCAACAGGTGAGATTGCGTTATGGATGGTATTTTCCTGCAGCAACTGATCAATGGGCTGACCCTCGGGTCTGTCTATGGTCTGATCGCCATCGGCTACACAATGGTCTATGGCATCATCGGCATGATCAACTTCGCGCACGGCGAGGTGTATATGATCTCCGCGTATCTCGCGGCGATCAGCCTGGCATTGCTGGCCTACTTCGGTATCGAATCCTTCCCGCTGCTGATGCTTGGCACGCTGTTGTTCACCATTGTCGTCACCGGTGTCTATGGCTTCACCATCGAGCGCATCGCCTACAAGCCACTGCGCAACTCCACCCGCCTGGCTCCGCTGATCAGCGCCATCGGTATCTCGCTGATCCTGCAGAACTACGCGCAACTCAGCCAGGGAGCGCGCCAGCAAGGCGTACCGACCCTGCTCGAAGGTGCCTGGCGCGTCGATATCGGCACCGGCTTCGTCCAGCTCACCTACACCAAGATCTTCATCCTGGTTGCCGCCTTCGTCGGCATGGGCCTGCTCACCTATGTCATCAAGTACACCAAGCTCGGGCGCATGTGCCGCGCCACCCAGCAGGACCGCAAGATGGCGTCGATCCTCGGGATCAACACCGACCGGGTGATCTCCTATGTGTTCGTCATCGGTGCGGTGATGGCAGCGCTGGCGGGTGTGCTGATCACCATGAACTACGGCACCTTCGACTTCTATGCGGGCTTCATCATCGGCATCAAGGCGTTCACTGCCGCGGTACTCGGGGGCATCGGCTCGCTACCGGGCGCCATGCTCGGCGGGATCATCCTGGGCATTTCCGAGTCGCTGTTCTCTGGGCTGGTCAACTCCGACTACAAGGACGTCTTCAGCTTCTCGCTGTTGGTGATAATCCTCATCTTCCGTCCACAAGGCCTGCTCGGTCGCCCGCTCGTGGCTAAGGTGTGATCATGTCCGTTGCCAATACTGCCTCCACTTCCTCAAGCAAGGGTTTCGACATCAAGCGCAGCCTGATCGAGACCCTCGTCGCCGGCCTGCTGGCGCTCATCGTTTTCGGACCTGTCGTCGGCGTGGTGCTCGACGGCTACAGCTTCAATGCAGAACCCCGGCGTGTGGCCTGGCTGGTCGGCGGGGTGATGATCGGTCGCTTCGTGCTCAGCCTGTTCCTGCAGACAACCACCGGCCAACGCCTGCTGCAAGGTTTCGACAGCGGCGGCTCAGGCGTGCACGTGCTGGCACCCGATTACAAGTCGCGCCTGCGCTACATCATCCCGGCGCTGATCGTCATCGCCATCGTCTTCCCGATCTTTGCCAACAAGTACTTGCTGACCGTAGTCATCCTCGGGCTGATCTATGTGCTGCTGGGCCTGGGCCTGAACATCGTGGTCGGCCTGGCCGGGTTGCTCGACCTGGGTTACGTAGCGTTCTACGCCATTGGCGCCTATGGCCTGGCGCTGGGCTACCAGTACCTGGGGCTGGGTTTCTGGAGCGTGCTGCCGCTGGCGGCCATCGCTGCGGCACTGGCCGGATGCATACTGGGTTTTCCGGTGTTGCGCATGCATGGCGACTACCTGGCGATCGTGACCCTGGGCTTCGGTGAGATCATCCGCCTGGTGCTGAACAACTGGCTGTCGTTCACCGGTGGCCCGAACGGCATGCCGGCGCCGTCGCCGACCTTCTTCGGGCTGGAGTTCGGCCGTCGGGCGAAGGATGGCGGGGTGCCGTTCCACGAGTTCTTCGGTATCGAATACAACGCCAACTACAAGTTCCTGTTCATCTACATCGTGCTGTTCCTGGTGGTATTGGCGGTGCTCTACATCAAGCACCGGCTGACGCGCATGCCGGTCGGCCGCGCTTGGGAGGCGCTGCGCGAAGACGAGATCGCCTGCCGTTCGATGGGCCTGAACCACGTGCTGGTCAAGCTTTCGGCCTTCACCCTTGGTGCTTCTACTGCCGGTCTTGCCGGGGTGTTCTTCGCCACTTACCAAGGCTTCGTCAACCCGTCCTCGTTCACCTTCTTCGAATCGGCGTTGATCCTGGCCATCGTCGTGCTGGGCGGGATGGGCTCGACCGTGGGCGTGGTGATCGCCGCCTTCGTGCTGACCGTGGCGCCGGAGCTGCTGCGCAGCTTCTCCGAGTACCGCGTGCTGCTGTTCGGTGTGCTGATGGTGCTGATGATGATCTGGCGACCGCGAGGGCTGATTCGCATCAGCCGCACTGGCGTGGTCCCACGTAAAGGAGTGGCGCCATGAGCGACGAAATCATTCTCTCGGTCGACAACCTGATGATGCAGTTCGGCGGCATCAAGGCGCTCAGCGACGTCAGCCTGAAGGTCAAGCGCAACCAGATCTTCGCCCTGATCGGCCCCAACGGCGCCGGCAAGACCACGGTGTTCAACTGCCTGACCGGCTTCTACAAGGCCAGCGGTGGGCGTATCGAGCTGAACGTGCGTGGCAGCCACACCAACGTCATCCAACTGCTGGGCGAACGCTTCGAGGCGACGGATTTCGTTTCGCCGGCCCGTTTCGCCAATCGTCTGTACTACAAGATGTTCGGCGGTACCCATCTGGTGAACCGCGCAGGCCTTGCGCGCACCTTCCAGAACATTCGTCTGTTCAAGGAAATGTCGGTGGTGGAAAACCTGCTGGTGGCCCAGCACATGTGGGTCAACCGCAACCTGCTGGCCGGGGTGCTCAACACCAAGGGGTATCGCCAGGCCGAAAGCGACGCGCTGGATCACGCGTTCTACTGGTTGGAGGTGGTCGATCTGGTCGATTGCGCCAACCGCCTGGCTGGCGAGTTGTCGTACGGTCAGCAGCGTCGGCTGGAGATCGCCCGGGCCATGTGCACGCGGCCGAAGATCATCTGCCTGGACGAGCCGGCCGCCGGTCTCAACCCGCAGGAGACCGAGGCGCTGAGTCGTATGATCCGTGTGCTGCGCGACGAACACGACATCACCGTGGTGCTGATCGAGCACGACATGGGCATGGTCATGAGCATTTCCGATCACATCGTCGTGCTCGACCACGGCAATGTGATCGCCGAAGGCGCTCCGCAGGACATCCGCAACAACCCGACGGTAATCGCCGCCTACCTGGGTGCCGACGAAGAGGAACTGATATGAGTGCACCCATTCTCGAGCTCAAGGACCTGGATGTGTTCTATGGGCCGATCCAGGCGCTGAAGAAGGTCTCGATGCACATCGAGGAGGGCGAGACGGTCAGCCTGATCGGTGCCAACGGCGCGGGCAAGTCCACGCTGCTGATGTCGATCTTCGGCCAACCGCGGGCAGCTTCCGGGCAGATCCTCTACCGTGGCACTGACATTACCCGCAAGTCGTCGCACTATATCGCCTCCAACGGCATCGCCCAGTCACCGGAAGGGCGGCGGGTGTTCCCCGACATGACCGTCGAGGAGAACCTGATGATGGGCACCATCCCCATCGGCGACAAGCATGCCGACGAAGACATGCAGCGCATGTACGAGCTGTTCCCGCGACTCAAGGAGCGACGCAACCAGCGGGCCATGACTATGTCTGGCGGCGAGCAGCAGATGCTGGCCATCGCCCGCGCCTTGATGAGCCGGCCCAAGCTGCTGTTGCTGGACGAGCCGTCGCTGGGGTTGGCGCCGATCGTGGTCAAGCAGATCTTTTCGACCCTGCGCGAGCTGGCCAAGACCGGCATGACCATTTTCCTGGTCGAGCAGAACGCCAACCATGCGCTGAAACTGTCGGACCGGGCCTATGTGATGGTCAACGGGCAAATCCGCATGACCGGGACCGGGCAGGAGTTGCTGGTCAACGAAGAGGTGCGTAGCGCCTATCTGGGTGGGCATTAAGGTGTGGCAGGGGCTGCTTTGCGGCCCCGGTCGCCAATGTGGACAACTTGTCGCACATCCCGCTTGAACCACCGTAGATTCCCTGCATAACCCCTTGTTTCCACAGGCACGATGTTTTCCACGATTAATGTGGAACCGCCTGTGGAAAACATGGTGGCATGTCGCTGAAACCCACGTATCCAAAGGCCTGCATGGCGTTGGTCAATATTTGATCAGTCACGCTTTGTGCACTATTGCGTCGCGCTTTTGCCCATGAATCGCGGCTCGAAATCGCTGTTGCCTTTCTGTGGATAAGTCTGTGCGCAACCCTTGGACAGACTGCTGGACACGGCGTGGTTGAAAGCGTTGCGCCATCACCTGAGCGTTCTGAATGAGTTTATCCAGGTCAAAGGGTTCCCTTTGACCGACGAGTTGCCCCCAATCTATGGGGAAAGCCTTGTGGATAAGATGCGTATAGCCAGCACCAGCCCTTGTGCTGCAAGGCTTTCGAAGCGTTGCCTGTTTTTTGACCAGTACCGAAAACGGCTTGCTGCCAGCGTGCGCCGCGGGCATGCTGCAAGGCCTGCGACGACCCCTACAGCGAAGGAGAACAGCATGACGTCCACCGTATTCATCACAGGTGCCACTTCCGGTTTCGGTGAAGCCACTGCCCGTCGTTTCGCCGACGCAGGCTGGAAGCTGGTGCTCACCGGTCGCCGCAAGGAGCGCCTGGATGCCCTGTGCGCCGAGCTGTCGGCCAAGACCGAGGTGCTCGGCCTGGTGGTCGATGTGCGCGACCGCAAGGCGATGGAGGCGGCCATTGCCAGCCTGCCGCCGGCCTTCGACAAGCTGCAGGGCCTGGTCAACAACGCAGGGCTGGCCCTGGGCGCCGACCCTGCACCGCAGTGCGACCTGGACGACTGGGAAACCATGGTCGATACCAACATCAAGGGCCTGATGTACACCACCCGCCTGCTGTTGCCACGCCTGATCGCCCATGGCCGTGGCGCAAGCATCCTCAATGTGGGTTCGGTGGCGGGCAACTATCCCTATCCGGGCAGCCATGTGTATGGCGGCACCAAGGCCTTTGTCGGGCAGTTCTCCCTGAGCCTGCGCTGCGACCTGCGTGGCACCGGCGTACGGGTGACCAACATCGAGCCGGGCCTGTGCGAAAGCGAGTTCTCGCTGGTGCGCTTCGGTGGCGACCAGTCGCGCTACGACGCTACCTACGCGGGCGCCGAGCCGATCCAGCCGCAGGACATCGCCGATACCATCTTCTGGGTACTCAACCAGCCGGCGCACATCAACATCAACAACCTTGAGCTGATGCCGGTAAGTCAGGACTGGGCTGGGTTCTCGATCGACCGTTCGGCCAAGGGTTGAAAACGGTTCCACGCCAGCCCTTGCAGGAGCGGCGGTTCGGCGCCCCTACATCAATCAGAGCAGGCGTTGCAGGCCTTCGAGGCAGGTGGCCAGGTGGTAGGGCGTGGTGGACGGCATGTCGTGTCGGCTGACTGCGCCCTGGCCGTCGCGGCATTCGTGCCAGCCGCCGGCATGCAGGAAGTTGTCTTCGAGGGCTTTGAGCTGGGTCATCAGCTTCGCCTCGTTGCCTGGCTTCAATGCCAGCGCCCGCAGATATTCGGCCTGGGCCCAGATCCGCTGGGTCGCATCGATCACCTTGCCTTCGACATCCAGCGAAGCGAGCACCGCCGCGTCCTTCACGCCGCAGCGCTCGGCATATTCGAATGCCCGGCTGATCGACGCATGCAGCGGTGTGCCGCGCAGCAGTGGCGAGGTGTCGAGCAGGTAGAACCATTCGAACTGGTGCCCAGGCTCGAACCAGTTATCCACAGTACCGCGGGGTTTCTCCAGCATCACGCCGTGGGTCGGATCGATGAACTGCGCCTGCAGGGCTGTGCATAACTGCACCAGGGCCGCTTGCGCGGCATCGTCCTGGCGCACCGCCAGGGTCTGCAGGAAGGCTTCGACCAGGTGCATCTGCGGGTTCTGCAGCGGGCCGCTGCCAAGATCGGACCAGTCTTCGCCGAGCACGGCTTCGTAAAGGCCATCATCCCGGGCGAACTGCTCCTCGATGATTTCCAGGGCGGCGTTCAGCGCCGACTCGACCAGCCCTTCGCGGACCTTGCCCCAGTAGTGGGCGCAGGCGAAGACGATGAAGGCGTGGGTGTAGAGGTCCTTGCGTCGGTCCAGTGGCTTGCCGTCGGCATCGATGCTGTAGAACCAGCCGCCGTGCTCGGCATCGTGAAAATGCCGTTGCAGCGAGCGGAACAGAGCGGCGGCGCGCTCGGCGGCACCGGGTTGCTCGATGCGGCTGCTGAACAGGTAAAGCTGGCGTGCGCAGGCCATGGCGCGGTAGCGCTGCACCGGCAAGGGGTGGTGTTCGGCGTCGAGGGCTTCGAAGGGCAGGGCCATGTCGGCGTTCCAGCCGGGACCTTGCCACAAGGGCACGATGCGCTCGGCGAAATGTTCGCGCACAGAAGCCAGGCAGGTACTCAGCTCGGACGGGGTAGGGCGGGGGTTGGACATGAAGGCGCTCGTCGCAATCGGGCAGGGCGCCATGGTAGCAGAACTGGGGGAGGGGTTGATTGTGCCGGCCGCTTCGCAGGCTTCAGCCCGGATTCCCCAACCCCTGCCAATGCCGCGCCCCGACGAAAATGAAGCGCAGTTGCTGGGTGATCTTGTCCTGCGCGGTCAGCGCCTGCGGGCAAGCCGGATCAGGGCTGTCGATCAGCTCTGGCAGGGTGGCGAACACGGTCTTGACCACCAGGTCGGCCATCACCCCGAGGGCGGCGCTGTCCAGATGCTGCCAGCGGGTCATGCGTGCAAGGTCGGTGGCCAGGTCAGAGCTGATATCCCGGCGCAGCCGGGCGATGGCCTGGCGCACGGGCTGCGAGCCGCCGTACTGTTCACGGGCGAGGAACAGGAACTGGGCGCGGTGTGCCGCTACCACGTCGAGGAAGATACGTACCGAGGCGTCGGTGATGCCACCGAGTTCGAATTCGTTGTGGCGCACCAGGCGAATGGTCTGGCGGAAGGTGGCATCGACCTCGGCGACCAGCGCCAGGCCCAGGGCATCCATATCGGGGAAATGCCGGTAGAAACCGGTGGGGACGATGCCGGCCGCCTTGGCCACTTCGCGCAGACTGATGCTGCCGAAGCCCCGGCCACTCTCCATGAGCTGGCAGGCGGCGTCGAGCAAGGCCTGGCGGGTCTGTTGCTTCTGTTCGGCACGCGGCAGCATGGGGCTCTGGATTCTGTGACTGTACGGCTTGGCACTCTAGATAAAAAAACGAAGCCCGGTCAATGGACCGGGCTTTGGAGGGGAGCAAGCGCTGTATGTCGAGTTGTCGTTATCAGCCATGGGCATCAGCTCACGCGGCGGATTTCGACCAGACGATCCGAGCCGCCTTCGGCTACGCGGTTGTTGCGTTCGATCAGGCGGTCCGAGTCACCTTCGGCTACGCGGTTGTTGCGTTCGTTCAGGCGATCCGAGCCACCTTCGGCTACGCGGTTGTTGCGTTCGATCAGGCGATCCGAGCCACCTTCGGCAACGCGGTTGTTGCGTTCAATCAAACGATCCGAGCCACCTTCGGCAACGCGGTTGTTACGTTCGATCAGACGATCCGAGCCACCTTCGGCAACGCGGTTATTACGTTCGATCAGACGATCAGAGCCACCTTCGGCAACGCGGTTGTTACGTTCGATCAGACGATCAGAGCCACCTTCGGCAACGCGGTTGTTACGTTCGATCAGACGATCAGAGCCACCTTCGGCAATCGTCTTCAGAGGCTGGGAAATCACTGCCGAGCTGGAACGGGCTTCGGCACTCAGGTGTTGGTCGGCAGCCGGCAAGGCGAAGGCGTTGGCGGCCAGGATGGAAAGACTCAGGCTCAGCAGCAGTTGGCGTTTCATGATTCGGTGCTCCTCGTGGGACGCTGGAAAGTGGGTACGAGGGCAATGCTACGCTTGGTAACTCAAGAAAAAAGTTCATATGGCTAATGGTAACAATCGACGCAAATGATGGTGGGTCGGAAGGGCTCTGGATCAATGATTTCGGGGTGGTTGGTGGCTACGTGCTACCGCGTTTCACCGGTAACATCCAGGTCGATTTCACCCGCAAAGCTGAGAAATGGGTCAGAAAAAACTTCGCTATCATTGCCCTCGTCGATAAAACCCCTCGGGCTTTCATCAGTCCGAAGTAGGGAATGCCTTTGCCGCACCGCTTCAAGTCTTGCAGTCAGGAGAGCCCCGCAATGACGCGCCCCGCCAGAATCTTCACCTGGATCCTCGCCAGCCTCGCGGCCTTGCTGGCGATACTGGTGGTGGTGATTGCCACCTTCGACTGGAACCGTATCAAGCCGCTGCTCAACGAGAAGGTCTCCGAAGCGCTGCACCGCCCGTTCGCCATCAAGGGCAACCTCGCCGTGCACTGGCAGCGCGAGCCCGATGAGGGCGGCTGGCGCGCCTGGGTGCCTTGGCCGCGCTTCGTGGCCGAAGACCTGACCCTGGGCAACCCCGACTGGCTCAAGGAGCCGCAGATGGTCGGCCTGGAACGTGTCGAGTTTCGCCTGTCGCCGCTGCCGCTGTTGTTCCAGCAGATCTCGATCCCCCGAATCGACCTCACTCATCCCACCGCCAGCCTCACGCGCCTGGCTGACGGCCGCGCCAACTGGACTTTCGATTTCGGGCCCAAGGACGAGAACGCCGAACCTTCCAGGTGGGTGCTCGATATCGGGGCGATCGGATTCGACCAGGGTAATGTGCGCTTCGACGACCAGACCCTGAAGACCGACATGAAGGTGCAGATCGACCCGCTGGGCAAGCCGATCCCGTTCAGCGAGATCGTCGGCAAGGCCAGCGCGGAAAAAGCCGGTGGCGCGCAGGATTACGCGTTCGGGCTCAAGGCCGAAGGCCGCTACAAGGACCAGGCAGTGTCCGCGACCGGCAAGATCGGCGGCTTGCTGGCGCTGCAGGACGCCAGGCAGCCATTCCCGCTGCAGGTCGATGCACGCGTGGGTGACACCCGCGCAGCCGTCGCCGGCACCCTGACCGATCCACGCAACCTCGGCGCTCTGGACCTGCGCCTGAAGCTTTCCGGCAGCAGCCTGGGCAACCTGTACCCGCTGACCGGTGTGACCCTGCCCGATACCCCGGCGTATTCCACCGACGGCCACCTCAGCGCCAACCTGCATGATCCGCAGGGCGCGCGTTTCCGCTACGAAGGCTTCAACGGCAAGATCGGTGACAGCGACATCCATGGCGACCTGGCCTTCGTCGCCAGCCAGCCACGCCCCAAGCTCTCCGGCAACCTGGTCTCCAACCAGTTGCTGTTCAAGGACCTGGCGCCACTGATCGGCGCCGATTCCAATGCCGAGCAGAAAGCCCGTGGTGGTGCCAGCAAGCAGCCGACCGGCAAGGTGCTGCCGGTAGAGGAGTTCCGCACCGACCGCTGGCGGGCGATGGATGCCGACGTGACGTTCGCTGGCAAGCGCATCGTGCATAGCGAGCAGTTGCCGTTCAAGGATCTGTCTGCCCATGTGGTGCTCGAGGACGGTCTGCTGCGTATGGTCCCGCTGCGCTTTGGCGTGGCCGGCGGCAACCTCGATGCCAATATTCGCCTCGATGGCCGCTCGGTGCCGATGCAGGGCCGGGCACGCCTGACTGCCCGCGGCTTCAAGCTCAAGGAACTGTTCCCCACCTTCGCGCCGATGCAGACCAGCTTCGGCGAGCTGAACGGCGACGCCGATCTGAGCGGTCGCGGCAACTCTGTGGCGGCGTTGCTGGGCACTTCCAACGGCGACCTGCGCCTGCTGATCAATGATGGTGCGATCAGCCGCAGCCTGATGGAGATCGCCGGGCTCAACGTCGGCAACTACGTGGTCGACAAGCTGTTCGGCGACGAGGATGTGAAGATCAACTGCGCGGCGGCCGACGTCGGTATCAAGGATGGCCTGGCGACCACGCGGCTGTTCGTGTTCGACACCGAGAACGCGATCATCTACATCAATGGCACGGCGAATTTCGCCAGCGAGCAACTGGACCTGAAGGTCACTCCGGAATCCAAGGGGCTGCGCCTGTTCTCGCTGCGCTCACCGCTTTATGTGCGTGGGCCGTTCGCCAAGCCCAGTGCTGGTGTGCAGGCGGTGCCGCTGGCCTTGCGTGGCGCAGGGATGGTGGCGCTGGGTGTGGCCATCGGGCCGGCCGCCGGGTTGCTGGCGCTCATCGCTCCGAGTGGTGATGTGCCCAACCAGTGCACGCCGCTGCTGGAGCGGATGAAGGCCGGCAAGGCGCCTGCGGCGGTGAAGCCGAAGAAGTAGAGGGAACGGCACGGCGGTTCGGCGCCCCGACTGGTCCCGCGATAGGGCCGGCCCAGCCAAATAACCGGCTACAGCCCGAGCGCCGTCAGGAAGGCATCGATCTGCCGCTCGAACGCCGGCCGCTCATACTCCACCAACGCCATGCGCCACAGCCCCTTGAGGTAAGTGGCGATGATCGCTGCATTCCATGGCGGGTCCATGCTCGACGGCAACTCTCCACGCTCGCGGTCCTCGGCCAGGCGCCCGGCGAACATCGCCTTCAAGTCCGCCAGCGCCTGCTCGGCGCGTAACCTCAGCTCGTCGTCGACCAACACCGCCGAGACCTTCCAGCCGCCGCGCAAGTGGGCCGAGCAAGCCTACGCTGAACTGTTCTACTGGAATGAAGCCGAGCACGGCGGGCACTTCGCGGCGTTCGAGCAGCCGCAGATCTTTGCCCGGGAGATGTGGCGGGCCTTTGCGCGGTTCCGCTGAGAGGGTTGAGCGGACTTGTCGCGGTGCCGGGCACCGCGACGGCCTCTTCGCGGGCAAGCCCGCTCCTACAGCCCTTGCAGCAGGTCGGACATATCGTCCGCGTGCTCTTCTTCCTGGGCCAGGATGTCTTCGAAGATGCGACGGGTGGTCGGGTCCTTGTCACCGATGTACTGGATGATCTCGCGGTAGCTGTCGATGGCGATACGCTCGGCAACCAGGTCTTCGAGCACCATCTCCTTGAGATTGCTGCCGGCCACGTACTGCGCGTGGGAGTTCTTGCTCAGGTTGTCCGGGTTGAAGTCCGGCTCGCCGCCCAGCTGGACGATACGCTCGGCCAGCTTGTCGGCGTGTTCGGACTCCTGGTTCGCGTGCTCGAGGAACTCCTCGGCAGCGACGCTGGCCTTGATACCACTGGCCATGAAGTAGTGGCGCTTGTAGCGCAGGGTGCAGACCAGCTCGGTGGCCAGCGACTCGTTGAGCAGGCGGATGATGGTCTCGCGGTCGGCGTTGTAGCCTTCGGTGACGGCGCCTTGCTCTACATGCTGGCGTGCGCGCTGGCGCAAAGTGTTGATATCGGTCAGTTCAACGTTGCTCATGATTCTCTCCATACAGATCAGGGGGTAAGTGGGCGGGAGGGCTTACTGGCCGGGTAAGGCCTTGCGGTCCTCTTCTCGCTGTTTGCAGGTCTTGAATCCCTTGGCGTCGACATGCCCGCTGGCGTCGAAGCGCACGTAGTAGGGCTGTTGCTTGCCATCCTTGTAGAGGATGTAGTCGTTGCAGATCCCGCCGTTGGGCAGGTCGCTCATGTTCGATGGGCTGCCGCCGATGGCGATGACCTTTTGCGTGGTCATGCCGTGCTCGACCTGCTTGACCAGCGGCTCGTCGCGATAGGTGACGTAGTCCGCCGGGTTTTCCGGACGGCTGCCGCAGGCCGCGAGGGTCGTGCTTGCGACAAGAATGGCCAGGATCGCTTTGTTCATGGTTCCGCTCCTTGCAGAAAGGTCCGTTGCGGGTGGCTGTCAAGGTTGGAACCGCACGGCGCGTCAAGAGTTCGATTCATCAGGCGAAGCGGCGACTACCCTGAGAAGGGCAGGGTTCAGGGAGAGGAACGGCAGATGACAAACGAACTGGCCACACGCTACCCACTGGTGCTGGTACCGGGCATGCTCGGTTTCGTGCGCTTGCTGCTCTACCCCTACTGGTTTGGCATCGTGCCGGCGTTGCGCCGGGGTGGGGCACAGGTGTTCGCGGTGCAGGTCTCGCCGCTGCATTCCAGCGAGGTGCGTGGCGAGCAGTTACTGGTGATCATCGAAGACATCTGCCAGCGCACCGGGGCAGACAAGGTCAACCTCATCGGCCACAGCCAGGGCGCTTTGAGCGCGCGTTATGCCGCAGCGCGCAGGCCTGGGCGAGTGGCGTCGGTCACCTCTGTTGCCGGTCCCAACCACGGCTCGGAACTGGCCGATCATCTTGAACGCAGCGCCCCCGGCGATTCGCCACGGGGGCGCCTGCTCAAGGCTGCACTGCATGGCCTGGCGCTGCTGCTGGTGTGGCTGGAAACCGGCTGGCGCCGTGATCCGTTGCCGATCGATGTGCACGCCTCGCACCAGTCGCTGACCTGTTCGGGCGTGGCGCTGTTCAACCAGGCTTATCCACAGGGCTTGCCGCAGCACTGGGGCGGCGAGGGCGCTGCCGAGGTCGACGGCGTGCGCTACTACTCCTGGTCCGGCATCCTGCAGCCTGGACGCACCGACAAAGGCTGGAATCGCTTCGATGGCAGCAACCGCTTCTGCCGGCTGTTCGCCCGCAGTTTCATTCGGGAAAAAGGCCAATGCGATGGCATGGTCGGGCGTTACAGCTCGCACCTGGGCCAGGTGATCGGCGATGATTACCCGCTCGATCACCTGGACATCGTCAACCAGCAGTTCGGTGCCGTGGGCAAGGGCGCCGACCCGGTGCGCCTGTTCACCGAGCACGCTGCCCGGCTCAAGGCTGCCGGGCTGTAAGCGCGCGGCGCACGGGAGTGGTCCAGCGTTCGGCGAGGATGACCCCGGCCAGTGTCAGCAGGCCGCCATACAAGTGATAGCTGGCCAACTGTTCGTTCAGGACGCCAGCAGCGATCACGGCAGTCACCACCGGCAACAGGTTGAAGAACAGGGTCGTGCGGGTCGGCCCGAGCCTGTGCACGGCCTGCATCCAGAACTGCGGCGCGATCATCGACGCCAGCACACAGGCATACAGCACCAGGCCGATGTTGTTCGCGGTCAGCCCGGTCTTCTCCGACAGCAGGTACATCGGCAGCAGTACCAGGATCGCCATCCAGATCTGCAGATACAGCAGTTGCATCTGTGGCAGGCGCAATTGCCATTTCTTCAACAGCACGCTGTACAGCGCATACGCGAAGGTGGCGACCAGCATCAGCAGGTCACCGCCATTGAGCCCTTGGTGCAGCAGCGCGCCGGGATTGCCGGCGGACACCACCTCCAGCACGCCGAAGAACGACACCAGGGCGCCGAGCGAGGCGCCGTAGGTCAGGCGCTGGCCGAGCCAGGCGATCGACAGGGCCAGCGACATCAGTGGCATCAGCGAAAGGATGATGCCCATGTTGGTGGCGCTGGTGATGCCGGCGGCGAAGTACGCCATGCTCTGGTACATGACCATGCCCAGTACCCCCAGGACGAACAGCTTGCCCAAGAGCGGGCGGATCGCTGTGCGATTGCGCCACACCTGCGGCAGCAGGAAGGGGGTGAACAGCAGGCCTGCGAGCAGCCAGCGGTAGAAGCCGATCTCGGCGGGAAAGATCGCCCCGGCGGACATCTTGGTGACGACGGTGTTGCCGGCCCAGATAAGAATCGCCAGGACGGGGAAGCTGCAGTTCATGAGGCTTTGACTCGTGGGAATTGCTGTTTCGGTGTGACGCTTCTGGGGGGCGGTTCGGCGCTCCGACTTGCCCGCGAAAAGAACACCGCAGATGCCCGCCATTATCCTCTGTCTGTCCACAAGGCTATACTCCCATCCAGACAACTCGCCCCGTGAAGCAGACAGCATGTCCGCCAAATACCTCGACCATCCCCGTTTCCCCGAACTCCCGGCGCCGGTGTACTTTCGCTACGACGAGTTCGGCGCCGACACGGTCAGCGCCCCGCACTTTCATCCGTGGGGCCAACTCAACTATGCCGCCCATGGCGTCATGCACCTGGATGTCGACGGCCAGCGTTTCATCTCGCCGCCCAACCACGCGGTCTGGGTTCCTCCTGATCATGAGCACGGTTGCTACAACCCGCAGGCCGTCGTCTTCCGCTCGGTCTACCTCGACCGCAGCCTATGCGCCGATCTGCCAGCCCAGCCCTGCAGCCTGGCGATAAGCGACATCCTCAAGGCGATCCTCGGCGATTTCGCTCGTCGCGACCTCACGGTCGCCCAGGATGAACGCGATCAGCGCCTGGTCCAGGTGCTGCTCGACCAACTGCAGCTGGCGCCCACGCAAACCTGCTACCTACCTTTCGCCCGCAGCGACGGCCTGCGTCAGGTACTCGAGGCCCTGCACGCCGAGCCCGGCGATAACCGACCGCTCGGCGACTGGGCCGCTCAGGTGCATGTCAGCGAGCGCACCCTGGCCCGCCAGTTCATCCGCGAACTGGGCATGAGCTTTGGCGAATGGCGCCTGCGCCTACGCTTTCTGCGCGCCATCGAAGCGCTGGAAAGCGGCTTGCCTATCCAGAGCATCGCGTTCGATCTCGGCTACAGCAGCGCCTCGGCGTTCATCGCCATGTTCCAGCGCCAGGCCCGGTGCACGCCTGAGCAGTACCGGCGGAGGGTGCGGGCAGGGATGTAAGAATTCTTGTCTACACTCAGCTCGACGACCGTGCATCCTGCGCGGGACAAGGAGACCACTCCATGAAGATGCTGCATGTGTCATTGCTGGTACTGGGGATGTCGATCGCCGGGCAAGGATTCGCCGCTACGCCGCAGCAGGAAAAGATGAAGACCTGTAACGCCGACGCCACCACTCAGGCCCTCAAGGGCGACGAGCGCAAGGCGTTCATGAGCAACTGCCTGAAAAAAGCCGAGCCTGCCAAGCCGACCACGCCACAGGAGCGCATGAAGGCCTGTAACGCCGACCCGAAGGCCACGGCGCTCAAGGGCGACGAGCGCAAGGCATTCATGAGCGAATGCCTGAAGAAGAAGTGACCTGCGCCTATGCCTTGCGCCTGAAGGCTGGCAGACTGCGGGTCTTTCCGCTGTCTGCCGCCGAGGCTGTATGACTTTCACTCCCCGCCAGATCACCCTGGCCAGCTGCATCATCGTCGTTGCCGGCCTGCTCCTGGCGTTGCCCCTCAAGCTGCTGCCGAGCCTGCTTGCGGGCCTGCTGGTGTTCGAGCTGGTCAACATGCTCACCCCGCGCCTGCAGCCGCTGATCGCCGGACAACGGGCGCGCTGGCTGGCGGTGGCGCTGCTCGGCACGCTGGTGGTGAGCACGCTGACGCTGTTGATCGCCGGCGCTTTCAGCTTCCTGCTGCACGAGGCGGAGAACCCCGGCGCTTCGCTGGACAAGTTCATGGGCCTGGTGGAGCGCGCCCGAGGGCAGTTGCCGCCGTTCATCGAGGGTTACCTGCCGGCCAGCGCGGCAGAGTTCAAAGTGGCCATCGGTGACTGGATCCGCAGCCACCTGAGCGACCTGCAACTGGTGGGCAAGGGCATGGCGCACATGTTCGTGACCTTGCTGATCGGCATGATCCTTGGCGCGATCATCGCCTTGCAGCGCCTGCCCGACCTGTCCCGACGTAAGCCGCTGGCCGCTGCGCTGTTCGAGCGCCTGAGCCTGCTGGTGCAGGCGTTTCGCAACATCGTCTTCGCGCAGATCAAGATCTCGCTGCTCAACACCGCGTTCACCGGCATCTTCCTCGCCGTGGTGCTGCCGCTGTTCGACGTGCACCTGCCGCTGACCAAGACCCTGATCGTACTGACCTTCCTGCTCGGACTGCTGCCAGTGATCGGCAACCTGATGTCCAACACCCTGATCACCATCGTCGGGCTGTCGCTGTCGATCTGGGTTGCGGCGGCGGCGCTGGGCTACCTGATCGTCATCCACAAGGTCGAGTATTTCCTCAACGCGCGGATCGTCGGTGGGCAGATCCGTGCCAAGTCGTGGGAGCTGTTGCTGGCGATGCTGGTGTTCGAAGCGGCGTTCGGCTTGCCGGGGGTGGTGGCGGGGCCGATCTACTATGCCTACCTGAAGAGTGAGCTGAGGCGGATGGAGCTGGTCTGAGGGGTTGCTTGAACGTGTACCGGCCTCTTCGCGGGTTTACCCGCGAAGAGGCCAGCACAGGCAAAGGGTTAGATTGTCCCGTACCGCTTGCGCGCCTCAATGGCCAGCCCGCTGCCAATGCTGCCAAAGATATTGCCTTCCACATGCCGCGCATTGGGCAGCATCGCCGCAACGCTGTTGCGCAGCGCCGGAATGCCGCTCGAGCCCCCGGTGAAGAACACCGTATCCACCTGCGCTTCACTGACCCCGGCCTTGGCCAGCAGCTCGCTGACGCTGCCACGGACCCGCTGCAACAGGCCGTCGATGGCGTCCTCGAACAGGCCGCGGGTCAGGTCCGCAGCCAGGCCCGGCTCGACCCGGCCCAGGTCGATGCGCCGGCTGACCTGGTCGGTCAGCTCGATCTTGCTGGCCTCCACTTCCATCGCCAGCCAGTGTCCGGCGCGCTGTTCGATCAGGTTGAACAGGCGGTCGATGCCCAGCGCATCCTCGATGTCGTAGCGCATGCTGCCCAGCGCCAGTTGCGACTTCTGCGAGTACAGGGCGTTGATGGTGTGCCAGGTCGCCAGGTTCAGGTGGTAGCTGGTCGGCATCAGCGCGCCGCTCTTCATGCGGCTGCCATAGCCGAACAGCGGCATCACGCCTTGCAGGCTCAGTTGCTTGTCGAAGTCGGTACCGCCGATGTGCACGCCGCCGGTGGCGAGGATGTCATCCTGGCGCTCATCGACCAGGTGCCGTTCGGGCGACAGGCGGATCAGGGTAAAGTCCGAAGTACCACCGCCGATATCGACGATGAGCACCAGCTCTTCGCGGCTGATGCCCGACTCGTAGTCGAAGGCTGCGGCGATCGGTTCGTACTGGAACGACACGTCCTTGAAGCCGATCTTGCGTGCGACTTCGGCGAGGGTATCCTCGGCCTCCTGGTCGGCCGCTGGGTCCTCGTCGACGAAGAACACCGGGCGGCCCAGCACGACCTGGTCGAAGCTGCGCCCGGCATTGGCCTCGGCGCGCTTCTTCAGCTCGCCGATGAACATGCCCAGCAGGTCCTTGAATGGCAGCGCGCTGCCGAGCACGCTGGTGTCATGCTTGATCAGCTTGGAGCCCAGCAGGCTCTTGAGCGAGCGCATCAGGCGGCCTTCGTAGCCTTCCAGGTACTCGTGCAGGGCCAGACGGCCATACACCGGGCGCCGCTCCTCGATGTTGAAGAACACCACCGACGGCAGGGTGATCTTGCCCTCTTCCAGGGCGATCAGCGATTCGACGCCAGGGCGGTGCCAACCCACCGTGGAGTTGGAGGTGCCGAAGTCGATGCCAAGGGCGCGAGCCGGGGATAGGTCAGACATGGGGAGGGGCTTCCGGAGGCCAAACGGCCGCGCAGTTTATGCCAGTGGCCGACAGAATCAAGACCGATCGTCTGCCATATGACAAACCCAAGCGAACCTTGAAAGGCTATGCTTGACCCCAATCTTCAGATGCAACACGAAAATTCCTACTGGTGATCCTTAGATGGACTTCAAAGACTATTACAAGATACTCGGCGTCGAGCCCAGCGCGGACGAGAAGGCGATCAAGGCCGCGTACCGCAAGCTGGCGCGCAAGTATCACCCCGACGTCAGCAAGGAGCGTGACGCCGAGGAGAAATTCAAGGAGGCCAACGAGGCCTACGAAGTGCTGGGCGATGCGCAGAAACGCGCTGAATTCGACGAGATCCGCAAGTACGGCGGCCAGCATGGCCGGCCGTTCCAGGCGCCGCCAGGCTGGGAAAGTCGCGGCGGTGGCGGCGGCTTCGAGAGCGGTGACTTCTCCGACTTCTTCAGCTCGATCTTCGGTGCCCGTGGCGGCAATCCCTTTGGCGGCGCACGCGGCCAGCAGCGCAGTGCCGGCAGGCGAGGGCAGGACGTGGAACTGGAACTGGCAGTGTTTCTCGAAGAGACCCTGAGCAAGGACTCCAAACAGATCAGCTTCCAGGTGCCGCAGACCAACGCTGCCGGGCAGCGCACCGGTTTCACCACCAAGACGCTGAACGTGAAGATCCCGGCCGGAGTGACCGACGGCGAGCGCATTCGCCTCAAGGGCCAGGGCGCTCCGGGTGTCGGCGGTGGTGCCAACGGCGACCTGTTCCTGACCATCCGCATGGCGCCGCACCCGCTGTTCGATGTCGAAGGCCACGACCTGATCATCACCGTGCCGCTGGCTCCCTGGGAGGCAGCGCTGGGCACCAAGGTGGCGGTTCCGACCCTGACCGGCAAGATCAACCTGACCATCCGCCCCGACAGCCAGAGCGGCCAGCGCCTGCGGGTCAAGGGCATGGGCCTTGCGAACAAGCAGGGCGAGCGTGGCGATCTCTACGCCCAGCTCAAGGTGGTCATGCCGAGCACCTCCGATGCGACCACTCGCGAACTCTGGACCAAACTCTCCGAGAAGGCCGCGTTCAACCCGAGGACACAATGGAGTAAGTGACCATGAGCAGCACCCTGATCGTTCAACTGGACATGCGAACCTTGTGTCAGGAGGCCGATGTCACGGCCGACTGCGTGATCGAAATCGTCGAGCACGGCATTGTCGAACCCTCCGGGCGCACCCCCGAGGACTGGTTGTTCGACGATCAGGCGCCGTTGCTGACAAAGCGCGCGGCGAAGCTGCACCAGGAGCTGGAACTGGAGTGGGAAGGGGTGGCGCTGGCGCTGGAGCTGCTGCAGGAAGTGCAGCAGTTGCGCAGTGAGAACAGCATGTTGAGGCAGCGTTTGGGGCGGTTTACCCAGATGTGAGGTTTGCAGGCCCGGCCTCTTCGCGGGCAAGCCCGCTCCTACAGGTACTGCACAATGCCTGTGGGAGCGGGCTTGCCCGCGAAGAGGCCAGCACAGCCAACATCAATTTCAGGTTGGTTCGGCACCTGGATTCAGCACCAACTGCATCAAGGTAAGGTCCATCCAGCGTCCGAACTTGACGCCCACCTGCGGCATCTGTCCGGTCACCACGAACCCCAGCCGCTCATGAATGCGCACCGAGGCAGCGTTGCCACTCTCGATGGCCGCCACCATCACATGCTTGCCACAACTGCGTGCACGTTCGATCAACAACTGCATCAGCACCGGCCCCAGGCCTTTACCACGTTGATCCCCACGCACATACACCGAGTGCTCGACGGTGAAGCGGTAGCCCTCGAAGGTACGCCAGTCGCCAAAGGAGGCGTAGCCCAGCACGCCGCTTTCATCCACGGCCACCAGCACCGGATAGCCCTGCTCTACACGTGCAGCGACCCAGGCCTTGCGGTTGGCCAGGTCTACCTGTTGTTCGTTCCAGATCGCCGTGGTGTTGCGCACGGCGTCGTTGTAGATGTCGAGGATGCCCGCCACGTCTTCGGGTAGGGCATCACGGATCTGGTAGCTCATGGCAGTGTCTCGCAAAGTCGATGTTGCAGATTAAATGGTTACCAGCCCGCGCACACCTTCGGCCTGCATGTTTTCGCCGCGGCCGCGCTGGACGATTTCACCGCGGGCCATGACCAGATATTGGTCGGCCAGCTCTTCGGCAAAATCGTAGAACTGCTCGACCAGCAGGATGGCCATGTCGCCGCGCTGGGCGAGGCTGCGGATGACCGCGCCGATTTCCTTGATCACCGACGGCTGGATGCCTTCGGTGGGTTCATCGAGGATCAGCAGGCGCGGACGGCTGGCCAGCGCGCGACCGATCGCCAGCTGTTGCTGCTGGCCGCCGGAGAGGTCGCCGCCACGGCGTTGCTTCATCTGTTCGAGCACCGGGAACAACTCGTAGATGAATGCCGGCACCTCCCGCGCCTCGCGGGCGCTGAAGCGCGACAGGCCCATCAGCAGGTTTTCCTCCACGGTCAGGCGCGGGAATATCTCGCGGCCCTGGGGCACGTAGGCGATGCCGGCATGCACCCGCTGCTGGGGCTTGAGCGCAGTGATCGGCTTGCCCTCCCACTCGATGCTGCCTTCGCGGGCTGGCACCAGGCCCATCAGGCAGCGCAGCAGGGTGGTCTTGCCCACGCCGTTGCGGCCCAGCAGGCAGGTGACTTCGCCGATCCTGGCTTCGAACGACAGGCCTCGGAGGATGTGGCTGCCGCCGTAGTACTGGTGCAGGGTGTCGATCTTGAGCATGTTTGGTTCCTGACAAATCTGTTTGATCTGTACCGGCCCTTTCGCGGGCAAGCCCGCTCCCACAAGGATCGTGTGCCCCCCTGTGGGAGCGGGCTTGC
This sequence comes from Pseudomonas machongensis, assembly GCF_034961125.1. Lineage (NCBI taxonomy): Bacteria > Pseudomonadati > Pseudomonadota > Gammaproteobacteria > Pseudomonadales > Pseudomonadaceae > Pseudomonas > Pseudomonas machongensis. The sequence goes on along the minus strand of NZ_JAYFUI010000040.1, from coordinate 15,133 downwards.
CCGCGAAGAGGCCAGTGCAGGATTCCTGGTCTAGCGGCCCAGATACACCTCGACCACCCGCTCGTCCGCCTGCACCTGCGCAAGCGACCCCTCGGCCAGCACCGAGCCCTGGTGCAGCACCGTCACATGGTCGGCAATGCTGCCCACGAAGCCCATATCGTGCTCCACCACCATCAGCGAATGCGTGCCCGCCAGGCCCTTGAACAGCTCGGCGGTGAACTCGGTCTCGGCGTCGGTCATGCCCGCCACCGGCTCGTCGAGCAGCAGCAACTGCGGCTCCTGCACCAGCAGCATGGCGATCTCCAGGAACTGCTTCTGGCCGTGTGACAACAGCCCGGCCTGGCGCGAGGCCAGGCTGTTCAGGCGCACGGTCGTCAGCACGTGCTCTATTCGCTCACGCTGCTCGCTGCTCAAGCGCGCCGCCAGGCTGGCCCAGACCGACTTGTCGGTCTTGAGCGCCAACTCGAGGTTTTCATGCACGCTGAGCGCCTCGAACACCGTGGGCTTCTGGAATTTGCGGCCGATGCCCGCCTGGGCGATCTGGTACTCGCTCATGCGGGTCAGGTCCAGGGTATCGCCGAAGAACGCACTGCCGGTGTCGGGGCGGGTCTTGCCGGTGATCACGTCCATCATCGTGGTCTTGCCGGCGCCGTTGGGGCCGATGATGCAGCGCAGTTCGCCAACGCCGATGTACAGGTTGAGCGCGTTGAGCGCCTTGAACCCGTCGAAGCTGACGCTGATGTCTTCAAGGCTCAGTACCGTGCCATGGCGGGTGTCGAGCCCGGCCTTGCGCGGCTGGCCCAGGCCAATGGCGTCGCGGCCGGTGCCCACCTGATCGAAGACCGGCTCCAGCATGAATTCCGGATGAACCGCAGGGATGCCTCTCATGGCTGGCTCCTTTTCTTCAGCAGCCCGACCACGCCCTTGGGCAGGTACAGGGTGACCAGGATGAACAGTGCGCCGAGGAAGAACAGCCAGAACTCCGGGAAGGCCACGGTGAACCAGCTCTTCATGCCATTGACCAGACCGGCGCCGAGCAGCGGGCCGATCAGCGTGCCGCGCCCGCCCAGGGCAACCCAGACGGCGGCTTCGATGGAGTTGGTCGGCGACATCTCGCTGGGGTTGATGATGCCCACCTGCGGCACGTAAAGCGCCCCGGCCAGGCCGCACAGCACGGCGCTGAGCACCCACACCAGCAGCTTGAAGCCGCGTGGATCGTATCCGCAGAACATCAGGCGGTTCTCGGCGTCGCGCAGCGCGGTGAGCAGGCGCCCGAACTTGCTGCGCGTCAGCCACCAGCACAGGTACAGGCTGCCCAGCAGCAGGGCGACCGTGAGCAGGAACAGCACCGCGCGGGTACCCGGTGCGGTGATCTCGAAGCCCAGGATGGTGCGGAAGCTGGTGAAGCCGTTGTTGCCGCCGAACCCGGTTTCGTTGCGAAAGAACAGCAGCATCCCGGCAAACGTCAGGGCCTGGGTCATGATCGAGAAGTACACCCCCTTGATCCGCGAACGGAAGGCGAACCAGCCGAACACCAGTGCCAGCATCCCCGGCGCCAGTACCGCCAGGCACAGCGCCCAGGCGAAGTGCTGGGTGCCGGCCCAGTACCAGGGCAGCTCGCTCCACGACAGGAAGGTCATGAAGCCCGGCAGGCCGTCGCCGGCCGCCTGGCGCATCAGGTACATGCCCATGGCATAGCCGCCGAGGGCGAAGAACAGGCCGTGGCCCAGCGACAGCAGCCCGGCGTAGCCCCAGACCAGGTCCAGTGCCAGGGCGACGATGGCGTAGCAAAGGATCTTGCCGACCAGGGTCAGGGTGTAGGCCGAGACCTGCAGCGCATGGCCCTCAGGCAGCAGCGACAGCAGCGGCAGGGCCAGCAGCACCAGGATGACGATGGCGCCGGTGGCCAGTGACAGGCGTGGCCCGAGCTTTTGCGTGGCAGTGACAAGCAGTGGCTGGTTCATCAGTCGATTACCCGTCCCTTGAGGGCGAACAGGCCTTGCGGGCGTTTCTGGATGAACAGAATGATCAACGCAAGGATGAGGATCTTGCCGAGCACCGCACCGATCTGCGGTTCCAGCAGCTTGTTGGCGATGCCCAGGCCGAAGGCGGCCCAGAGGCTACCGGCCAGTTGCCCGACGCCGCCGAGCACCACCACCAGGAAGGAGTCGATGATGTAGCTCTGGCCCAGGTCAGGGCCGACGTTGCCGACTTGGCTCAGGGCCACCCCGCCCAGCCCGGCGATGCCCGAGCCCAGGCCGAAGGCGAGCATGTCGACGCGCCCGGTGGACACACCGCAGCAGGCCGCCATGTTGCGGTTCTGCGTGACCGCGCGCACGTTCAGCCCCAACCGTGTGCGGTTGAGCAGCAGCCAGGTGAGCAGCACCACCGCCAGGGCGAAGCCGATGATCACCAGGCGGTTGTAAGGCAGCACCAGGTTGGGCAGCACCTGGATGCCGCCAGACAACCACGCCGGGTTGCTCACCTCGACGTTCTGCGCGCCGAACAGCAGGCGCACCGCCTGGATCAGGATCAGGCTGATGCCCCAGGTCGCCAGCAGGGTTTCCAGCGGGCGGCCGTAGAGATGGCGGATGACGGTGCGTTCCAGCGCCATGCCGACTCCGGCACTGACGGCGAAGGCCACCGGCAGGGCGATCAGCGGGTAGAACTCGATGGCGCCGGGGGCGTAGCGCTGCAGCAGCACCTGCACCAGGTAGGTGCTGTAGGCACCGAGCATCAGCATTTCGCCGTGGGCCATGTTGATCACCCCTAGCAGGCCGAAGGTGATCGCCAGGCCCAAGGCCGCCAGCAGCAGGATCGAACCCAGCGACAGGCCGCTGAACGCCTGGCCGAGGATCTCACCGAACAGCAGCTTGCGTTGGACCTGGGCCAGGCTGGTCTCGGCGGCGGTGCGCACTCCGGCGTCGGGTTCTGCGCCAGGCTGCAACAGGGCTTCCAGACGGGTACGCGCCAGCGGGTCGCCGGTTTCCCCGAGCAGGCGCACTGCGGCCAGGCGTACCCGAGGTTCGCTGGCGCCCAGTTGCAGGTTGGCCAGGGCGAGGCCCAGGGCGGCGTGCACGGCGGCGTCCGGCTCACTGGCGAAGGCGCGATCGAGCAGCGCCATCTGCGCCGGTTGCGCGCTCTTTTGTAGTTGCCGTGCTGCGGCCAGACGCAGGTTGCTGTCGGCGCTGAGCAGTTGATGGCTGGCCAGGGCGTTGTCGATCAGGCCGCGCAGGCGATTGTTCAGGCGCACCTTGCGCGTGTCGTCTTCGGCTATGCGCCCTTCGCGCAGGTTTTCCAGCAGCGCCAGGCGGGCCGGTTCGGGTTGTGCGGCCCAGCCTTCGAGCAGGCTGGCCTGTTCGGCGGGCTTGGCGCCGAGGAAGAATTCGCCCTCGCTGGCGTGGGTGGCCAGAGGCAGGAGCAGCAGGAGGGTGAGCAGTAGTCTGAGCATGCGGGTAATCCTGGAAATCGGCGGTGGATTCTTCGCGGGCAAGCCCGCTCCCACAGATCTCGAGAACACCGCTGAACCTGTGGGAGCGGGCTTGCCCGCGAATGGGCCGCAACGCGGCCCCCGTGCAATCAGTTACCCTTCACCGCATAGTCAGGTCGCTTGTCGTTACCCGGAATGAACGGGCTCCACGGCTGCGCGCGCAGCGGCTGCTCGGTCTGCCAGACCACACTGAACTGCCCGTCTTCCTGGATCTCGCCGATCATCACCGGCTTGTGCAGGTGGTGGTTGGTCTTGTCCATGGTCAGGGTGAAGCCGGACGGCGCCTGGAAGCTCTGCCCGGCCAAGGCCTCACGCACTTTGTCGACATCGGTGGACTTGGCTTTCTCGACCGCCTGCGCCCACATGTGGATGCCCACGTAGGTGGCCTCCATCGGGTCGTTGGTCACCGCCTTGTCGGCACCCGGCAAGCCCTTGGCCTTGGCGTAGGCTTTCCAGTCGGCGACGAACTTCTGGTTGACCGGGTTCTCCACCGACTCGAAGTAGTTCCACGCCGCCAAGTGGCCGACCAGCGGCTTGGTGTCGATGCCACGCAGTTCCTCTTCACCCACCGAGAAGGCCACCACCGGCACGTCGGTGGCCTTCAGGCCCTGGTTGGCCAGCTCTTTGTAGAAGGGCACGTTGGAGTCGCCATTGACGGTGGAGATCACCGCCGTCTTGCCGCCTGCGGAGAACTTCTTGATGTTGGCGACGATGGTCTGGTAGTCGGCGTGGCCGAACGGCGTGTAGACCTCTTCGATATCCTTGTCGGCCACGCCCTTGCTGTGCAGGAAGGCGCGCAGGATCTTGTTGGTGGTGCGCGGGTAGACGTAGTCGGTGCCCAGCAGGAAGAAGCGCTTGGCACCACCGCCGTCTTCGCTCATCAGGTACTCCACCGCCGGGATCGCCTGCTGGTTGGGCGCAGCGCCGGTGTAGAACACGTTCGGCGACATCTCCTCACCTTCATATTGCACCGGGTAGAACAGCAGCCCGTTGAGCTCCTCGAACACCGGCAGCACCGACTTGCGCGACACCGAGGTCCAGCAGCCGAACACCACCGCGACCTTGTCCTGGGTCAGCAGTTGGCGGCTCTTCTCGGCGAACAGCGGCCAGTTCGAGGCCGGGTCGACCACCACCGGTTCGAGCAGCTTGCCATTGACCCCGCCCTTGGCGTTGATCTCGTCGATGGTCATCAGCGCCATGTCCTTGAGCGACGTTTCGGAAATGGCCATGGTCCCGGACAGCGAATGCAGGATGCCGACCTTGATGGTCTCGGCCGCCTGGATGCTCCAGCTCAGGCCCATCGCCGCAATCGATGCGCTGAGGGTGAAGGCCTTGATCAGACTGCGTCGCTTCATGTGCTCTCTCCGCTGAGTTGTTGTGGTGTTGGCAGAAGGGAGATTGCAAAGGCTGTGCCGTGGTGCGCGAGGCTGCAGATTAGAAGGGTTGTGCTTCGATGCGGGGCTTGGATGAGGGCCAGGTTGGTGCTTGCGCGGCTGGCCTGCACAGGATTGGGGCCAGGGCGGTGAACAGTTTTGACACATAAGCGGTACTTGAGTACCGTTCGGCACCGCAGTAGATTCTGCGGCCGGGATTGGCGTCCCGTTATACAGAGAGATCGAGCATTGACGCTCCTTGCGACTTTGCTCTGCATGGCTGCACCCGTTATGGGCGGAGCCGTGTGTGGGAGCCTTCGGGCTCACCGGTTCTCTCTGCCGGCACGCCAACCCGCACGGCTCCGTCCACCCATATTGGCGTATGGGCTCGGAGCGTCATAAAGAGAGAGCTGCAAGGAGACGCACCATGCTCAAGAAGATCGTTCCAGATCCACCTTCCGCATCCACCCAGCGGGAGGCTCAGTCATGATCCATGACCCATACATCCCAACCCCGCGTCGTCGCCGGCCTGTCACGGCCAGCATGGATTACGGCACCTGCCATCAGTCCCATGACCCGATCTGTACCGTGCGCGCAGGCATCGACAGCGCCGACGCGCTGGTGTGCGCGATCGCGGCGCTCAAGGCAGCGTATGAAACCAATGCGCTGGCGTTGGAGCAGGTGGGGGAACCTCTGCGCAGCTTGCTGACTGCGACGGAAAACTCACTGGAGAAGGGCGTGGCGTTGGCTGAAGCGGTGCTGGAGGGGCTGGAGGTGCCGTAGCGGGCAAGCCCGTGCCATCCAGCACCGCAGATCAAAGGGTTACCAGGCCATGTACACCTTCGGGCTGCATGTTTTTGTCACGGCCACGCCCTGAAGCGCTGGCAGGCCAGCACCTGCAGGCTCGGCGCCGGGCCGAACTTGCAGGTGTGAGCATACCTTGCCGGGTCAGGTGTCGGAGGGCGTGTCATCCTTGGCTTGTTTGAGCAGCTTTTGCACAGCATCAGTAAAGGCCTGATCGCCAGCCTTGGCGGTGTAGACCATGTTCAGTTTGATGTCGGTAATCACGGACAGATCTTTGAGCAACGCCTTGTCGCCCAGGATCTTCAGCTCCCATTGCGAAATGGCGCCGGTGCCTTCGAAAGGCAGGTAGCGCCCGTCATGGAACATCAGCTCGTATACCCAGGTGCCTGGCTCATACCCCAGGCCATCCTCGGTTGTCGTTTCAGACAAGGCTATCTGTTGATTGACGCCTGGATTGCGCAATACCAGTAGTGGATCCAGAGCGGCCTTTTCGCGCGCCTCTTTCTCCTGCATGGTCGCCGTTTCAATGACAGGATACATCGATGTGGCCGCAGTGCTGTTTGGCTCGAGCAAGGTGTTGCTCGCCACCTGGGTGAGCACGGCGCATAGCTCGCTCAGGTCCGGCCTGTCCTTCATGACCAAGGTGACGGAAACGTGTTTCAGTTGGCGCAGATAGTGGCCTGGGTAGCTCTTGTCGAAGTCCGCTGCCGAAAACGCGAAATTCAAGGAAGGCGCTGAGTCGGCGTTGGAACCTTTCTCGAAAAGGCTGTCCCATTGCTTTTGCCCCAATTGATGGTTGAGGCTGAAGGTCTTGCGGATGGTCAGTCGCCGTTCGTTGTTCGACAGGTACTCGTTTTCCATCTGCTGTAACCCCAGCAGCAAAGACTCGCCGGCCAGCATGCCCTTGTATTTGTCGTGCCAGGCATAGGCGTCGAAGAAGCCCTGGCGGCGATAGTCGCCAATCTCCAGGCGCCAGGCAGACTCGGTCATCTGGCACAGAGACCGCACGGCGTCGTAGGCACTGCCGTAGATCTGTTCCTGGCGCGCCGTGAGCCAGTCGTAGGTCGCCACGATGTTGAAGCTGTTGGTCATGGACGCATGGGCCTCCCACAGGTTTTTGCGGTCCTGGACACAACGCGCCAGTTCGATGTTGCTGGCGCTGAGCTCAAGTTCCAGTTCCTCGAGATTATTGTTGATAACGCTCAGGTCCCATTCGGCTTCGCGCTTTTCGAACGCCCAGTTGTCTGCGCGGCGGTTGTAGTCGGCTTGTGTCTTGAGCTCTATGGCCAGCATGTCCGAGACATCGCTGGCGATCTTCAGGCCCGCAGCGGTTGCATACATGGGCGCCGCAGGCTTTTGCCCACCGACCGCCAAGCCGAAGATTGTCGGCACACCAGTGTCTACGGCCGAGCCTGCGAGCTCGAAAGGAATGCTCAACAGTTTGGTGCTGTTGGAGATCCAGGTGAACGCGGTCGCGGCTTCTTCTTCAGGGGAGCGTCCGATGTTGATCAGTTCGTCTAGCCAGTCGGCGCGGGCGATCAACTTGCTTCTGCTCATCTGTAGCCCTGATTTGCGCTTTTGCAGGCTGTTGATGGATTTTTGCTGCAGGCGAATGGCGAAGTCCGCCATCTTGAGATTGTGTGCCTGGCGCAACACCAGCAGTTTCTTGTCGAACTGGCCTTCCATCAGCGCGAGGTAATGACGACCCAGATCTGCCAGTTGGCGTGCAGCCTCTGTGGCCAGGGGCAGCAGGTGGCGGAAACGATAGTGTGGCAACCTTTCCTGGGCTCTTCGAAATACTGCAGGTTGGCTGTTGAATCCACCTTGGCCACCAGGGAAGGCTTCCAGGCTCTCGCTGTTCCAGGTCAGCGGCGGCAATGCTTTGCCATCGATCGTCAGGCCGTGGCGCAGATTGGACAGGCGTTGCCTGAGCAGCTGCTGCAACCCGGTCACGCGAGGGTTGGTGGGCCTGCGGAAAACATCATCGCTCAGCGTTTCGAGCGCTGTGACCCTCCAGCGGGAGGTCAGGTCCGCCTTGGTCAGTGGGCCGAGCAGTTGTAGTGCCTGCTGATAACACAGCCAGGCCTGGTTCAGGCTGCTGAGGGTGATCTGGCGATAGAAGTGGTCGCCTTGCATCTGCCAGTTTTCGAGCAACGAAAGGTAGATCGCTTCCTGGTAATAGCGCGAACGCAGAAAGACCCAGGTGATGGGGTCGACGTCCTGGCTCAGGGTCGAGCTCAGGGTGCCGACTTCGGCCAGCGGGCGCGTGCACCAGGGGGCGGGGCGTCCTTCGGCATCAGGTTTGGTGCGATACGGGTTGAACAGGTAGCGCAGGTACCAGTCTTCGGCTTCCTCGAACTGCTGCTGTTCGGTCAGGCGCATGGCTATCATGGCCGGTACGTGTAGGAACAGCTCACGCAAGTACAGCGCGTTGGCGCCGTGGAAGTCTGTGGGCAGGGAGGTATCGCTTTCATCCAGCGAGGGTTCGGGCAGCGACTGGGTGTCCCACGCAAGTACCCGTTCGACGCCTTGGCTGGCACGGGCGACGAGGTTTTTGCCGAAGAGCGTGTTGAGGCGAAACTTGTCGCTACTGAGATGTGGCGGGTCGTCCTTGACTGCGGTCAAGTCCAGGTACTGAGCCTGTTTTGTATTGGCTGCAATGGAGATGCTCCAGGGTTTATCTACACCGGACTGATGTATCTTGTACTCTCTAATATAGAAAAAGTAATCATCGACTAAGGGGGTCCAAAGAAAGAATTTCAGGTGAGTGACATCGGTGGAAGGTATCGACATGCCATTGGTGAAGTCCTTGAGTTCCCACCGGGTCGCTGCTTCAGGTGACGAAATTGTTTTTATATAGATATGGCCTTTTATATCGATAGAGCGAGGCTTAAGATGTGAAGTGAAGTTAATGGTTAGGTTGCTGTTTGTTTTGTTGATTTTTAATTCAAGGTGTGCTGGGTCGTTGTCTGTTATGTTGTCTGGCGTCCAGACTAGATCGCCTGAAACGTAGGGGTGTGATAGGGCAGTAAACTCATCGTAGTTCGCTGGGAATTTGTTTGGGGTGGGTGGGGGGGGCGGTAGTGGAGTCATATCTTTGGCGTACCGACGTAGATAGTTTGAGTGCCCAATGTAGGGCTCGATCAGCGAAGCGAGGATAATTTCCCCATCGTAAGGGTGAACAACTGAATGCTCTCGCCCAAAACTATTGATCAGAACCTGGCTGAGCGAATCGGCATCGGTATTGCTCAGGCTTTTTTCCTCCACCAACAGCAAGTCTCGGAAAACCAGGTAGTAATCACGGTCATGAACGCGTTCTTCTTTCGCGTTGCTGTCGTATAGCAGTACGGTCAGCCAAGGATCGCTGGCTCTCTCCCCTTCCTGATTCACGGTAACAATCAGACCTGGCTCGAATTCTTTATTTTTGGCATGGGTCTCTGGTTTCCACTCGCCCTTTGCAAAACCGTCCAGACACAGGATTTCATTGGGGGTGCTCCAGGTGTCGTCGCTCTGCTGGAAGCAATAGTTGACCGTAAGCTTGCGCTTTCCGAGCAAGGTGGCGCTGGCATCATTACCGTTGACCAGATCGTTGGCGCTGCGCTCCAACCAGAAGACGTAGCGTCGACCAGCAATGACGACGGGACGTACCAGATCGGCGCGGCTGTCGGGCTGAGCGGCGCCGACGATCTCTCCGGCAGGGGACAGCGAGATTGGCTGCCATTCGCTCCAGGCCAATGGGCTCAGGCGGCGTTTGTCGTCGCACAGGCTGATGTCCAGGGTGCGCCAGTAGTATTCCAGCGGCGTGCTGTTGGTGCGGGCGATCAGGTGGTAGGTGTTGCGCTTGGGATCGTGCCCATCCAGATACCCGCTGACCACCTGCAGGTTACTGATGCGTTCGAACTTGGTGAGGTAGTTGCAGATGGCGGTGTGCAACAGGGTGATGTCCATCTTGCCCTGATTGAGCTCGATTTCCAGCGCCTGAAAGGCCTTGCTCTTGTTGGTGCGATGGGTGTAGTGGATCAGGTTGGCCGGATGGTTCAATTGTTCACGGTTGCGCTTCCAGGTGCCGTACTGACCCATCTGGCCTTGCCAGGCCAGTTGCTGCTCGCCAGACGGCGCGTTGTCCAGGTAGCCCGGCTCCAGACGTGCGTGCACGCGCGACAGATAGTGCTGCAGGCTGCCGATGGCCTGGTCGAGCAGGGTGGTCTGCACCTCGGGGCCGACCAGGATGTCGCACAGGCAGTAGGTGCACAGATCATCGGCATTACCGAAAGCGACCGAAGCATTGCCTGCACCCTTGGCCCCGTGCCCGATCAGGTAGCCGGCCAGCGCATCACGCCACGATTCGGCGCTCTGTGCGTCGACGCTGGCCCGCATGGTTTCGTCGGTACTGGCCAGTAGCAACTGGCTTGAGGCTTCGTACTGACGGTAGCTGGAGTGTTCGGTGAGCTCGGTGAGGTCGAGCAGCGAACGGCAGGCAAGGCCCGTGGCCTGGGCCAGAGATTTCATGCGCAGGATGTAGTCGATCTGCCTGATGTTGGTGGGTACACCCGGGATACCCACCGACCGGCTTACGGTACCCGGAGCAGTACCCACGACTTCGAATTCGAGCGGGTGATACTCATGGCCTCCTTTGTCTGCTGATTTCCACGTCGCCAGCCATTTTTCGGGTTTGTAGGCGTCCTGGTATTGTTTTTCGGTAACCAGTAGAGGGCCGGGATTCTGATCGAGGAACCTCAGCAGCTTGCCGTTCAAGCTGCCGAACTCGCTGTCTTTATAATTCCAGGAGCCAGCCACGCGAATGATCACCCTGAGCAACACCAAGTCGATCTTGAAGCGCTCGTAAGCGGCCAGCTCAGCGGTAGATAGCGTCTCCAGGAAGTCGTTGAAGGTCGGTCGGGTATCCTCCACTTCCATGAGCTCTTCGTAGGCCGGGCAGGCTGCCGCGACGTCGTCGTCGGTCCAGGCACAGAGCGTGGCCATCGTCCTGGCGAACTGTTGGCGATCTGTAGCAAGGGTGCTGGGTTGCAATCCTTTGAAGAAGCGCAATACGTCTTCCTCGCTACGCCCTTGCTCGGTACTGACTGCTACCCAGCCTTTGAGGCAGGCGAGCTTGTAGCAAACATCGAGGGTGACTGCCTGGCTGTTGCGCTCAAGCGCGAATCTATCGGGGTGATCGGCGATGCACTGAATCAGTCCAGGGCTCAACGCAAACAACACGCTCACTGCGCAGCGTTTTTCCAGATCAAGCCAGCTCTGGCTTGCCTCGCCCGCCTGTGCAGGGCTGGTGGCGGTCAGCGAATCAGCAGCCTGCAACAGCTCGGCGTGGCTTTTCCCGACCCAGTTCACCAGTGGTTCGACATGGTTCAGGGTGAAACCGGGCATGTTCAGCTGCAGGCCCAATGTGTCTGCCAAGAGTTGGGCAACCAGTGCTGTGTGTCGCACTGGCTCCTCAACAGGGTCAGGTGCGCTATCACCGGGGCGTGTGGATGCATCCTTCAATGCAGCGTCGATTGCGACCTGATGCAGCCTGATCGCCTTCGCTCGATGGTCTTCGATCCAGCTGCCGTCTGTTTGTTGGCCGATGGTCAGGGCAGCAAGCAGTGCACTGGGAAGTATCTGTTGTTGACGCAGCCACTGATCAAGATTGGTCAGTGCGATCAATACGTCGAGGATGCCGGTCGTCTCGATATCACTGATCAGCGGTGTGCCGCTCAACTGTGTCTGCACGTCGATGCCGGCGTTGGCCAATAGCTGGAGCAGGGCATCGGTTTCCTGTCGCGAGCGCTTGAGCATGCGGTGCAGGCGGCTGAGCCGATAGAGTGCCGACAGCAGTGAGAGCGACAACGTCAGTTGCAGATTCGGCTGGGCGTTTTTTACCAACTGCAGCCAGTCGAGGGTTGTCTGTTCATCGACCCCCAATGCCTTGGCCAGGCCCGGAAGTATCTCGAACTGTCCTTCGGCACCGTCGTTCGGGTCCAGGGGCCGGTCATCGAGTACCAGTGATGATGAGGTATCCAGTGCGGTGCTGCCGGGGCCATCGAGCACGCGGTCGAGCAGGGCCGGCTGGGTGCCGACGGTATAGGGGCAGACCTCGCACACCAGTGCAGCGAATTGTTCGGCGCTGATGGCGTAGGCCTCGCTCAGATAGCGGAACACCCCCAGCGCACGCAAGGTAGTGGGCGACAGATCCCAGTCCTTTTTCTGACCTTCGGCCCGGAGGATCGAGATCAACAGAAGGTCGACCTCGGCGAACGGCAGGTCCAGTTCGCGTTGCAGGTGAATCATCTGATACATGCGTGGCAAGCAGTTGCCGTCGAGTCTGTTGAACGTCGCTTTGATACCGGCGCCGGACAAGGTGTCCTTCAGTGTCAGGCGAACCTTGCTGCGTGCATTGATGAAGACCGCGCCGGAATGGAAGTTTTCCAGCGACGTTGCGCTCGTCGGTTGGTAGGCCTCGGATGTTCGGACAGTGCTGTGACCGGCTTGTGCGTCATCGTCGATGCTGGCTATGGCAAGCAGCTCCAGCACCTGTTCGAACGCAAGACCGGTCTTGCCCATGAACGTCTCGACGTCCTTCAGGCTCGCGATAGCCTTTTGCTCTGTTGTGTTCTGCAGCCCGTACCATTTGCGCCAATCCCTGAGTTTTAAGTTCAGCGCGTCGTTATCGAGCAGCAACTGCTGCACCCCGGGCCCGAAGCCGCTGGCCATGCGCATGGCCTGGCGCAGCTCCTTGCTGCGCAGTTGTGCTTCACAGAACACCGGGTAACAGCGCAGCGACTGTTGCAGCAGTTCGAAGTAGGGGATCTTTTTGTGTGCAAGCACCGTCTTGATCTGCTCGTGCGCATGGTGATATGGCAGATTTACGTGCAAGCCTGCATCAGCGAGCACTTCGGGCAGGTCGGTAGTTGAACCTGCGCGGGCCTGGGCGTGGTGAGTCAGTGTCGAAATGGCCAATGCCAGTGCATTGACAGGTTGCTCCAGGCGTTCAGGGTCCAGTACCAGTTGTGCCAGATCCGGGCGACGCTGAGCCAGTGTCTGACGTTGCTCCGATTCGCTGGTCGCTTCGATGCTCAGAGCCTTTTGATAAAGCGCATGCAGGTAGGCGATGGGGCCGGTATTCGATTCAGGCGCAGCGGGGTCGCAGGGGTTGGCCAATTGTTCGGGAAACAGATGGGCGTAAGTACAGGCGAGGTTGCTCTGATCGGACATGACAGCGTGCTCCAGGCGAATGAAGACACGTCAGGCAGGTTTGCCATGACGCATGGGTCCTGGCGCTATTGGAAGGGGGGCGGCGAAAACGCACAACTGGCAGAAATATTAGGTGTGCACGCCAGCCCAGGCAGGGCGCGGGCTGGCGAGGGGCAGATGACGGCTTCTGGTGTCAGCCGTTGCGCGCCGCAGTACGCGGATGACGCTTGCTGCGCACGAACTGGTAGGTAACGGCCAGCAGCAGGAACCAGATCGGCGTGACCACCAGCGCCGAACGGGTGTCGGCCTCAAGGCTCAGCAGCACCAGGATGCCGGCGAAGAACACCAGGCACACGTAGCACATGAAACGCCCGCCAGGCATCTTGTAGATCGACTTCTCGTGCAGCGCCGCGCGCTGCTTGCGGTAGCTCAGGTACGACAGCAGGATCAGCGTCCAGACGAACATGAACAGCACCGCCGACACCGTGGTCACCAGGGTGAAGGCTTCGATCACGTTCGGCACCAGGTAGATCAGCACCGCGCCGAGCAGCAGGCACAGGCAGGAGAAGTACAGGCCGTTGGCCGGTACGGCGCGCCGCGAGAGCTTTTCGAAGGCCTTCGGTGCATCGCCTTCCTGGGCCAGGCCGTAGAGCATGCGGCTGGTGGAGAACACGCCGCTGTTGGCCGACGAAGCGGCCGAGGTCAGCACCACGAAGTTGATGATGCTCGCCGCTGCCGGCAGGCCGGCCAGCACGAACAGCTCGACGAACGGGCTCTTGCCTGGCACCACGTCGCGCCACGGGGTCACGGCCATGATCGCGATCAGCGCCAGCACGTAGAACACGATGATGCGGATCGGGATCGAGTTGATCGCCCGCGGCAGGGTGCGCTCGGGGTTCTTCGCTTCGGCGGCGGTGGTGCCCACCAGCTCGATGCCGACGAAGGCGAATACCGCGATCTGGAAGCCGGCGAAGAAGCCGAACAGGCCATTGGGGAACATGCCGCCGTCATTCCACAGGTTGGCCAGGCTGGCCGTGTGGCCGCTCGGCGACTGGAAGCCGGTGATGACCATGTACAGGCCGGTGGCGACCAGGCCGAGGATGGCGACGATCTTGATCAGGGCGAACCAGAACTCCATCTCGCCGAACAGTTTCACCGTGACCAGGTTCAGCGACAGCAGCACCGCCACGCAGGTCAGCGCCGGTATCCACTGCGGCAGGTCGGGGAACCAGAACTGTGTATAGGCGGCGATCGCCACCACGTCGGCGATGCCGGTGACGACCCAGCAGAACCAGTAGGTCCAGCCAGTGAAGTAGCCGGCCCAGGGGCCGAGCAGGTCGGCGGAGAAATCGATGAACGACTTGTAGTTGAGGTTCGACAGCAACAGCTCGCCCATGGCACGCATGACGAAGAACAGCATGAAGCCGATGATCATGTAGACGAAGATGATCGACGGGCCCGCGAGGCTGATGGTCTTGCCCGAGCCCATGAACAGGCCGGTGCCGATGGCGCCACCGATGGCGATGAGCTGGATGTGGCGGTTGGTCAGGTTGCGCTGCAGATGCTGGTCATCTGCCTGGGGGGATGAGGTCCGGGTCATAGGCTGCATTCCATTGAGGGTCAGTCTTCTTGTGAGCGAAAGCCGGTTAGGCTAACACGCACTGCAAAGGTGCGGGCGTGACAGATCGCCACGATCTTGGCGGTGCAGTGGGGATTCTTGAATGACCGAAATCAACGGATGCCCTTTTCGCGGGCAAGCCCGCTCCCACAGGTACGGCGCTGAGTCGGGGTTCAGCGCCGTACCTGTGGGAGATTCTATGGTTCTCAGCAAGCCAGTTTCGCCCCTTTGGTGACGTATTCGTCCTGATTTTTCATCAGGGCGAATGCCACCCGCGCGAGCTTTCTTGCCAGGATTACCAGAGCTTGGGTCGTTGCTTTACCCGTGCTCAGATGCTGTTCATAAAGTCCCTTCCAAGCGGCAGATCTGCTGGCAGCCATCGCAGCGTTATGCAATAAGCGACGAATTTCTGAGCAACCTCGCTTGGTAAGGCGGCGGCGTCCATTCTTCTGTCCGGAATCATTAACTCGTAGATCCATTCCCAGGAATGCAATGTACGAGTCACTGCTTTTGAACTCGCCCCTCACAAAAGCCATCACCAATGCTGTCGCTGTGAGAAAACCAATGCCCTCTACTGCTTGGCAGCGAGCGACCTGCTCCTGCAGCCCAGCCTCTCGCAGCACTTCTTTAATCTTCTTTTGGATCAACTGATCCAAT
>NZ_JAYFUI010000039.1:5135-24700 GCF_034961125.1 Pseudomonas machongensis | reverse complement strand
TGCGTGAAGCGCTGGCCCAGGAACTGGTCGAGGCAGCACTGCACGAAGGCCTGCTGCTCAATGCCCCGCAAGCGGATGTAGTGCGCTTCTCGCCGGCGCTGACCGTTAGCCGGGGCAATATCGACGAAATGCTGCAGCGGTTATCCCGTGCCTTCGCCCGCTTGCATTCCCACCAACAGGTTCGCCGCGAAGCGACGGCCTGACCACCGAATTTCAACGAACCGTCTCGCGTTCCTGCGCATCGCCCTTGGCCAGCTGTATTTGGCCCGGGGCGTTTTTTTTCAGACGTGATATCAGTGTGGAACCTCGAGCGAAGCGCACTAGTCTGTGTTGAGAACCATCCCAGGAGAGCTTCACATGGACTTCATTCGTATCATCATCGCTATTCTTCTGCCGCCTTTGGGCGTGTTCCTGCAGGTTGGCTTCGGCGGCGCGTTCTGGTTGAACATCCTGCTGACCCTGTTGGGCTACATTCCGGGGATCGTGCACGCGGTGTACATCATCGCCAAGCGCTAGCGCGTGAGGGGGCCGGGCGCGGCCCCCTCAACCCGCCAACACCCGGCAATAGAACCGCCATTCCTCCTCCAGCGCATGGGCAAGGTTCTGTGCCTTGCGAAAACCATGACGCTCCTCAGGGTAGAAGTGCCCAACCGCTTCGATGCCATTGGCTTTCAGCGCCTCCAGCATGCTGCGGGTCTGTTCCGGCACTACCACCGCATCCAGCTCACCCTGGAAGAAGATCACTGGCGCCTTGATCCGCTCAGCATGCAGTAGCGGCGTGCGTTGCCGGTAGCGCTCGGCATCTTGCTGCGGGTCGCCGATCAGCCAGTCCAGGTAATCGCCTTCGAACTTGTGAGTCGCCTTGCCCAACGCGATGGGATCACTGACGCCATAGAGGCTGGCGCCCGCGCGGAATACGTCGTGGAAGGCCAGGGCACACAGGGTGGTGTAGCCGCCGGCACTGCCGCCGCGAATGAACGCCTTGTCCGCGTCTATCAAGCCTTGCCCGGCGAGGAAGGCAACGGCGGCGCAGGCGTCCTGCACGTCGATTTCGCCCCAGCGCAGGTGCAATGCCTGGCGATAGGCGCGGCCATAGCCGCTGCTGCCGCGATAGTTGAGGTCGGCGACGGCGAAACCACGCTGGGTCCAGTACTGGATGCGTGCGTCGAGTACCGGGTAGCAGGCCGAGGTCGGGCCTCCGTGGATGAACACCACCAGCGGGGGGGTGTGCTGGCTGTCCATGGCTGGGTAGAAGAATCCATGGGCCAGGGCGTCGCCACTCGGGTAGCTGATGGGCTGTGGATAACTGATGCGCTCGGCTGGCAGTACCTCGCCGCCACCTGCCAGGATCCGGCTGCGCTGGCCGTCGCGTGCGATGGCGAGGATTGCCGGTGGGCGCGTGGGTGAGGCAGCGATGGCATAGAGGTGCTGTGCGTCCATCGCCAGGCTGCGAAACCGCGTGTAGTCCTCGGCGAACACTTGCAGGTCTTGGTCTTCGCTGCGAATCGCCAGCTTGCCGAAGCCGTTGTCGAACCAGGTCGCAAGATAGCCTTGCGGGCCCAAGGGCAGCCAGGTGCAGGCGCCCAGTTGCCACGGCGCAGCAGCGTGGTCGGCAGCTTCGGCAGGGATAGCCTGCCAGCCGCCGTCGAACTCGCCCCAGGGCTGCCAGAAGCCGTTGCGGTCGGACAGGCAATACAGCCTGCCGTCAGTGTCGAAGCGAGGCTGTTGCAGGGACTCGTCCTGGCCGGCCACGCAGTGCGTCGGCCCCCAGTGTCCGTCGGCTTGCCGCGCGCGACTCATCAGGCGGGTGAGGGTCCAAGGCTGCGCCGGGCGATCCCATTCGATCCACGCCAGGCGCTGACCGTCGGGGCTCAGAACAGGGGAGGCGTAGAAGTCGGCACCTTCGGCCAGTACTTGGCGCATGCCTGCGGCCAGCGTCACCAAGCGGTGCTCGACGCATTCGCCATGCCGCTCCTCGACCGCCAGCACCTGGCCGTCATGCCATTGCAGGTCGCCATAGCGGCATTCTGAGGCTGCGGTCAGTGCTTGGGGGGGCGAGCCGTCCAGCGCCTGGCTGTAGACCTGCTGGTCCTTCTCGTTGACGAAGACCACCGCCTGCGGGGCCAGGCAGAAACTGCCGCCGCCGTATTCATAGACCCGGCTGCGCGCGCTGAAACCGTCCGGTGTCAGGCAGTGGGCCTGCTGCTGGTGCCAGTGCCAGATGCGGCAGGCGCCATCGGCGGGGCGGAATTCGTTCCAGAACAGCCCCTGCTCGCCGACCTTGAGTTCGGCGAAGTCGGTGCCGGCGGCCACCGCCTGGGTGGCGCTGAACTCAGCCGCGGGCGATGACACGGGAGTTGCGCTCATTGCGGAAGGTCATCTGTTCGATGTTCATCTGAGCGGTCTGCGCCTCCTCGCGGGCCTTGAGAATGATGCCGTGATCCGGCGACTTGGCGCACACCGGATCGGCCTTGCTGGCGTCGCCAGTGAGCATGAAGGCCTGGCAGCGGCAACCGCCAAAGTCCTTTTCCTTTTCGTCGCACGAACGGCAGGGTTCGGGCATCCAGTCATAGCCGCGAAAGCGGTTGAAGCCGAACGAGTCGTACCAGATATGCCGCAGGTCGTGGTCGCGCACGTTGGGAAACTGCACCGGCAACTGACGCGCGCCGTGACAGGGCAGGGCGGTGCCGTCGGGGGTGATGGTCAGGAACAGGCTGCCCCAGCCGTTCATGCAGGCCTTGGGGCGTTCTTCATAGTAGTCGGGGGTGACGAAGATCAGTTTGCACGGATTGCCGTCGGCTTTCAGCCGATCACGGTACTGGTTGGTGATGCGCTCGGCGCGTTCGAGCTGCTCTTTGGTCGGCAGCAAGCCCAGGCGATTGAGGTGCGCCCAGCCGTAGAACTGACAGGTGGCAAGTTCGACGAAGTCGGCTTCGAGGGCGATGCACAGCTCGATGATGCGGTCGATCCGGTCGATGTTGTGCCGGTGGGTGACGAAGTTCAGCACCATCGGATAACCGTGGGCCTTCACCGCACGCGCCATTTCCAGCTTCTGCGCGAAGGCTTTCTTCGAGCCGGCCAGCAGGTTGTTCACCTGTTCGTCGCTGGCCTGGAAGCTGATCTGGATATGGTCCAGACCGGCCTGCTTGAACGCGGCGATCTTCTGCTCGGTAAGGCCGATGCCGGAAGTGATCAGGTTGGTGTAGTAGCCCAAGCGCCGGGCCTCGCCGATCAGCTCGGCGAGGTCCTGGCGCACCAGTGGCTCGCCGCCGGAAAAACCGATCTGCGCCGCACCCATTTCGCGGGCCTGAGCCATCACCTCGAACCACTGTTCGGTGCTCAGCTCCTTGCCCTGGGCGGCGAAGTCCAACGGGTTGGAGCAGTACGGGCACTGCAGCGGGCAGCGGTAGGTCAGCTCGGCCAGCAGCCACAACGGCAGGCCGACCGGCACCTCAGGCGAGGGTGATCCAGTGTTGGGCACGGGCCACCTCCATGAACTGCTCGATGTCCTCGGCCACTTCCGGGATACCGGGGAATTGCTGTTCGAGCTCAGCGATGATCGCCGCGACATCGCGTTGGCCATCGACCAGCCCACCGATCAGGCCGGCACTGTCGTTGAGCTTGATCATGCCTTCGGGGTACAGCAGCACGTGGCCCTTCTGCGCGGGTTCGTACTGGAAGCGGTAGCCGGTGCGCCAGTTCGGCACCAATGTGCGGTCGAGACTCATAGTGCGATCCCCTTGTGCCAGACCCGTTCGCTTGTGACGCTGTGATAGGGCGGGCGGTTCAGTTCATAGGCCATGCTCATGGCGTCGAGCATGCTCCAGAGGATATCCAGCTTGAACTGCAGGATTTCCAGCATACGCTCCTGCCCTTCGCGCGTGGTGTAGTGCTGCAGGGTGATCGCCAGGCCGTGCTCTACATCGCGTCGGGCCTGGCCCAGGCGGGTGCGGAAGTACTCGTAGCCAGCCGGGTCGATCCAGGGATAGTGCTGCGGCCAGCTGTCCAGGCGCGACTGGTGGATCTGCGGGGCGAACAGCTCGGTCAGCGAGCTGCTGGCCGCTTCTTGCCAGGAGGCGCGGCGGGCGAAGTTGACATAGGCATCGACGGCAAAGCGCACGCCGGGCAGCACCAGTTCCTGCGAACGCAGTTGCTCCGGGTCCAGGCCCACCGCCTGGCCGAGGCGCAGCCAGGCCTCGATGCCGCCGTCCTCGCCGGGGGCGCCGTCGTGGTCGAGCAGGCGCTGGATCCACTCGCGGCGTACTTCGCGGTCCGGGCAATTGGCCAGGATCGCGGCATCCTTCATGGGGATGTTCACCTGGTAGTAGAAGCGGTTGGCCACCCAGCCCTGAATCTGCTCGCGCGTGGCGCGGCCCTGGTACATCGCCACGTGGTAGGGGTGATGGATGTGGTAGTAGGCGCCCTTGGCGCGCAGGGCCTGCTCGAACTCGGCAGGGGACATCGGCAGTGCGTCGCTCATCAGGCCTCCTTACAACTCGATGCTCATGCCATCGTAGGCGACTTCCACGCCACGGCGCTGGACTTCGGCGCGCTCAGGGGAGTCCTCGTCGAGGATCGGGTTGGTGTTGTTGATGTGGATAAGCACCTTGCGCTGGCGCGGGAAGGCATCGAGCACCTCCAGCATGCCACCGGGGCCGTTCTGGGCCAGGTGGCCCATTTCGCGGCCAGTGCGGGTGCCGACGCCGCGGCGCTGCATTTCATCGTCTTCCCACAGGGTGCCGTCGACCAGCAGGCAGTCGGCGCCGTGCATCATCTGCAGCAGCTTGTCGTCGACCTGACCCAGCCCCGGCGCGTAGAACAGCTTGCCGCCGGTGCGCAGGTCCTCGACCAGCAGGCCAAGGTTGTCGCCTGGGTGCGGGTCGAAACGGTGCGGCGAGTAGGGTGGCGCCGCGCTGCGCAATGGGAAGGGCGTGAATTGCAGATCAGGGCAGGCGGGGATGACGAAGCTGCCTTGCAGCTCGATGCGATTCCACTGCAGGCCACCGTTCCAGTGGCTGAGCATGGTGAACAGCGGGAAGCCGGTGCTCAGGTCCTGGTGGACCATTTCGGTGCACCAGACCTGGTGCGGGCAGCCTTCGCGCAGGCTGAGCAGGCCGGTGGTGTGGTCGATCTGGCTGTCGAGCAGGACGATCGCGTCGATACCGGTGTCGCGCAGGGCACGTGCCGGCTGCATCGGTGCAAAGGCCTGGAGCTGGGCGCGGATGTCGGGCGAGGCGTTACACAGGATCCAGTGCTCACCGTCGTCGGACAGGGCAATGGACGACTGGGTGCGTGCCGTTGCGCGCAGGCTGCCATCGCGAAAGCCCTGGCAGTTGACGCAGTTGCAGTTCCACTGGGGGAAACCGCCACCGGCGGCGGAACCGAGAATCTGGATGTACATGGCTACTGTCTTGCCCCTGGTCCATGAAACGAAAACGCCCCGGCGGGCCGAGGCGTTGCACTGCAGCGCTGCTTAGCGGCTGGCGAAGTACATGGTGACTTCGAAGCCGATGCGCAGGTCGGTGTAAGCGGGTTTGGTCCAGGTGGTCATGGTCGAACTCCTTCCGGATGGTGTGGGTGGATGTCAGCTATCTACTTTGGTGCCGCCTGAGTCAGGAGGTTCCATTGACTGAGATTGCGCTATCTTACAAGAAAAATTTGTACCGAAAGGTTAATTCTTCGAAAAGCGCCCTTGCAGTACAGGTAACAATCCTCGCCTCAGACAGAGAGAATTTGCTCAAAGCGCGCATCCGGTGCTTCGCTGGTGGCCAGGCATAGCCAGCCGTGCTCGGCGTCCAGAAGGCGTTTCACCAGATTGTCCAGTATTGGCTGGTCTGTCCTGAGAATAGACCTGCGCAGATGGGAAAGGTCTGTCGGCTCTGTAGCCAGATATGTCTGCCAGGCCCATTCGGCGACTTCCGCATTGGCCATCGCCGGCTCCTCGAACTGCGCGGCCAGGGCCCGTACGGCGGCGGGGTCGAACGTGACGCCGTCGGCCAACAGGCTGAGCAGGTGTTCGAGAATCTGGCCGGGCGTTGCCTGTGGCGATTGCACACCGAACAGCAGGCCGCCTTGGCCTTCTATCTGACGAAAGGCGCTGAACACGGCATAGCCCAGTTGCAGTTCGACCCGCAGGCGCTGGTAAACCGGCCCTTGCAGCGCTTGCGCCAGTACCCGACCTGCGCCTTCATCGTGTGCGGGAACCGGGCAGAACAGCAGCAGCGCATGCTCGCTGCCGCCCGTGGGGTGATGCAGCCAGCGTCGGGCCGGCAATGGCTGGGAGGCCGGTGGTGGCGCCTCCGGCAACCCCGGTGCATGTGCCAATACCGCGCCGAGGGCCGCTTGCGCTGCGCCAGCGAAGCCGATGGCGAGCCCGTGTCGAGGCGCGCTGGCCCAGATCTGCCCAAGCACTGTCAGGTCCAGCAGGCAGGCTGGCTGTGGCTGTATGGTTGCCTCGCGCAGGTGATCGGGCAGTGCCTTGAGCAGTGCCCTGATCGGGATGTGCGCTGGCTCGGCGGGCGCAGGTGTGTGCAGCAAGTGGGGGGCAGGGTGGCGCAGGTGTTCCAAGGCCAGGTCGAGGGTGCGGATTACCGCGCCAGGCATGCCCGCACAGCGCAGTTGCCAGTGTTCGCCAATGAGAGAGAAGTCCAGCTGCAGCGAGGCGCGGCGGGCGCGTTCGAGCAGTGGTTGCAGCGCTTGTGACAGCACTGCGTGAAAGCGCTGGCGCAGGGGCGAGGCGATACGCCAGCGTAGATACAGCGTCGCGAATCCTCGCTCGACCGGCAGGATGTCGCTGACAGTCAGATCATCCGGCAGCGCTGCGCATCCAACCGGGAGGTCGGCGATCAGCAGGGGCTCATCGTGCGGTTGCTGCCATTGGCCCTGCTCACCGCTCGGCAGATCATCGAGCAGTGCCTTGAAGGCTTTCAGTGCCTGGGCATCCAGCGCTTCGAACGGCCGCTGGGCACTGTCCCGACGGGCGAGTTCAAGTGCGCTGGCTGCTTGCTTGCGACTGTGTTGAAGGCGCTCGAACTCGTTGTTGAGCGCTGCGGCGTCCAGGCGCCGCAACGCGCCGAACCAGCCGTGCAGCAGTGCGCGAACCTCGGCTGGCGGGGCGTCCGGCTGCAGTTGCAGGCGGATGTGCCAGAGCAACTGGCCGGCAAAGGCATACAGCGAATCGCTGTGAACCTCCTGGAGCCAGCCGCGTTGGCGCAGGGCATCGAGCCAGCCGCCTGGGCGGCTGTCGTTCAGGCAGGCCTGCAGCAGGTCCAGGGCCTGCTCGGCACCTGGCGGAAGGTGCTCGTGGGCGAACAGCAAATCAAGGCCGCCTCTGGAGGCTTCGAGCTCGATCAAGGGATTATCGAGCAAGGGTGCGGGAGGCGTTTGCGCTTGCATTTCGCCCGCACTGAACAGGCTGCCGAACTGCCGGCCCAGAGCTTCGAGCTGCATCAGCGTTTGCGGCCCGCACAGGCTCAGATGGATCTGCCCACCGCGATAGAAGCGAGCATGGAAGTCGCCCAGCGCGCGCTGGAAAGCCGGGTCCTGCAACGCCAGGCTGTACCGGTTGCCTGCGTGGAACCCGCTCAAGGGATGATGTGGCGATACGCATTGCAACAGCCTGAACTGGCGTTGCGCCTCGGCATTGCGCGACCAGGCGATGAACTCCGCATGGATCACTTCACGCTCGCGGTGCTGGCGTGCCAGGCTCAGGTCCGGTTCGGCGAGCATCTGGCACAGGCGCTCCAGCGCTGAGCCCAGGGCCGAGACGGGCACTTCGAAGAAAAAATCGGTGGTGCGTTCGCGGGTACTGGCATTGACCTGGCCGCCGAATGCCTGCACATGCCGCATCAGGCCGTCTTCCAGCGGGAAGCGCGCGGTGCCGAGGAACAGCAGGTGCTCGAGAAAGTGCGCTATGCCCGGCCACCTCGCCGGAGCGTCATGACTGCCGGCATGAACCCTCAAGGCGGCGGCGGCGCGCTTGAGGTGCGGGGCGTGGCGCAGGGTCAGGCGCAGGCCGTTGGGCAGGGTGAGTGTGTTGATAGCGTCGGTCATGGAGCGATGCTAGCGCATTTACGGCGACCGGGCCGGTGCCATCTGCCACGGTGCCGATTTCGTCGGTGAACCCGCTTCGTTGCCGTCTGCTTCAATCCTGACTGCGGTGAAGATCTCGCCGCAGGTCCGCAAGATACGGAAACGCCTCACGCCCCTTCACCACCCGTTCGTGCTCAAGGTCGGCCAGCAATTGGCATTCCTCGCGTCCGGCCATGGCCAGCAGGCTGCCGTCCGGGCCGATGATGCTGCTCTGCCCGCAATACTGGATCTCAGCCTCAGCCCCGCAGTAGTTGGCGTATACCAGATAGCACTGGTTCTCCTGCGCCCGCGAGCGCACCGTCACCTGGCAGACGAAGTCGTAGGGCGTCATGTTCGCGGTCGGCACCAGAATCAGCTCGGCACCCTCAAGCGCCAGGCGCCGGGCGTTCTCGGGGAATTCGATGTCATAGCAGATCAGCAGCCCCAGCTTCCAGCCATCGAGCTCGACCACCGGAAAGTGGTTGGCGCCCGGGCTGAACATCGAGCGGTCCAGCTCGCCGTACAGGTGGGTCTTGCGGTAGTTGCACAGGCTGCGGCCGTGGGCGTCGATCAGTTGCACGCTGTTGTGAATCGAGCCGTCCTCGGCCCGCTCCGGGTAGCCATAGACGATGGCGATGCGCTGCGCCTGGGCAATCTCCACCACCGCCATGGCCGACGGTCCGTCTTCAGGTTCGGCCAGGCGCTGCACGGCTTCGGCGCCGATGTTGTAGCCGCTGAGATACATCTCCGGGCACACCAGCAGTTGCGCGCCCCGCGCTGCCGCCAGTTGTGCCTGGTGCTGCAGGCGTTCTAGATTGCCGGGCACGTCCAGTGGCCTGGGCGCTCCCTGGAACAGGGCGATGCGCATGAGCGCCTCCTCGTCTCAGTCAGGCAGGGCGATAGGGCCGATCTCGTGGAACACGTCGCCCGGCCCGGGATTGTCCGCATGGGTCTTGCCGCCGAAGTGGTTCATGATACCCCACACCGCATTCAGCGACGTCTGCACCGCGCCTTCGACCCAGGCCGGGGTCCAGGACACGTCGTCGCCAGCAATGAAGATGCCACGCTGCTCGGGGGGCAGGTCCTGTTGCATGAAGTGCGCGTACATGCGCTGGTTGTAGCGGTAGTGACCTGGCAGCGCACCTTTGAAGGCGCCGAGGAAGTAGGGGTCGGCCTCCCAGGAGATGGTGATCGGGTCGCCGATGATGTGCCCGGCGATGTCGGTTTTCGGGTAGATCTTCTTAAGCGCATCCAGGGCAAGCTGCACGCGTTTTTCGGTCGGGTGCGGCAGCATCTTCAGCGCATCGCTCATCCATGCGTACGACAGGCAGATCACTCCCGGCTTGTCGTCGCCGTTGTCGAACAGGTAGGTGCCGCGGGTCAGGCGATCGGTGAGCGTCATGCTCAGCAGGTCGCGGCCGGTCTGCGGATCCTTGTCCTTCCAGAACGGGCGATCGACCATGACGAAGGTCTTCGACGACTGCATGTAGCGGGTGCGGTCCAGGGCCATCCACATCTTCTGCGAGAACAGCGACTCTTCGCAGTCGATCTGGGTGGTCAGCAGCCAGCTCTGGCAGGTGGTGAGCACGGCGGCGTAGTGGCGGGTGTCGCCATAGTTGTCGGTAACCGCCAGGCGGCCATCGCTGGCGCGGGCGATGCGCTTGACCCCGGCCCGCGGCGCGCCGCCGTGCAGCGAGCGAAGACTGGTGCCGGCCGGCCAGTGCGCAGTGCTGTCCGGCACATGCCGCCAGATGCCCTGCGGCACTTGCTCCACACCTCCGACCACCAGGTGCTGGTGATCGTCGCAGTTGGTCATGACCACGCGGAAGATTTCCAGCATCGAGTTGGGGAAGTCCGAATCCCAGCCGCCGGTGCCGAAACCGACCTGGCCGAACACTTCCCGGTGTTGGAAGCTCAGCTTGGCGAAGGCTTTGGAGGTGGCGACGAAATCGTAGAAGGTGCGGTCGTCCCACAGCGGCACCAGGGTATCCCACAGGGCCTTCAGGCGCGGTACGTCGCGCTCGCGGATGGCCTGCTGAATCTCGCCGAAGCGTGCGCCGTCCTCCAGTGCATCGGCCCAGGCTTCGGCCACCTCGTGGAACAGGGCCGGCAGGTCGGCGGCTTTCTCGGCGTAGTAGGTCTGGCCTTCGAGATCGATCACCGTGCTGCCCGACGCCGGGGTCAGCGGGTTGGGGAAGGGTTTCGTTTCCAGGCCGAGCTTGTCGACATAGTGGTAGAACGCGGTGGACGATACCGGGAAGCGCATGCCGCCCAGCTCGGCGACGATACCGTCGGTGCCGTTGAAGGCCTGCGAGCGCAGGCGCCCGCCGAGCTTCGAGGCTTCGTAGACGACCGGCTTGAGGCCCAGCTTCATCAGCTCGTAGGCCGCCACAAGCCCGGCGATGCCAGCACCGACGATCGCCACTTCCTCGCCATGCCGTTCGGCGGGAATGCTGCCAAGGCCTGCGGGATGCTCGAGCCAGTCATCGAAGGCGAAGGGAAAATCAGGGCCGAAGATGGTGACCGGCGGCTTGCCGTCGACGGGGTGGCGGTTTTTCTTGTTCATCTGATGACCTTGCCAGAGCGGCTGCGCTGAGAGCGGAGCCTGAGTATAGGAAATGCCTGGTGGTCATTTTATGAAGCGCGGCGTTCGTAATTAAGAGCAATAGTGGCGTCGATATGCAGGCTGATATGTCGTTATGACGATCAGGATTCGCATTATGACAAACGCCTATCCAGGCTGCCCGCGATCCACCTTGCTGCTGAGGATGATCGAGGTGGTGGTCTTTTCCACCCCTTCCAGGCTGCCAATCTGGTCGAGCAACTGGTCCAGCTGTTCCGGTGAGTCACTGAGCAGCCAGGCAACGTAGTCGAACTCGCCACTCACCGCGCACAGCTGCTGTACCTGCCCCATCGCCGACAGGCGGCGCACCACTTCGCGCCCTGATCGTGGTTGCACCGTGATGCCGACATAGGCCTGCAGACCACCCCCGACCAGGCGCTGGCCCAGGCGCACGCCGTAGCCGGTGATCACCTTGTGCTTCTCCAGGCGCGCCAGACGCGACGTGACGGTGGTGCGGGCGATGCCCAGCTGGCGTGCGAGGGTAGCGACGTTTTCGCGGGCGTTGATCTGCAGCAGGGCAATGAGCTGACGATCGATTTCGTCGAGGGCGATGGCGCGGGAGTCCGGCATGACAAATCTCTGCAATGGGTGCGCTAGCCTAGCCAGACCTGGGCTCGGGCGGCAAGATGAGCCGTTCGCACGATGATGGCAAAATGATTAAATCGATTTCACTTCTGTCCTTGAGCGGGTGCGTATTATGATGCGGCACTTGGTATTTGATAATCATTCTCGCTAAAGAATTGACGCCAGAAATCCCCTCTGCCTAGCTGTAGGTGCCACGTGTCCAGCCTGTTCAAGTTCGACGTCGATGCGGCGTTCTGTGTTTCCTTGCGCGATCGGCAGGACAGCCGCGAGCGCTTCATGCGGGAAGTGGGCAGCAGGATTGGCAATCCACTGGTCTTCCACCTCAGGGACAAGGACATCAACCCGATTCGGGGCCACTACGAGTCCCATCGCGCCTTGGCGCTGATGGCCCTGGAGCACGGCTGGCAGCGCATCCTGATTTTCGAGGACGATGCCAAGCCCTACGACTGGCGTGCCACGTCGATCAACTGGATCAACCGCTTCATCGCCACCCGGCCGTTCGAGAGCCTGCACCTGGGCTATACGATGGGCCGCACCTGGCTGACCTGGTTTCCATTCATCGCCCGTGGGCGGGTCAGTGCACCGCATGCGTACATTCTTTCCCAGGAAGGCTGTCGAGTGCTGGTTGCCGCGCCCTACGACGGTAGAACGCTGGACAGCCTGTTCAAGCGACGGATCAAGCAGCACTGCGCCTACCCGATGCTGTTCCGCCGCATCAGCACTGCCGCCTCCCAGGATGCGCGTGTCGCCCGGCATGAGGATGCGCAGTGGCAGCAGAACTGGGGGCGCCACCTGCGCTCGCCGCTGAAGTATTTCTGGAAAACCTTGTTACGCTGGGGCTTTTGATAGCGCAGGGGAAACCGGCATTGACCTTCGAACATCTGCTGGAGTGCTGGCGACTGGAAGTCTCCAACAAAAAGAAGCCGGGGCGATTGGTCAGTTTGCTGAGTAACGTCCTGCGTCGTTCACGCAGGGATAACAAGCTGCGCTTCCTGTTTTCCTACCGTCTGGCTCAGTACCTGGACGGCAAAGGGGGGCTGGCCCGCCGGTATGCCCGCGGCATGCAGCAGCGACTCAATCTGAAGTATGCGCTGGACATCGACATCGGCGCGCAGATTGCGCCTGGGTTGCGCATCGCCCATCTGCCGGGCGTTGTCATCACTCGGCATGTACGGATCGGGCGCAATTTCTTCATTCGCCAGAACTGCACGATCGGTATCAAGACCTTGGGGCTGGAGCACTACGCGCTGGAGATCGGCGACAACGTCAGCCTGGGTGCCAACAGTTGCATCATCGCCGACCGCCTGCGCATCGGTGACAACGTGGTGATCGGTGCGATGTCACTGGTCACCCGCGACATTCCCGCCGACACGACGTTCTACAACCCACGGCAGGCGACGCTGCTGCAGCGCTGACGGTTGCCGTGAGGTTCAGCCGACCGACGCTGCAGGCGAACGATTGCTGCGACTGCCCGACAAAAGCACCATGACTGCCGCCAGCAGCAACACACAGGCATAGGCATTGGTGGTAACGACCAGCCCGACATGCTGGGTGGCGATGCCGGCGGCAACTGCCGGCAGGCTGAAGGCCAGGTAACTCAGCACATAGAACCCGGCCATCAGCCCGCCGCGTTCGTGAGCGTGGGCCAGCGGCACGACCGAGCGCAAGGCGCCGAGAAATCCGCCACCAAAGCCCAGGCCGGCGACTGCGGTGCCGAGGAAGAACAGCCAGGCCAGGCCGCAGTCCACGCCGATCAGGGTCAGCAGCAGGCCGGTGACCAGTGCCAGGCTGCCGCGGCGCAGGATCACCTGGGCCTCGCTGTTGCGCATGGCGAAGATGCCCAGCGCGCCGCAGCTGGTGAGGAGAAAGACCAGGGTGCCGCCGACCAGCGGTGCCTGCAGCCCTGTGACCTGGCGCGCGAGCGTCGGCCCCAGCGACAGGTAGAAGCCCCCCAATGCCCAGAGACTCGCATTCAGCGGTGCGATCCGCCAGAAGGCCCGCCGGGCCTGCGGCGGAATCCGCACCCGTGGCCGCAGTGAGGCCCATGCACCGGGCTGACGGCTGATGCTTTCCGGCAGGCGCGCCAGCACCAACGCGAACAACGCAAAGATCCCCAACAGAACCAGGAACACCCGGTGCAGCGGTTCGCCGGAAAACTGCATCAACGCACTACTGCCCAAGGCACCAAGGGCCAGGCCCAGCATCGGCGTCACGCTGTTGAGCAGCGGCCCGCGCTCGCGGTCGAAGTCCAGCAACGCCGCGCCCAGCACGCTGGTAGCAAGCCCTGTGGCGCAGCCCTGCAGCAAGCGGGCGACGATCAACGCCTCGACCGATTCTGCACGCAGGAATACCGCCATGGCCAACACCTCCAGTGCCAAGGCGGCTGCTATCACTGGGCGCCTGCCGATGTGATCGGACAGCGAGCCGCACACCAGCAACGTCAGCAGCAAACCGCCCGCGTAGATGCTGAAGACCACACTCAGCAAGGCCGGCGAGAAGCCCCAGGTTTCGCGGTAGAGGGCGTAGAGGGGTGTCGGCGCGCTGGCCGCAGCCGAGAAGGCGATCAGTATCGCCCCCAATAACCACAGGGAGGCAGCGCGAGACAGACCGTTGCGGCGTTCGCGCATGCTTTTGGGTAAGGTATCGCTCATGGTTGCTCTCGCAAAGGCTAAGAGTTAGCTTTTGCAGACGATGAACCTGTTTCGAGATAAAAGCAAACTCTTTGCGTTAAGGTGCATATGGCGATCAATCAGGGCGTGCGCCCAGGCGGGCGTAGTGCGAGGGTCCAGGCCTCGGTCCACAATGCGGTCAATCAGCTGCTGGAGGAGCGCGAGCGTGGCGAACTGACCGTGCCGCTGATCGCTGCCCGCGCCGGAGTAACGCCTTCGACCATCTATCGACGCTGGGGCGACCTCAACGAACTGCTGGGTGACGTTGCGCTGCAGCGCATCCGCCCGGACAGCGGCCCGACCGACACCGGCAGCCTGTCTGGAGATTTGCTCGCCTGGGGCATCCAGTACATGGAAGAGACGTCATCGGTACCCGGCCGCGCCGCGGTGCTCGACTTGCTGGCGGCAGGCGGCGGCTGCTCCGGACGCTGCCTGGAGATTGCCACGGCACAGTTTGGCGCGATTCTCGAACGCGCAGTGGCACGCGGTGAGCCGGTTCCGAGCAATGATCGCGTGGTCGATAGACTGATGGCACCGCTGGTGTACCGGATTCTGTTTTCCGGTGAGCCGCTGGAGGTGGCGTATGTGGAGGCGTTGGTAGAGGTGACGCTGGAGGGGATTGGCGGCTGAGGGTGTTTGCCGCCAGATGCAAAAAAGCCGCGCTGATGCGCGGCTTTTTTGCATCTGGCGGGCCCACACGGACTCGAACCCTGGGTCAAAGGCCATGAGGTGCTTAGCAACGCGTCAAGCCCAGAAACTGGGCTTGGCTTAGCGCAGGTACAGTTAGCTGAAAGCAGCGTAGTAAATGGTGTTGAGCTTATTTAAGCGAAGGTGCGTGAAGATACAGCTTGGCCACCCGTCTTGAGCTGACGTGTACATCGAGGATCATGCTTAAACGCTCCCTGACCGCTGCTCTTTGAGGATGTCTTCAACCGTGCGCTGGTGTCCGGCTTTGACCAGCTTCAGGTCGTAGCCGGCCGCTTCCAGCAACCGAACCAGCACTGAAACACTCATATCGCCCTTGGCCAGTGTTTCCATCCGCGCCACAGTCGTGCGCGAGACGCCGGCACGGCTGGCCAGCGCTTCCTGACTCAGCTTCGCGTCGCCACGCGCCTGTTTCAGCATCTCGGAAACGTCGTAGAGAGTAGTCATTTGTATCTCTTGGGCATCAAAAATAGGTGTAATGCCAGGAAATGTAGCCCGTGAGCTACATTCTAACAAGTATCACCTGTGCTGATTTTGTAGCTCATAGGCTACATAGTGCGTGTGGAGCTAGGATTTTGTAGCCCGGAGGCTGCAAAGCCACAGGTTTTACTCAGCATCTGCATCGGTTTCCGTCTGGAAGCGTTGTTAGCTTCGCGCGCTAAAGCCCTGGTACTTGGGTGATAGTCAGCACGCTGGGCCACAGGTAACCAGGCCTCTGACATTCCGGAGTCTTCATCTTATTGGAAGGTTACCAATGCGATTGGACGGTATCTGAGGTGGTTCCGCCAAAAACGCAAAAGCCGCGCAATGCGCGGCTTCGAAGATGGTGGGCCCACACGGACTCGAACCGTGGACCAAAGGATTATGAGCCCGAAAAAAATGCCTGTTGTCGTTGTGAAAACCCCGCAATACACTGATTTTATTGAATATGTACATACATGTGGGGCGGGTTTCGGTTGGTGGTGTGGACGTAATGTGGACGTTCGTAGCTGTACCTGATTGCACACCTGTTCAATTCCTTGCACGGCGTGCAATGGCCCTTCCTCCCTGGTGGCCCGCGCCGTGCCTGCTGTAGCTCACCGTTGCACCCACCTGGTCCTTTTCACTTTTCTACGAGGTGAAGCGCGTCGGCGGGAGGGGGATAAGTGATTTTGGCACAAGATTTTTTTTCGACTGTCTTTTTATGTGACGCTGTTTTTTTCGATATGCTGGCCACTTGCCCATCATCGATTGGGGGCGTAACTGCCGGGAATATTCAAAGGGGTGGTGAGGCGTTTATCGAGTAGTGGTGCGCGTTGACGGACATCCCGCCAAAAACTCAGACGTCGAGCCATGCGTAGGATCTGTATGTTGAGTTGCACTGCGCTGAGTTGAGCATCACCAAGGCCGACGGTCTCTATCAGTCGGACTTGGAGTGTGAGGTACAGAGAAAGACTCACGTATTTTACTACCGGCTATTTGGCTGAGTTTGTGAATTTGAAATCTCTAGTCTCAATGGCCAAAATAAGGAAGGGTCTGATATGACGAAGAAAATGGCAGAGATGATGGATCTAGCTAAATCCATTCTTGATGACGTGGAAATGTGTACTGCTTCACTTACCCAAGTAGCCCTACGCACAAGTCGGCTCGCTAGACTCACGGCGCGTCTTGAGGATCAGCAGATTTTCTTATATGAGGCAAGTGGATATCCGTCAAGTCCCAATGGGGTGCCATCTAATGTTTGGAAGTTATTGGCTAAGTCAGGAAGAATTTATAAGGTAAAAGATTTAAAGGAGCCATCGAAGCTTAGAGAGCATGGGTTAACTGCCTCGATTGATGAGATGGAAAGTACACTTTCTGCTAGCCGTATAGCGTTAGAAGCTGCAACGAATCCTATGGAGCGTAATAAGTATTTGGGCGAGCTAAATAAGGCTTCGGCTAGACTAGCCTCACGTCGGGCATACCTTCACTCCTTTGTCTCTGAAGTCTACTATGAGCTAAAGTTTTCCGAAGTGGCATATGACGTATTTAACAGGACAAGAGAGGGTGTGGATCGTGTGATCGGTACCTTAGTGCCAGATGCTGTTAGGAAGTTTACTGCGATCTACGAAAATTTAGACTCTACTAATACTGAAGATTGGTCAAATGCGGTGCATAGCTGTCGTCGGATTTTACAAGATACAGCGGATGCTCTTTATCCTGCGCGAGAAGATAAAATAGTGAAGCGGGGTAATAAGGATCATGCGATAAAGCTTGGTCCAGATAATTACATTAATAGGCTCGTAGCTTATGTTGAGGATAATTCAGATTCGGAGCGTTTTGACGAGATTGTTGGATCTCACATGAAATATCTGGGTGAGAGACTTGACGCAATTTTCAAGGCTGCTCAGAAAGGGTCGCATTCGGTGATTTCATCTCAGGATGAAGCAGACCGGTATGTGATCTACACGTACTTGGTGGTTGGTGACATTTTGAAGCTGCGGGAAGAGAGATTAGTCTTAACAGGGAATCCATCGGAAGAAGCTGGACACCTTGTGGACACTGAGTCGGAGTGAAAAAGCGGCACTTTGATTGCCGTAGATGTGAACCCGAAATGAGGACGCCGAAGGGTCCCCTAGCCTCATCTACATGTGGTCAAGAATGAGGATGAGTGGTGGGAGAGCAACCGGCGTAAGCATTGGCGCCCACCACTCAAGAACTTCTGGCCCATCGCGCTACGCTTGAACTTCTCATCACAGAGTGA
The DNA here is from genome assembly GCF_034961125.1 of Pseudomonas machongensis. Taxonomy (NCBI): domain Bacteria; kingdom Pseudomonadati; phylum Pseudomonadota; class Gammaproteobacteria; order Pseudomonadales; family Pseudomonadaceae; genus Pseudomonas; species Pseudomonas machongensis. The sequence continues at coordinate 7,326 of NZ_JAYFUI010000039.1, read as the reverse complement.
TCGGCTTCAGCTGGGCTGATAGCACCTTGGTCGAAGCGCCGGCGCCAGTGAACGCGCCGGCGTTGCTCGGTACCGGACTTGGCCCATGCGTATGCGCGGCCAGGTCCTGGTTCATTTTCTCCACCAGGTCCAGCAGGTCACACAGCACCTGCAGCACGTTGACCCCCTCCGATCCCAGCCACGTTTTCGGCGCCTGCAGGCGCTGACTCACTGTGACTACGCTCCGGCGCAGGCCCTGGATCTGCTCCTGGTAGTCACCGCCGATCGTCGCATTGAGCTTCTGCCCCACCACCAGGTTGAGATCGCGCCCGGTGGCCTGGTGCAGGTCATCCACAGCGGCCAGGCTCGCGGATCCGCCGGACAGCAGCTTGAGCGCGCCTAGGGCTTCGACCTTCTTCACCCCGCCTACCGTCTCGGTCGAGTGGTCGTCCACGTTCCTGGTGTGGCTCTGGAACTGCTCGCGGTTGGCCAGCGACTCCACCTCGCGCTCGATCGCCTTGTCCTGGATCTTTCCATCCGTCTGGCGCAGCCAGTTGCCGTCCGCGTCCACGCGCTGCTGGCAGGCCTCGCTGTGCTGCCAGACCTGGTCGCCTTTCGGCACCCGGGGCAGGCTCAGCCCGTGCGGCAGGATCTGCTGGATAAACGGCTTGTGCGGCAGGCCGTAGGCGAACGACACGACCACGGTCGTGCCCTCCTCGGGGAAACCGAACATACCGGCTTCCTGGCCGCCCATGGGCGCCGGCAGTGGCAGGCTGGTGAACACCGGCAGCGCCGGATCTGGCTCGCCGTCTGGCAGCAGTACCTGGACATCCACGCCGAACCGCGGGCGGAAGTCGTCGCACAGCCCGGGCGCCGCCGGCGCGTCCGGTACCGCGACCACGCGACCGAAGCGCGGCAGGTGATAGCCCCCGGTGATCTCGGGAAATTGGCGCTCTACAGCGCGGCGGATTGCGTCTTCCATCGAATGGCCATCTGGTTGCCGGCGAGGGCCACGTGGGTGACGCGCTCGCCCTGGTTGATCGTTGCACCAGGTCGCAGCCCGGGAAGGGCCGCGATCATGGCGCTCTGGTTGCCCTGGTAGCTGTCGAACAGCTCGACGGGCAGCTGCAGCGCAGGACGCACGCCGAAATAGCTGTCGGCCCAACTGCCCACGAAGACCTCGCCGTCGCCCTGCTGCTGCCACATGAAGTCGGGAATGTCGTAGACCTGGGCCAGGCTTTCCATCGCCTGGTAGCCCGCCGCCAGGCTGTAGAAGTACGGCGCCCGGCTCGAGGCGTAGGGCCGATCGGGGACGCGGAAGCGCAGCCCGGTTTGGCGGCTGGCCTCCTCGAGCACGGCGCGCAGGTCCACATGGCGCAGGTTCATCGGCATCGGCTTGGCCAGGATCGCGGCGAGCTCGCGGCAGAACAGCACCTGCTGTTTCGAGTTCGCTGCGGTACTCCGTTCGACGTAGCCCAGGAAATGCCGCTGCAGTGGCTTGTCGTTGTAGCCCAGGTCGAATGCCACCAGGCCTTTCAATGGCTGCGCGGCCTGGACCGTGAACGTCGCCCGGCCTGGGGTTCGCAGCTCGAGGCGTACGTCTGCCTTGACCAGGTCATATCCGACCCCGGCCACGCTCAATACCTGGTGCAGCTTCATTTGCCACCCCCAAGCCAGTCATCCACCTTTTTCAGGGTCGCCTCGAAGCCGGTCAGCTCCTGCTTCTGGCCATCGTCCCCGCCGCCACTACCGGCACCACCAACGGCGGATCCGGTACCGGATTGAGCGGTGACGGCGCCCTTGGCACTGCGCTTCTCGACCTTCTCCGGGTTCGACTTCTTCTCGGTCAGCCCGAACTGGATGCGCCACATGGCAAGAATGTCATCTTCACGGGCGCTCACACCCTCGGCGAACTGCACTTGGCGCATGCCGAACGCGGCGGCGGTGTCGTTGACGACGCGGTACGTCTTGAGCTGGCCACCGCCCTCGGTGGCCTCGGCCACGCGCATCAGATCGCGCAGCCAGGCGGCGTTCTTGTATGGGATGTTCAGCGTCACGGTGAGGGTCTTGGGCTTGAAGCCCTTGTGCGCCGTCTCTGTGTTGCTGGTTTGCCCGGACAGGTCGTCCGCCTCGATGCGCAGGTTTGCGGTCACTTTCAGGCCTTTGCCCTGAATCGCGGTACCGTCGAGCAGCAGCAGTGTCATAGGCCCAC
>NZ_JAYFUI010000039.1:0-5115 GCF_034961125.1 Pseudomonas machongensis | reverse complement strand
CCCTCGGTGGCCTCGGCCACGCGCATCAGATCGCGCAGCCAGGCGGCGTTCTTGTATGGGATGTTCAGCGTCACGGTGAGGGTCTTGGGCTTGAAGCCCTTGTGCGCCGTCTCTGTGTTGCTGGTTTGCCCGGACAGGTCGTCCGCCTCGATGCGCAGGTTTGCGGTCACTTTCAGGCCTTTGCCCTGAATCGCGGTACCGTCGAGCAGCAGCAGTGTCATAGGCCCACCAGTTCGCGCACGAAGCTCAGGCCCTTCTGTGAGCCCACCATGATTACGCCGGCGCAGATGACCCACTCGTGCCCCGGGGCGTCGTGCTCGAGCAGCAGGCGGCGCAACTCGGCGTTGCTGCCCGGCCCGATCGTCCTGGCCCGCGTGGCGGTGTCCGGCTGGCGATCCTGCAGCGACTCCTGCAGATCCTGCAGTTGCTTGTCACGGTTGCGCTGCTGCTCGGCCTTGCGGCTGGCCAGCGCGCTCAGATCTGCCATGGGTGAGCTGTCCGCCGCGTAGCTCTCCAGGACGGCCAACTGGCCTGCCATGGACTGCTGGGCGGCCTTGACGACGGTGCAGCGCTCCAGGGGCAGTGGCTGCCAGCGTGGGAGCGGGCCGGACTTGGGAATCTGCCATTTTTCCGCCTCGAGCTTGGCCAGGTGATCGGCGCGGCGCTCAGCGCGGACCAACTCCGGGACCGGCATCAGTGCATTGAAGCGGCCCAGGCTCGCGGCCAACTGGTCGTAGCGGGTGGCCAGGAACAATATGCACAGGGCGTGCTGCTCGCCCTGGGGCCGGGCCGCGTCGGTGGCGTCGGTGAGTTTGTTGGCCAGCGCCTGCAGGAGGTTCGGTGCCGACAGAAAGCGCTGGTGCCCGCGTCCTTGCCCGATACCAGATTGGAACGGCGTCACGACCAGGCACGACGGCGGCTCGCTCAGCTGCTCGGCCATGGCCTGGCGCCCGGCCTCGCTCGGCCCTTTCGCTGCAGCACCGACTGGCCCCGGGTTGGTGGTGGTCACGGCCTCGAGGTCGGCCAGGCGCGTGCCGGTGCTGGCCAGCTCGCGATCGGCCAGCGCCTTGGCTCCGCCCAGCTGGTCCATCCACCTGGTGGATTCGGTGGGCCAGCGCATAGTGACCGGCGACCAGGTCATGCCGGCGCCGTCCAGGTAATGGCGCGCATCGCCTTGAGTTTCTTGTCCTGCAGGGCCTTGGCCAGGTCGCGCTTCAGCTGGTCGGCGCGCTGCAGCGCGGTCTGCTTGAACAGCACCAGGTCTTTGTTCACCTGCAGCAGCTGCTCGCGGGTGTGATCCCGGAAAGTGCGGACGCCATCAGGGCCGGTGCACGGATAGGCGCTGTCCAGACCGCTGAACATCAGGCCGGTCAGGTTCACCTGGTCCTCTAGGACGCTGCTGTAGCGGAAGGGCTCGCCCAGGGCGCTGGAGCTAAAGCCCGCCTCAATGTACTGGCTGCAGCCGCCATTCACCTCTGCCAGCTTCTGCTGGTAAAGCTTGGCCAGGATGGCGTTTGTATCGTCTACCCACTCGCCATTCTTCCAGACCTGGTCCGCCCCGGGCTTCTTCATCGTGTAGCCGGACGGGATTGCGCCCATTCCGTCCAACGTCAGGGGCTCGCCGGTGGTGATGCTGTACACGACCAGGCCTTTGAAGTAGTCCACCAACTGCCAGTGCTTACCGTCCCAGTGGGCCGCTTTGTTCTCGGGGATCAGCGGTGGCGGCACCTCGACGCAGCCGCCCGGGATCAGGAATACGCCGGGTTCCAGCGGCGACTCGTCAGCCTCGGTTTTGCCGGTGAACAACCCCAACGGGGAGGTCTGATAGACCGTTTTCGTCTTTGCCATGGGATTCTCAGTATTTGATGTAGGTGTACAGAGCCACGTTGACAGGGCGGGACTCATGCCCACCCTCGACGCCGACGTTCACGGAGTGGACATGCACGCCGTCCCCGACAATGCCCAGGCTGTGCGTGTGCGCGCCAGCTGGATCGGTAGGAGCGGTGGAGCCGTTTTGGTAGTTCGCAGTTGTGAAGTTTGGAGAACCGCCCCCCACGTTATTGTTCATTGCCCGAGGCGCGGTATGGGTGTGTTCGCCAGCCGCTCCTATCCAGCTGTTTGGGTGGTAGTGCCAGCCCGCTTCGCCGGTGGATGCTGTGTGGGTGTGGTTCAAGTTCTGGCTGTACTGGACAGTGGCTTGGATCCGGCCAGGGTCAAAGCCGCGCCCGTCGTCCACGTCACGGATGAACAAGCCTCTGGTGTCTGGGAGGTTAAAGGTACTCACCCCGTCGCCTGCGCCGTAGAGGGTTCCCAGTTCAGCGAACAATCTGGCGAAGGTGGTCCGGCTGACAGCAGCCCCATTCGCTCGAAGTGTTCCAGGAGGTGCCTTGCGACTGAAGGTCTGGATCATGGTGCCGGGTGGAACAATGGAGTCCGGCGACAAGTTACCCGTATGGAAAATCTCAACGGTTGGGGTCCAGCTGCCGTTGTTCTGTATAGATCGTGCAAACATCCGAACAACGGAACCACCTTGCTGGAATGCTAGTTGTCCGGAGTAGGTGCCGGATGCATAGGGTATAACCAGCACACTGCAATAGTTTGCCAGCGATGTTGGTCCCTCAGTGAAGCTATAGAATCCACCTGGCAAACCCGGGGAGTCGATCGAGCCAATCGGCGCCTTACTCGCGCCAAGGCCAACTTCGCCGCGCTTGAGTGCGTCAGTGATGCCGTAGCCGTCTAAAGTGGTGGGCTTGCCGCTATTGATCTTCGACCAGTCCAGGCTCGGGATGTCGGCAGCAGTCAGGTCGCCGCCCCACTCAACCATGCCTTTTCTGTTGACCTGCACCTTGGTGTAGGTACCTGCCTTAATCCCGTTGTCGCTCATCACCAGGTGCAGGCTGACATCTTTGCTGCCATCGAACTGGGTCGTGCCTTGCGCTGCGCCGATGATCTCGATTGTCCGCGGTGTGGCGAGTTGTTTGGCCTTGCCAGCTGGTGTGGTGCCGTCCTCAAGATCCTGGACCGACTTCCGACTGGCGAAATGTTTCACCAGTGGCCCATCGATTTTTTCCACACCGCGCCGATCGACCACACCTGCAGCACTGAGATCGGCCAGCGGCACGCAGTAGTGCTGGACCCCTAGTGCGTCTTCCCAGTCGCCGAACGCGTCCGCGCCGCCAAACACAACCGACGAGCGGGCCACCACGTCGCTAAATTGCCGCTCAAGGACAACGTCAAGCCAGGCCGTAGTCGGCAGCGCCGGCGGGATAATCGAAGCCACCTTGGCATCGAGCCGTATACCCTCGACGTAGGCAGTCCCTGCCATGACCTGGTAACCGGTCGCCGGCGCTCCGATCACCTGCAGTGCTTCATTGAAGAAACAGGCGCGCCCGTACACATCACGATTGCTCAGACGCTCGCGCTCATCGATCCCGGCCAGGCGTACGGTGAAATCATGCTGCCAGGTGCTGGCATCGATCGCGATCCCCGTCAGCTCTTGCGCGCCGGTGTACTCGACCAGGATGTTGCGGGTGACGTTGTTGCCGATCTGCACCGGTGGGATGTTGCGCCGCTTCTGCTGCAGGGGCAGATAGGCCACGGCGAACAGTACGCCCTCGGCGGACTCAAGGCCGAGCCAGTTCCAGTCGAAGTCACCGATGTCGCTGCCCAGCATGGAGCTATAAACGACCTGGTTCGGGTTCACGTACCCGCTGTTTCCTGCCGGGATCTCGTAGGTGTGAACGATCTGCGCCGTCGGCGGCTTTGCTGCAGCGCGATCAATCGGTTTTGCAGGATCCAGTCCGGGCACGTTGGCGTAGATGAACCGGGTGATGTGCAGGACTTCCTTTGCCCCCTGCTTCTGGGCAATCAGGCTTTCGCCGGCGAGGGTGATTCTGGCCACGGCGGGCTCCTACAGGCTGGCGACCAGCGTCTGCTGGTCGTCGTTGAAGTCGGCTGCGAGCACGCGCAGCGTCACAGGGGTGATCGACACGAAGTCATAGCGGCGGCACGTGCGCCCGTACTGCTGCACCAGGACGCGCAACAGCTCGGGGTTTTCCGACAGCTGCGAGTCAGAAAGGCGCAGGAGCACCACGTCCCAGTCCCGATCGGGCATGCGCTCATTGATCTCGATGTAGCCCACGCCCAGGCGGCGCAAGATGCGCTTGAGGCCTGCCGTGCTGCCCGCGTCCACCGCGTTGATGAAGGCGAACTTCACGCGCAGGCGATACAGGCGCTCGGGCTCGTTGCTGAAGCGGGTGATGTCCCGCTGCCAGGCCATCAGATCCAGGATGGTCAGGTGGCAGGTCTCGGCGTCGGCCTGCAGGAGCGGCCACTGGACCCAGCCCTTCACCTTTTCCCACCAGGACTGCGCCGCTGCGGTGAGCTTGGCCAGCTCGGCACCGCCGAGCCAGAACGGCAGTTTCATGCGGATCATGCGAACGTCACCTGCAGGCTAGAGATGCGGGGGATATCCAGCTGCGACACGATGTCTTCGCCGGCGAAGCGCAGCGACTCGATTTCGGGAAACACCTGGTGCAGCTCCTCCCCGAGGCGGCTCAGTGAAAAGCGCGACTGAGGGTAGGTCAGGGTCGGGCGGTAGTCGCTGGCCGTGCTCTCGCGGAACGCGGCGCGGATGAATAGCGCGATGTTGTCCTGCAGGGCTTGGGTCTGCGGGGCGGTAAGGTTTGGCCGGGGCCACACGGTCACGCTGATGGCATGCGGGGTTTCCGGCATGACGAACACGACCAGGTCGTCACCATGACCATGGTTCCCGCCGTCGCGGATGTGGGCGTTGATCTGCTCCAGGAATGATTCCGCCGGCACGCCGGCGTCGAACAGCACGTAGGCGTTCGCGCTACCAGGACCGCGTGGCGCGCCGTGTTCGAAGTAGATCCCATCGGGCCGCACGCCCGGGAACGCGGCGATCATGGCGCGATACACGGCGTCGGTATGCCACTGGTTCACCGCGCTGAATTGGTTACGGACGCGAAGGCGCAACTGGTCGTCTGGCTCAGGATCCGCACCCGGTGCAGTCATCCAGTCGTCGGCGTTGATGACCTGGGCAATACCCGGTACCGGGTCGAGTAGGATCGCGTAATAACCCGGGGCGAGGTT
>NZ_JAYFUI010000038.1:14565-28334 GCF_034961125.1 Pseudomonas machongensis | reverse complement strand
TGACAGCTCGCCTCCCGACGCCACCTTGGCCAGGCCCTTGAGCGGCTGGCCGGGGTTGGCGCTGACCAGCAGCTCGACCTGCTCCAGCCCGTGGGGCGAAAGCTCATCGCTCTCGTTGGGCGACAGCTCGATGCAGAAGCGCCCGCCAGGCATGCCCAGGCGCTGGATCTCCTGCTCGACCGCCACCGCCAGCTGCGCTGCGGCCTGGCGGCGCAGGTTGCTGAGCTCGACGGCCTTCTCTTTATAGTGCTGTGCATAGGCGGCCAGTTCGCCGCCCAGGCGCTCGATGGATTCATCGCTGGCGTTGAGCCCTTCGAGCTCCTCCATGAGGCGCTGTTGCAGGTGTGGCAGCTCGCTCGGGTGCACGCGGTGCTTGCGAGCGAGCGTATAAAGGGTGTCGAGCCGCTCTTCCAGCGCCTGCAGGCGCAGAGGGTCGGCGTCGAAGTTGTCGAGGAAGCGGTTGAGCTCGCCAACCGCTTCCTCGATCTGGATCTGCGCACTGGCGATCAGATTGACGGCCTCGCCCAATGCCTTGGGGGCGTTGTTCACGGCGGTCAGGCGATTGAGGCTGACCGTCAGGGCGCTGAGCACGTTGCCGGAGTCGCTTTCGCTGCATTGATCGATGACCTGTCGGCAGATGCCGAACAGGGCTTCGGCATTGGTCAGGTTCTTGTGCTCGTGCTCAAGCTGTTCCAGCTCGTTTTCGCCCAGGCCCAGGTTGTCGAGCTCTTCGAGCTGGTAGCTCAGTAGCTGATGACGGGCGCGTTGCTCGTCGCCGGAGTTGGACAGACGCTCCAGCTCCAGGCGGGTCTGGCGCCAGCGCTGGGCCGCCAATTGCACCTGGCGGGCGAGGTCGGCGGCGCCGGCGTACTCGTCGACCAGGCGACGATGCGTGTCGGTCTTGAGGAGCGACTGGTGTTCGTGCTGGCTGTGGATGTCGATCAGCAACTCGCCGAGTGCCTTGAGGTCGCCGAGCGGGCAAGGGGTGCCGTTGATGTAGCCGCGGCTGCGGCCTTCGGCGGTGATCACTCGGCGCAGGATACATGGGCCGTCGTTGTCGAGGTCGCGCTCTGCGAGCCAGGTGCGGGCTTCGGGGATGTCGATCAGGTCGAAGGTGGCAAGCAGGTCGGCCTTGTCGGCGCCCGGGCGCACCACGCCGCTGTCGGCACGATCGCCCAGCGCCAGGCCGAGCGCGTCCAGCATGATCGACTTGCCGGCCCCCGTTTCGCCGGTGATCACCGACATCCCGCGGGCGAGTTCAAGGTCGAGGTGCTCGACGATGGCGTAGTTGTGAATGGACAGGTGCACCAGCATGAGGGCCGCTCCCGAAGGTCGTGTCTGGTTATTTATACAGTACTTTTTTCGCGTCTGCCAATGCCCGCCTGTTGAATGTGGAAATGCCGCTTGCCCCTTGAACCTGATTTTTCCGACCCCATATAACCGGCAGACAAGGCAGGCATGACCTGTAACCAGAAATTGCGGAGGAGAGCACCGATGGCTGACGAACAGCTGGATGAACAAAACCTTAACGCCGAAGAAGCCGGATCCGAAGACCTCGGTGCCCGCGTCCAGGTGCTCGAGGAGCAGTTGGCCGCCGCCAAGGACCAGTCGCTGCGTGTGGCGGCAGACCTGCAGAACATCCGCCGTCGTGCCGAGCAGGATGTCGAGAAGGCTCACAAGTTCGCCTTGGAGAAATTCGCTGGCGACCTGCTGCCGGTGATCGACAGCCTGGAGCTGGCCCTGACCCACTCCAGCGCCGATGACGAAAACGTCAAGCAGATCCGCGAAGGTGTCGAGCTGACCCTGAAGATGTTCCAGGACACGCTCAAGCGCTACAACCTCGAAGCCGTCGATCCTCATGGCCAGCCATTCAACCCTGAGCATCACCAGGCCATGGCCATGCAGGAAAACGCCGAGGTAGAGCCGAACAGCGTGCTCAACGTGTTCCAGAAGGGTTATCTGCTCAACGGTCGTCTGCTGCGCCCCGCCATGGTGGTGGTCAGCAAGGCGCCGGCAGCGCCCCAGCCTTCCATCGATGAAAAGGCTTGAAATCCACCGGGGCATCCCCATCTAGGTGTCAAGCCTTCAAGTATTACCGCAGTTGGCCAAAGTAGTCGCTGCTACCAAATTCAAGTTTCGGGAGAGTTAACATGGGCAAAATCATCGGTATCGACCTGGGGACGACCAACTCGTGCGTCTCCATTCTGGAAAACGGTAACGTCAAGGTCATCGAGAACGCCGAAGGTGCGCGTACCACCCCTTCGATCGTGGCCTACGCCAACGACGGCGAAATCCTGGTTGGCCAGTCGGCCAAGCGCCAGGCCGTCACCAACCCGCACAACACCCTGTTCGCAGTGAAGCGCCTGATCGGCCGCCGCTTCGAAGAAGACGTCGTGCAGAAAGACATCAAGCTGGTGCCGTACAAGATCGTCAAGGCCGGCAACGGTGACGCCTGGGTCGAGGCTGCTGGCAAGGAAATGGCTCCGCCGCAGATCAGCGCCGAAGTCCTGAAGAAAATGAAGAAGACCGCCGAAGACTACCTCGGCGAGCCTGTCACCGAAGCGGTCATCACCGTTCCGGCCTACTTCAACGACAGCCAGCGCCAGGCTACCAAGGATGCCGGTCGCATCGCCGGTCTGGACGTCAAGCGCATCATCAACGAACCGACCGCTGCTGCACTGGCCTATGGCATGGACAAGGCCAAGGGCGACCACACCGTCATCGTCTATGACCTGGGTGGTGGTACCTTCGACGTGTCGGTCATCGAAATCGCCGAAGTCGACGGTGAGCATCAGTTCGAAGTACTGGCCACCAACGGTGACACCTTCCTGGGTGGCGAAGACTTCGACATGCGCCTGATCGACTACCTCGTCGACGAGTTCAAGAAAGAGTCCGGCATGGACCTGAAGAACGATCCGCTGGCGCTGCAGCGTCTGAAAGAAGCCGCTGAAAAGGCCAAGATCGAGCTGTCTTCCGCCCAGTCGACCGACGTCAACCTGCCGTACATCACTGCTGATGCAACCGGTCCGAAGCACCTGAACGTGAAGATCTCCCGCGCCAAGCTGGAGTCGCTGGTCGAAGACCTGGTCAGCCGTACTATCGAGCCTTGCCGCATCGCCCTGAAAGATGCCGGTATCGATGCGAGCAAGATCGACGACGTGATCCTGGTCGGTGGCCAGACCCGTATGCCGCTGGTACAGAAAGCGGTCGCCGATTTCTTCGGCAAGGAAGCGCGCAAGGACGTCAACCCGGACGAAGCCGTTGCCATGGGTGCTGCCATCCAGGGCGCCGTACTGGCCGGTGACGTGAAGGACGTCCTGCTGCTCGACGTCAGCCCGCTGACCTTGGGTATCGAAACCATGGGTGGCGTGATGACCGCGCTGATCGAGAAGAACACCACCATCCCGACCAAGAAGTCGCAGGTGTTCTCGACTGCCGACGACAACCAGGGTGCAGTGACCATCCACGTCCTGCAGGGCGAGCGCAAGCAGGCCGCGCAGAACAAGTCGCTGGGCAAGTTCGACCTGTCGGACATCCCGCCAGCTCCGCGTGGCGTCCCACAGATCGAAGTGACCTTCGACATCGACGCCAACGGCATCCTGCACGTCGGCGCGAAAGACAAGGCCACCGGCAAGGCTCAGTCGATCGTGATCAAGGCCAACTCCGGCCTGTCGGACGAAGAGATCGAGCGTATGGTGCGTGACGCCGAGGCCAACGCCGAGGAAGACCGCAAGTTCGAAGAGCTGGCCGCTGCCCGCAACCAGGGTGATGCGCTGGTTCACTCGACCCGCAAGATGGTCGTCGACGCCGGTGACAAGGCTACTGCCGAGGAAAAGGCTGCGATCGAAGCTGCCGTGGTTGCCCTGGAAGCCGCCGTCAAGGGCGACGACAAGGCCGCCATCGACGCCAAGGTCGAGGAGCTGTCCAAAGTCTCCGCGCCAGTTGCCCAGAAGATGTATGCCGAGCAACAGGCTCAGCAGCCTCAAGGCGGCGCCCAGCAGGCCGAGCCGGAAGCCAAGCACGATGACGTGGTTGACGCCGAGTTCGAGGAAGTGAAAGACAACAACAAGCAGTAATGCTTGCATGTTGTCGGCCAGTTCATCGCCATTGGTCGGTGAACTGGTAGGATGTCGCCGCGCGGGGGCTTGCTCCCGCGTTGGCGTGTCTGGAACACGGGAAATATTTCCAGCATCTGTCAGGGCGCATCAGGCGTGTTGCGGCAGGTGCTGACGGCACGGTGCACAGATGCCGAAAGCCCTCAAGAGTGCAAATGACCTATGGCAAAGCGTGATTTTTATGAGGTCCTGGGTGTCGAGCGCGGCGCCAGCGAAGGTGACCTCAAGAAGGCCTATCGCCGCCTGGCGATGAAGTTTCACCCAGACCGCAACCCGGGCGACAAAGAGTCGGAAGAGAAATTCAAGGAGGCCAACGAGGCCTATGAAGTGCTCTCCGACGCCAGCAAGCGCGCCGCCTACGATCAGTACGGCCATGCCGGTGTCGACCCGAGCATGGGTGGCGGTGGTGCCGGCTTCGGCGGCGCCAACTTCTCCGATATCTTCGGCGACGTCTTCAGCGACTTCTTCGGCGGTGGCCGGGGCGGTGGTCGTGGCGGCGCCCAGCGCGGCAGTGACCTGCGCTACACCCTCGAGCTGAACCTGGAAGAAGCGGTGCGTGGCACCACGGTCAATATCCGTGTGCCGACGCTGGTCAACTGCGCGCCGTGCGATGGTACCGGCGCCAAGAAGGGCTCGACGCCGTCGACCTGCCCGACTTGCGGCGGTATCGGTCAGGTGCGCATGCAGCAAGGGTTCTTCTCGGTGCAGCAGACCTGCCCGCGTTGCCATGGCTCGGGCAAGATCATCACCGACCCGTGCAACTCCTGCCACGGCGAAGGCCGTGTCGAGGAATACAAGACCCTGTCGGTCAAGGTGCCGGCGGGTGTCGATACGGGTGATCGCATCCGCCTGTCTGGCGAGGGCGAGGCCGGGGCGCATGGTGGCCCGACCGGCGACCTGTATGTGGTCATCAGTGTCCGTGAGCACTCGATCTTCCAGCGCGATGGCAAGCACCTGTATTGCGAAGTGCCGATCAGCTACACCGATGCGGCGCTCGGTGGCGAGCTGGAAGTGCCGACGCTGGACGGCCGGGTCAAGCTGAAGATCCCGGAAGGCACCCAGACCGGCAAGCAGTTCCGCCTGCGCGGCAAGGGCGTGGCGCCGGTGCGTGGTGGTGCGGCGGGCGACCTGTTGTGCCGCGTCGCGGTCGAGACACCGGTCAACCTGAGTCGCCGCCAGCGCGAGCTGCTTGAAGAACTGCGTGATTCGCTCGATGGCGACAGCTCCCATTCGCCCAAGGCCAGTGGTTGGTTCGAGGGTATGAAGCGCTTCTTCGGCGATCTCTGACAAGGAACAGGCTATGCGACGTATTGCAGTGATGGGTGCGGCAGGGCGGATGGGCAAGATCCTCATCGAAGCCGTGCAGCAGCAGGCTCCCCAGGCGGGCCTGACGGCAGCGATCGATCGCCCGGACAGCACCCTGGTGGGGGCTGACGCCGGCGAGCTCGCGGCGTTGGGCCGTATCGGCGTACCGATTTCCGATGATCTGACCAAGGTCGCCGACGAGTTCGATGTGCTCATCGACTTCACTCACCCCTCGGTGACCCTGAAGAACCTGGCGTTCTGCCGCAAGGCAGGCAAGGCCATGGTCATCGGTACCACCGGTTTTTCGCAGGACGAAAAGGCCCTGCTGGCGGAGGCGGGCAAGGAGATTCCGATCGTCTTCGCTGCCAACTTCAGCATTGGCGTCAATCTGTGCCTGAAGTTGCTCGATACTGCTGCGCGGGTGCTGGGTGACGAGGTGGACATCGAGATCATCGAGGCTCACCACCGGCACAAGGTCGACGCGCCGTCGGGTACTGCGCTGCGCATGGGAGAGGTGGTTGCCCAGGCGTTGGGGCGCGATCTGCAGGAAGTGGCTGTCTATGGTCGTGAAGGCCAGACCGGCGCGCGCAAGCGCGAGACCATCGGTTTTGCCACCGTGCGTGCCGGGGATGTGGTCGGCGATCACACCGTGCTGTTCGCGGCAGAGGGTGAGCGTGTCGAGATCACCCACAAGGCCTCGAGCCGCATGACCTTTGCCAAGGGGGCCGTGCGCGCGTCGCTGTGGCTCGATGGGCGCGAGCCTGGGCTGTACGACATGCAGGATGTGCTCGAACTGCATTGAGCCGTCACTGCCGACGTCGTTCTGTCGCAATCATGTGTTTTAGAGGCACATATGCGGTAGACCGAAACCTCACTTTTCTGTAAACTACAGCTTTAGTGTATCCACTAAAAGCGCGCAGAGAATTGAATTCAGCACATAAAAGCGGGGTGACGTATCCATACGGCACTCCGCTTTTTTGCAACCTGCGATCGCCCCTTCATGCGTCATTTACGGGAGGTCTTCTTGACAAAGCCAGCCATACTCGCCCTTGCTGATGGCAGCATTTTTCGCGGTGAGGCCATTGGGGCCGACGGGCAAACCGTTGGTGAGGTGGTGTTCAACACCGCTATGACCGGCTACCAGGAAATCCTTACAGACCCTTCCTACGCCCAGCAAATCGTTACCCTGACTTACCCGCACATCGGCAATACCGGCACCACCGCTGAAGACGCCGAGTCCGATCGCGTCTGGTCCGCGGGCCTGGTGATTCGCGACCTGCCGCTGCTGGCCAGCAACTGGCGTAACACCCAGTCCCTGCCGGACTACCTCAAGGCCAACAATGTCGTGGCCATCGCCGGTATCGATACCCGTCGCCTGACCCGCATTTTGCGTGAGAAAGGCGCACAGAACGGCTGCATTCTGGCCGGTGACGATATCAGCGAAGAGGCCGCCATCGCGGCTGCACGTGCCTTCCCTGGCCTCAAGGGCATGGATTTGGCCAAAGTGGTCAGCACCAAGGAGCGCTACGAGTGGCGTTCCAGCGTCTGGGAGCTGAAGACCGACAGCCACCCGACCCTCGAAGCGTCCGAGCTGCCGTATCATGTCGTTGCTTACGACTACGGCGTCAAGCTGAACATCCTGCGCATGCTGGTTGCTCGCGGCTGCCGCGTGACCGTGGTACCTGCCCAGACGCCGGCAAGCGAAGTGCTGGCCCTCAACCCTGACGGCGTGTTCCTGTCCAACGGCCCTGGCGATCCCGAGCCGTGCGACTACGCGATCCAGGCGATCAAAGAGATTCTCGAGACCGAGACTCCGGTGTTCGGCATCTGCCTCGGCCACCAGTTGCTGGCCCTGGCCTCCGGTGCCAAGACCGTCAAGATGGGGCACGGCCACCACGGTGCCAACCACCCGGTCCAGGACCTGGATACCGGTGTGGTCATGATCACCAGCCAGAACCACGGTTTCGCCGTCGACGAAGCCACCCTGCCGGGCAATGTGCGCGCCATCCACAAGTCGCTGTTCGACGGCACCCTGCAGGGTATCGAGCGTACCGACAAGAGCGCGTTCAGCTTCCAGGGCCACCCTGAAGCGAGCCCAGGCCCGACCGATGTCGCGCCACTGTTCGATCGTTTCATCGATGCCATGGCCAAGCGCCGCTGAGCATCCTGCATCAAGGCCCCGGACCGGCACGCGCCGCGTCCGGAAGCGCCTGACCCAGATTGTTCAAGACGGCTTGCCGACTGACCCGCGGATTTGAGTGACAACCATGCCAAAACGTACAGATATCAAAAGCATCCTGATTCTCGGCGCTGGCCCGATCGTGATCGGCCAGGCCTGCGAATTCGACTATTCCGGCGCCCAGGCCTGTAAAGCCCTGCGCGAGGAAGGTTTCCGCGTCATCCTGGTGAACTCCAACCCGGCTACCATCATGACCGATCCGGCCATGGCCGACGCCACCTACATCGAGCCGATCAAGTGGCAATCGGTGGCCAAGATCATCGAAAAGGAGCGCCCTGACGCGGTGCTGCCAACCATGGGCGGCCAGACGGCACTGAACTGTGCCCTGGACCTGGAGCGCCACGGCGTTCTGGAAAAGTTCGGTGTAGAGATGATCGGTGCCAACGCCGACACCATCGACAAGGCCGAAGACCGTTCGCGCTTCGACAAGGCGATGAAGGACATCGGCCTGGAGTGCCCGCGCTCCGGTATCGCCCACAGCATGGAAGAGGCCTACGCGGTTCTCGAGAAACTGGGCTTCCCGTGCATCATCCGTCCTTCGTTCACCATGGGTGGCACCGGTGGCGGCATCGCCTACAACCGTGAAGAATTCGAAGAAATCTGCACCCGTGGCCTGGACCTGTCGCCGACCAAGGAACTGCTGATCGACGAATCGCTGATCGGCTGGAAGGAATACGAGATGGAGGTGGTCCGCGACAAGAAGGACAACTGCATCATCGTCTGCTCCATCGAGAACTTCGACCCGATGGGCGTGCACACCGGTGACTCCATCACCGTTGCTCCTGCACAGACCCTGACCGACAAGGAATACCAGATCATGCGCAACGCCTCGCTGGCGGTGCTGCGTGAGATCGGCGTCGAAACCGGCGGTTCCAACGTGCAGTTCGGTATCTGCCCGAACACCGGTCGCATGGTCGTGATCGAGATGAACCCGCGGGTTTCGCGCTCGTCCGCCCTGGCTTCGAAAGCGACTGGCTTCCCGATCGCCAAGATCGCCGCCAAGCTGGCCATCGGCTACACCCTTGACGAACTGCAGAATGACATCACCGGTGGTCGTACTCCGGCGTCCTTCGAGCCGTCCATCGACTACGTCGTTACCAAACTGCCACGCTTCGCCTTCGAGAAATTCCCGAAAGCCGACGCCCGCCTGACCACCCAGATGAAGTCGGTCGGTGAAGTCATGGCCATTGGCCGTACCTTCCAGGAGTCCCTGCAGAAAGCCCTGCGCGGCCTGGAAGTTGGCGCCTGCGGCCTGGACCCGAAAGTCGACCTGGCCAGCGCCGATGCCTCCAGCATCCTCAAACGCGAACTGACCGTACCGGGCGCCGAGCGCATCTGGTACGTGGCTGACGCCATCCGCTCGGGCATGACGATCGAAGCAATCTTCGAACTGACCGGTATCGACCTGTGGTTCCTGGTGCAGATGGAAGATCTGATCAAGGAAGAAGAGAAGGTCAAGACCCTGGCCCTGTCGGCCATCGACAAGGACTACATGCTGCGCCTCAAGCGCAAGGGCTTCTCGGATCAGCGCCTGGCCAAGCTGCTCGGCATCACTGACAAGAACCTGCGTCGTCACCGTCACAAGCTGGAAGTGTTCCCGGTCTACAAGCGCGTCGACACCTGCGCGGCCGAGTTCGCCACCGACACCGCCTACCTGTACTCCACCTACGAGGAAGAGTGCGAGGCCAACCCGTCGACCCGCGACAAGATCATGATCCTGGGTGGTGGCCCGAACCGTATCGGCCAAGGTATCGAGTTCGACTACTGCTGCGTACACGCAGCCCTTGCCCTGCGTGAAGACGGTTACGAGACCATCATGGTCAACTGCAACCCGGAAACCGTCTCCACCGACTACGACACCTCCGATCGCCTGTACTTCGAGCCGCTGACCCTGGAAGACGTGCTGGAAGTCTGCCGCGTCGAGAAGCCGAAGGGCGTGATCGTCCATTACGGCGGCCAGACCCCGCTGAAACTGGCCCGTGCCCTGGAAGAAGCCGGAGTGCCGATCATCGGTACCAGCCCGGACGCCATCGACCGCGCCGAAGACCGCGAGCGCTTCCAGCAGATGGTGCAGCGCCTGAACCTGCTGCAGCCGCCAAACGCCACCGTGCGCAGCGAAGAAGAAGCCATCAACGCTGCTGGTGGCATCGGCTACCCGCTGGTCGTGCGTCCGTCGTACGTCCTGGGCGGTCGCGCCATGGAGATCGTCTACGAGCTGGACGAGCTCAAGCGCTACCTGCGCGAAGCGGTCCAGGTGTCCAACGACAGCCCGGTCCTGCTCGACCACTTCCTCAACTGCGCCATCGAGATGGACGTGGACGCTGTCTGCGACGGCACCGACGTGGTGATCGGCGCGATCATGCAGCACATCGAACAGGCTGGCGTTCACTCCGGTGACTCGGCGTGCTCGCTGCCACCTTACTCGCTGAGCCAGCAAGTACAGGACGAAGTCCGCGAACAGGTCAAGAAAATGGCCCTGGAACTGGGCGTTGTCGGCCTGATGAACGTGCAGCTGGCCCTGCAGGGCGACAAGATCTACGTGATCGAAGTCAACCCGCGCGCCTCGCGTACCGTACCGTTCGTGTCCAAGTGCATCGGCACCTCGCTGGCGATGATCGCGGCCCGCGTCATGGCTGGTAAAACCCTCAAGGAGCTGGGCTTCACCCAGGAAATCATCCCGAACTTCTACAGCGTCAAGGAAGCCGTCTTCCCGTTCGCCAAGTTCCCAGGGGTTGACCCGATCCTCGGCCCTGAGATGAAATCGACCGGTGAAGTCATGGGTGTCGGTGACAGCTTCGGTGAAGCCTTCGCCAAGGCCCAGATGGGTGCCAGCGAAGTGCTGCCGACCGGCGGTACCGCGTTCATCAGCGTGCGTGACGACGACAAGCCACAAGTGGCTGGCGTTGCCCGCGACCTGATCGCCCTGGGCTTCGAAGTGGTTGCTACTGCCGGCACCGCCAAGGTTATCGAAGCGGCTGGCCTGAAAGTGCGCCGTGTGAACAAGGTGACCGAAGGTCGTCCGCACGTGGTCGACATGATCAAGAACGACGAAGTGTCGCTGATCATCAACACCACCGAAGGCCGCCAATCGATCGCCGATTCCTACTCGATTCGTCGCAATGCGCTGCAGCACAAGATCTACTGCACGACCACCATTGCGGCAGGTGAAGCCATCTGCGAGGCGCTGAAATTCGGTCCCGAGAAGACCGTTCGTCGCCTGCAGGATCTGCATGCAGGACTCAAAGCATGAGCATTACCAAGTACCCGATGACCGTCCAGGGCGCTCGCGCCCTGGAAGAAGAGCTTTTGTTCCTGAGCAAGACCGAACGTCCACGTCTGAGCCAGGCGATCGGCGAGGCTCGTGAGCTCGGCGATCTCAAGGAAAATGCCGAGTACCACGCCGCCCGTGAGGAGCAGGGCATGGTCGAGGCGCGTATCCGCGACATCGAAGGCCGTCTGCAGAACTCGGTGGTGATCGATGTCACCACCATCGCCCATACCGGCAAGGTGATTTTCGGGACCACCGTGGACCTGGAGAATACCGAGACCGGCGATCAGGTGACCTACCAGATCGTTGGCGAGGATGAAGCGGACATCAAGAAAGGCAAGCTCTCGGCGAGCGCGCCTATCGCCCGTGCCATCATTGGCAAGGAAGAGGGTGATACGGTCGTGGTCAAGACGCCGAGCGGCACCGTCGAGTACGAGATTGTCGAAGTCAAGCACATCTGATCGGCGCCAGCGCGCGCCGTCCCTCGAGGGCATCCTCTGGCAACTGGCCCAGGTATTCTGGGTCGGTGGCCTGTGGGTGTTTCATGTGGGGCTGGTGCCGGCGCTGAAGGTCAGCGGCCTTGCGCCATTACTGGTGCAGGACATCGCCGGGCAGATCGATCGCTGGTTGATCGGCGTGGCGCTGCTCGGGCTGTTGACCCAGTTGGCAGTGCTGGCGAGGGTGGATGGCCTGGCGGCCTGGTGGCGGCAGTTCCGCGGCCAGATGCTGTTGCTCGGCTTTGGTGCCTGTGTCGGCTACTACACGCTGCGCTACGGGATTTCCGTAGGGGAGCGCTGGCAGATGTTCTGTTTCCTGGTGCTGGGCTTTTCTGGCATCGTGCTGGTGGCCCAGCCGGTCCCGGTCAGGGTGCGCAAGGCGCGCCACTGACCGGCGCCACCTTTACTTGTAGCGGTGGATGTTGGACAGCTGCTTGTTCGGCTGTGGGTTCTTGCGATAGATCAGTGCCTTCTTGCCAATGGTCTGTACCAGCTCGGCACGGCCTGCCTTGCACAGTTCGGCAATAGCGGCGGCGCGCTCTTCGCGATCTTCCGAGCGAATTTCGACCTTGATCAGCTCGTGATCGGCCAGCGCACGCTCCAGTTCGGCGATCACACCTTCATTCAGGCCGTTACCGGCAACGATCAGGACCGGTTTCAGGTCGTGACCAATAGACTTGTACTGTTTCTTCTGCTCGTTATTGAGCGGCATAATCTGACCCTTTTCGTCTGATTCTGTAAAATTGGTGGCCATTTTACCCGAGGGCCACTGGCTCCGCCCAGTCAATCACGACGCTAATCATCGAGGTGCCCCGTGGCGCAGCGTTCCAAAAGCAGCCATAACTGGCTGAGAGAGCATTTCAACGATCCTTTTGTCAAGCAGGCGCAGAAGGACGGCTACCGCTCGCGTGCGAGCTACAAACTGCTGGAGATCCAGGAAAAGGATCGCCTCATTCGTCCCGGCATGAGCGTTATCGATCTTGGCGCTGCACCGGGGGGGTGGTCGCAGGTGACCAGTCGTCTGATTGGTGGTCAAGGACGTCTGATTGCCTCCGACATCCTGGAAATGGACTCGATCCCTGACGTGACCTTCATCCAGGGCGATTTCACCCAGGATTCGGTACTCGAGCAGATTCTCCAGGCGGTCGGCGATTCGCATGTGGACCTTGTGATTTCCGATATGGCCCCCAATATGAGTGGTACGCCCGCTGTGGACATGCCGCGAGCCATGTTCCTTTGCGAACTCGCCCTGGATCTGGCAACCCGTGTGCTCAAGCCCGGTGGTGACTTCCTGATCAAGATTTTCCAGGGAGAAGGCTTCGATGTGTACCTCAAGGACGTGCGCAGCAAGTTCGACAAGGTGCAGATGCGCAAGCCGTCGTCCTCTCGGGATCGGTCCCGTGAACAGTACTTGCTGGCCAGGGGGTACAAGGGCGAGTGAGCGGGCTCTTGCGGGCTGGCCGATAGTTATTTCCAATCGGCCGCGGCCTCAGGATCGTCCGAACTTCGTGTAGTCTAGGTTTCACAAAGGGTTACAGACGGTGCCTGCGGATGCGCAGGTAATGTAGTAAGTTAGGGCGGTGAATATCATGCGAGGCACGGCTGCGTCGTGCGCCGACCTCAGAGGGTAGCTAATTGAACGACATGGCAAAGAATCTGATCCTGTGGTTGATCATCGCGGCTGTCCTCGTGACGGTGATGAACAACTTCTCCAGCCCTAACGAGCCGCAGACCCTCAACTATTCCGACTTCATCCAGCAGGTCAAGGACGGTAAGGTCGAGCGTGTGACCGTCGACGGCGCCGTCATCACCGGCAAGCGTACCGATGGCGACAACTTCAAGACCGTTCGTCCGGCCATTGCCGACAACGGCCTGATCGGCGACCTGGTCGACAATCATGTCGTGATCGAAGGCAAGCAACCTGAACAGCAGAGCATCTGGACCCAGCTGCTGGTCGCCAGCTTCCCGATCCTCGTGATCATCGCCGTGTTCATGTTCTTCATGCGCCAGATGCAAGGCGGTGCGGGCGGCAAGGGCGGGCCGATGAGCTTCGGCAAGAGCAAGGCGCGCCTGCTCTCCGAAGACCAGGTGAAAACCACCCTGGCCGATGTCGCGGGTTGCGACGAAGCCAAGGAAGAAGTTGGCGAGCTGGTCGAGTTCCTGCGTGATCCAGGCAAAGTCCAGCGCCTGGGCGGTCGTATCCCGCGTGGCGTGCTGATGGTCGGCCCGCCCGGTACCGGTAAGACCTTGCTGGCCAAGGCCATTGCCGGTGAGGCGAAAGTGCCGTTCTTCACCATTTCCGGTTCCGATTTCGTCGAAATGTTCGTCGGTGTTGGTGCCAGCCG
>NZ_JAYFUI010000038.1:0-14545 GCF_034961125.1 Pseudomonas machongensis | reverse complement strand
GGGCGGGCCGATGAGCTTCGGCAAGAGCAAGGCGCGCCTGCTCTCCGAAGACCAGGTGAAAACCACCCTGGCCGATGTCGCGGGTTGCGACGAAGCCAAGGAAGAAGTTGGCGAGCTGGTCGAGTTCCTGCGTGATCCAGGCAAATTCCAGCGCCTGGGCGGTCGTATCCCGCGTGGCGTGCTGATGGTCGGCCCGCCCGGTACCGGTAAGACCTTGCTGGCCAAGGCCATTGCCGGTGAGGCGAAAGTGCCGTTCTTCACCATTTCCGGTTCCGATTTCGTCGAAATGTTCGTCGGTGTTGGTGCCAGCCGTGTTCGTGACATGTTCGAGCAGGCGAAGAAACACGCGCCGTGCATCATCTTCATCGACGAGATCGACGCTGTCGGTCGCCACCGTGGCGCCGGCATGGGTGGCGGTCACGACGAGCGCGAGCAGACACTGAACCAGTTGCTGGTCGAGATGGATGGCTTCGAGATGAACGATGGCATCATCGTCATCGCTGCGACCAACCGACCTGATGTGCTCGACCCGGCGCTGCTGCGTCCTGGTCGCTTCGACCGCCAGGTGGTGGTGGGCCTGCCGGATATCCGTGGTCGCGAGCAGATTCTCAAGGTGCACATGCGCAAGGTGCCGGTCGGCGAGAACGTCAACGCCGCCGTCATTGCCCGTGGTACTCCCGGCTTCTCCGGTGCCGATCTCGCCAATCTGGTCAACGAGGCGTCGCTGTTCGCCGCTCGCTCCAGCAAGCGCTTGGTAGAGATGAAGGAGTTCGAGCTGGCCAAGGACAAGATCATGATGGGTGCCGAGCGCAAGACCATGGTCATGTCCGAGAAAGAGAAGCAGAACACGGCTTATCACGAAGCCGGTCACGCCATCGTTGGTCGTGTGGTGCCTGAGCATGACCCGGTGTACAAGGTCTCGATCATTCCGCGCGGTCGTGCGCTCGGTGTGACCATGTTCCTGCCCGAGGAAGATCGCTACAGCCTCTCCAAGCGTGCGCTGATCAGCCAGATCTGTTCGCTGTACGGCGGCCGTATTGCCGAGGAGATGACCCTGGGCTTCGATGGCGTCACCACGGGTGCGTCCAACGACATCATGCGTGCCAGCCAGATCGCCCGGAACATGGTCACCAAGTGGGGCCTGTCCGAGAAGCTCGGTCCGTTGATGTACGCCGAAGAAGAGGGCGAGGTGTTCCTTGGCCGCAGTGCTGGCAGCCAGCACGCCAGCGTCTCCGGCGAGACCGCCAAGTTGATCGATTCCGAAGTGCGCAGCATCATCGATCAGTGCTATGCCACCGCCAAGCAGATCCTCACCGACAACCGCGACAAGCTTGACGCGATGGCCGAGGCCCTGATGAAGTACGAAACCATCGATGCCGACCAGATCGACGACATCATGGCAGGTCGTACACCGCGCGAGCCGCGCGACTGGGACAACGATGCCGGTACCTCCGGCAACCAGGCGTCCCAGGGCGATCGTCCAGAGTCGCCGATCGGTGGTCCGGCGGCTCAACACTAAGGGTTCATATGACCTCTCAGCAGTACCCGACCCGGTTGCCTTGCGGCAACCGGGTTCTTGATTTGTCCCGTACCCATGTCATGGGTATTCTCAATGTCACCCCTGATTCATTTTCCGACGGCGGTCGCTTCAGTCGCCGTGACGAGGCCTTGCGCCATGCCGAGGCCATGGTCGCGGCGGGTGCCACGCTTATCGATGTAGGTGGCGAGTCTACTCGTCCCGGCGCTCGCGCAGTGTCGCCCGTCGAGGAGCTGGAGCGGGTCGCTCCGATCGTCGAGGCGATCAGCAGTTGCCTTGATGTCATCATCTCCGTCGATACCTCTACGCCCGCGGTAATGCGCGAGACGGCTCGGCTTGGCGCCGGGCTGATCAACGATGTGCGTGCCCTGGAGCGCGATGGTGCGCTGGATGCTGCGGCCGACACCGGCCTGCCGGTATGCCTGATGCACATGCGCGGTGAGCCGGGTAACATGCAGGACAATCCGCGGTATGACGACGTCACCCAAGAGGTGGCTAGCTATCTGGAGCGGCGTATGGCTGCCTGCGCGGCAGTCGGCATCGGCGCGGAACGAATCATTCTTGATCCGGGCTTCGGGTTCGCCAAGAACCTGGCGCACAACCTGAGCCTGTTCAAGCATATGGAAGCACTCTATCGCTTGGGACGGCCGCTGCTGGTGGGCGTCTCGCGCAAGAGCATGATCGGCCAGGCGCTGGATCGTCCGGTCGGCGAGCGGCTGTACGGCAGCCTCGCACTGGCGGCATTGGCCATGACCATGGGGACGAGCATCCTGCGCGTACATGATGTGGCCGAGACCGTCGATGTGGTGCGTATGATCGCTGCGGTACAGAGCGCCGAATAAGAACGTTTGGAGTTCCTATGAGCAGAAAATACTTTGGTACCGATGGTATCCGTGGCCGCGTTGGCGAATATCCGATTACTCCCGACTTCATGCTGAAACTCGGCTGGGCGGCAGGCATGGCCTTCCGCAAGCAGGGCAACTGCCGCGTTCTGGTGGGCAAGGATACCCGTATCTCCGGCTACATGTTCGAGTCGGCTCTGGAGGCCGGCCTCTCGGCTGCCGGCGCTGACGTGATGCTCCTCGGGCCGATGCCGACCCCGGCCATCGCCTACCTGACCCGTACCTTCCATGCTGAAGCGGGTATCGTCATCAGTGCTTCGCACAATCCGCATGATGATAACGGCATCAAGTTCTTCTCGGGTAACGGCACCAAGCTGCCAGACGAGGTCGAGCTGATGATCGAGGAGTTGCTCGATCAGCCGATGAATGTGGTCGAGTCGAGCAAACTGGGCAAGGTTTCTCGCATCAACGACGCTGCCGGTCGCTACATCGAGTTCTGCAAGAGCAGCGTGCCCAGCAGCACTGATTTCGCCGGCCTCAAGTTGGTCGTCGATTGCGCCCATGGTGCCACCTACAAGGTCGCTCCGAGCGTGTTCCGCGAATTGGGTGCGGATGTCACTGTGCTGCATGCCCAGCCTGATGGTTTGAACATCAACGAGGGCTGTGGCTCCACGCATATCGAGTCGTTGCAGGCGGCCGTGCTGGTGGGGCATGCCGATCTGGGTATTGCCTTCGATGGCGATGGCGACCGTGTACTGATGGTCGACCATACGGGAGCGATCGTCGACGGTGACGAGCTGCTGTTCATCATTGCCCGCGACCTGCAGGAGCGAGGCAAGCTGCAGGGCGGGGTAGTTGGCACGCTCATGAGTAACCTGGGCCTGGAGCTGGCGCTCAAGGACCTCGACATTCCATTCGCACGCGCCAAGGTCGGTGACCGCTATGTCATGGCCGAGCTGCTTGAACGCGAATGGCTGCTCGGTGGTGAGAATTCCGGCCATGTGGTGTGCTGCAACCACACCACCACAGGCGACGCGATCATTGCTGCACTGCAGGTGTTGATGGCGCTCAAGCGTCGTGGTGAAAACCTTGCCCAGGCCCGTCAGGCGATTCGCAAATGCCCGCAGGTACTGATCAATGTCCGTTATGCCGCCGGTAGTGCCGATCCGCTGGAAAATCCTGCCGTGCAGGAAGCCAGTGCCAAGGTCACCGAGGCGATGGCTGGCCGTGGCCGTGTGCTGCTGCGCAAGTCCGGGACCGAGCCGCTGCTGCGAGTGATGGTCGAGGGCGACGACGAAAGTCAGGTGCGCAGCCATGCCGAAGCCTTGGCCAAGGTCGTTGCAGAAGTTTGTGCCTGAAAGACGCTTGCCAGCGCGATTCTGGTTGGGTAAGATCTGCGCCCACTTTGACCGACGAGGTAGAGCATGCGTCGCCCCATGGTAGCTGGTAACTGGAAGATGCACGGTACCCGCGCCAGCGTCGCTGAGCTGAGCCTGAGCCTGAGTAATCTGGCTCTTCCGAGTGGTGTCGAAGTTGCGGTGTTTCCGCCGTCGTTGTTCATCAATCAAGTCATTGATGAGTTGAGCGGCAAGGGGATCATCGTTGGCGCACAGAATTCTGCAGTACAGCCCGAACAGGGTGCGCTGACAGGTGAAGTTGCACCTAGTCAGTTGGCTGAAGTCGGTTGCAAGTTGGTGTTGATTGGCCATTCGGAGCGTCGCCAGATTATTGGTGAAACGGACGAAGTGCTGAATCGCAAGTTTGCAGCCGCACAGGCAAGTGGTTTGAAGCCGGTGCTCTGCGTAGGGGAAACTCTCGAGGAGCGCGAGGCTGGCAAGACGCTCGAAGTTGTCGGGCGTCAACTAAGCAGTGTTATCGATGCATTCGGTATCAAGGCTTTTGCCAATGCAGTAATTGCCTATGAGCCTGTATGGGCCATTGGCACTGGTTTGACGGCCTCGCCTCAGCAAGCCCAGGATGTGCATGCTGCCATCCGTGCGCAGCTGAAGGCGCTGGACGCCGAAGTTGCAGCGAATGCGCAACTTCTCTACGGCGGTAGCGTGAAGGCGGCCAATGCGGCCGAACTGTTCGGCATGCCGGATATTGATGGGGGGCTCATTGGTGGAGCATCCCTGAACGCAGACGAATTCGGTGCAATTTGTCGCGCCGCAGGAAACTGAACATATGCTGGAAACAGTCGTAGTTGTTTTTCATCTGTTGGCTGCACTGGCGCTGGTAGCGCTGGTTCTGATGCAACAGGGTAAAGGTGCGGAAGCAGGTGCATCTTTCGGCGCAGGTGCTTCAAACACTGTGTTCGGAAGCCAAGGTTCTGCTACCTTCCTGAGTAAATTTACTGCTATACTTGCTGCCACTTTCTTTTTGACTGCACTTGGGTTAGGATACTTCGCCAAGCAGCAGGCACACCAGCTGACTCAAGCCGGTTTGCCAGATCCAGCAGTGCTGGAAGTTAAAGAGCAAAAGCCGGCAGTAAATGATGATGTACCGGTGCTCCAGGAACAGAAGAGTGAAGCCGCCCCAAAAGGTGACGTCCCTCCTCCTACCGAAGAGCAGAAGTAACGGGTTTCAAGATGTAATATTGCCGAGGTGGTGGAATTGGTAGACACGCAACCTTGAGGTGGTTGTGCCCATAGGGTGTAGGGGTTCGAGTCCCCTTCTCGGTACCAATTGAAGCATGAGAGCCCGCTTTAGCGGGCTTTCTTGCAGGTGGAGGTCGGATTGACCCTGCACAGGGTTCGGTCTTATACTTTCGCCCCAGCTTTGTCGCGGGGTGGAGCAGCTTGGTAGCTCGTCGGGCTCATAACCCGAAGGTCGTTGGTTCAAATCCAGCCCCCGCAACCAGCTTCAGCGGAGCCCCTTTTCAGGGGCTTTTTGCTAGCTGAACAGTTCTTCGCGTCGTTGTTCAACGGCGCTTTCAGGGATGGGCGCTTCGCCCATTTTTTATTTGCACAGCATGCACGAGGGGGTTCAGGTGTCGAGCAAGCTAGAACAGTTGCAGGCCTTGTTGGCCCCGGTTGTCGAGGGTCTGGGCTATCAGTGCTGGGGGATCGAATACGTTTCCCAGGGTAAGCATTCGGTACTACGCATCTATATCGACAAGGAAGACGGCATCCTGGTGGACGACTGCGAAGCGGTCAGCCGTCAGGCCAGCGCCATTCTTGATGTGGAAGATCCTATCAGCAGTGAATACACCCTCGAGGTGTCCTCTCCAGGCATGGATCGCCCGCTGTTCACACTGGAACAGTTTGCTTCGCATGCGGGCGAGCAAGTGAAGATCAAGCTGCGTACGCCCTTCGAGGGTCGTCGTAACTTCCAGGGCCTTCTCCGCGGTGTGGAGGATCAGGACGTGGTGATCCAGGTGGAGACCAACGAATTCCTGCTGCCGATCGACTCGATCGACAAGGCCAATATTATTCCCAGTTTTGACTGAGACGTGCCGGGCCCGGCGGACATTCCGGGCCTAATGGCTTGCGCAAGGCGAGGCGTACGATGAGCAAAGAAGTACTGCTGGTTGTTGAATCGGTATCCAACGAAAAGGGTGTACCACCCGGCGTCATTTTCGAAGCGCTGGAAGTGGCCCTGGCTACTGCAACCAAAAAACGTTTTGAAGACGAAGTCGATCTGCGTGTGGAAATCAACCGCCACACCGGTAGCTACGAGACCTTCCGTCGCTGGACCGTGGTCGACGAAAACGACCTGGACGATCCGGCGATCGAAACCTGGCTGGACAAGATCAAGGACTCTCATCCGGACGCCAAGATCGGCGACGTGATCGAGGAGAAGATCGAGTCCATCGAGTTCGGTCGTATCGCCGCCCAGACCGCGAAGCAGGTCATTGTGCAGAAGGTCCGTGAGGCCGAGCGCGCCCAGGTGGTCGACGCTTACCGCGAGCGTGTCGGCGAGATCATCTCCGGTACCGTCAAGAAGGTCACCCGCGACAACGTCATCGTCGACTTGGGCAACAATGCCGAGGCGCTGCTGGCTCGCGAAGACATCATCCCGCGTGAGACTTTCCGCGTCGGTGTGCGCCTGCGTGCACTGCTCAAGGAAATCCGCACCGAGAACCGTGGTCCGCAATTGATCCTGTCGCGTACCGCACCGCAGATGCTGATCGAGCTGTTCCGCATCGAAGTGCCGGAAATCGCCGAGGGCCTGATCGAGGTGATGGCAGCGTCCCGTGATCCGGGTTCGCGCGCCAAGATCGCCGTGCGCTCCAAGGACAAGCGTATCGATCCTCAAGGCGCCTGCATCGGCATGCGGGGTTCGCGCGTCCAGGCAGTCTCCGGTGAGTTGGGTGGTGAGCGTGTGGATATCGTCCTGTGGGACGAGAACCCGGCACAGTTCGTCATCAACGCCATGTCGCCGGCCGAAGTCGCGGCGATCATCGTTGACGAGGATGCCCACGCAATGGACATCGCCGTTGCCGAGGACAACCTGGCGCAGGCTATCGGCCGCGGCGGTCAGAACGTTCGCCTGGCCAGTCAGCTGACTGGCTGGACCCTGAACGTGATGACCGAGAAGGATATCCAGGCCAAGCAGCAAGCTGAAACAGGTGACATCCTGCGTAACTTCATCGAGGAACTGGAAGTCGACGAAGAGCTGGCACAGGTGCTGGTCGACGAAGGCTTCACCAGCCTCGAAGAAATTGCTTACGTACCGTTGGAAGAAATGCTCAACATCGATGGCTTCGACGAGGAAATCGTCAACGAGCTGCGTGCTCGTGCCAAGGACCGTTTGTTGACCAAAGCCATCGCTACCGAAGAAAAACTGGCAGACGCCCATCCGGCCGAAGACCTGCTCTCCCTCGAGGGCATGGACAAGGACCTGGCGGCGGAACTGGCGGTGCGCGGCGTGGTTAACCGCGAAGACCTGGCCGAGCAGTCGATCGACGACCTGCTCGACATCGACGGCATCGACGAAGAGCGTGCCGGCAAGTTGATCATGGCCGCCCGAGCCCACTGGTTCGAGTAATTAGGCGCGGCCTGAGGAGAGAAGTGCATGACGCAAGTCACGGTGAAAGAACTGGCCCAAGAGGTCGAGGCACCGGTAGAGCGCCTGCTGCAGCAGATGCGTGAGGCAGGTCTGCCGCACACCGACGCCGGTCAGGTAGTGACCGACAATGAGAAGCAGGTTCTGCTGACTCATCTGAAGAGCAGCCACAAGAGCAAGGCGGAAGAGCCACGCAAGATTACCTTGCAGCGCAAGACCACCAGCACCCTGCGTGTCGCCGGTAGCAAGAGCATCAGCGTAGAAGTACGCAAGAAGAAAGTATTCGTGCAGCGCAGCCCGGAAGAGATCCAGGCCGAGCAGAAGCGTGAGGCTGAAGAGCGCCGTGCCGCTGAGAACGCTGCGCGTGAGAAGGTCGAGGCCGAGACTCGCCAGCGTAACGAAGAGCAGGCTCGCCGTCAGGCCGCCGAAGCTCCGGTTGCGGCGCCTGCGCCACGTACCGAGCCGGCTCCGGCTGCTGCCGAGCCTGTAGTGGCCGATGCCCCGGTGTCCGATGACGCCGCCGCACGTGCCGCCGAGCGCAAGAAGGACGAGAACCGTCGCAACGAAAACCGCACCCGTGACGACGACCGTCGTGGCGCTGGTGGCGAACGTCGTGGCGAAGCCCCTCGCGTTTCGATCAAGGTCAAGGTCAAGGAGAAGGAAAAAGCTCCGACTCCGCGCGCTGCACCGCGCACCACTGACGAAGAGAGCGATGGCGCGCGTCGTGGCCGTGGCGGCAAGAGCAAGCTGAAGAAGCGCAACCAGCACGGCTTCCAGAGCCCGACTGGTCCGGTCATCCGTGATGTCAGCATCGGCGAGACCATCACCGTCTCCGAGCTGGCTCAGCAGATGTCGGTCAAGGCTGCCGAAGTCGTCAAGTTCATGTTCAAGCTGGGTACTCCGGTCACCATCAACCAGGTGCTTGACCAGGAGACCGCTCAGTTGGTCGCCGAAGAGCTGGGCCACAAGGTCACCCTGGTCAGCGATACCGCCCTGGAAGATTCCCTGGCCGAATCGCTGAAGTTCGAAGGTGAAGTCGAGTCCCGCGCACCGGTCGTGACCGTCATGGGCCACGTCGACCACGGCAAGACCTCGCTGCTCGACTACATCCGTCGTGCCAAGGTCGCCGCTGGCGAAGCTGGTGGTATCACCCAGCACATCGGTGCCTACCACGTGGAAACCGACCGCGGCATGGTCACCTTCCTCGATACTCCGGGCCACGCTGCGTTTACCCAAATGCGTGCCCGCGGTGCCAAGGCGACTGACATCGTCATCCTGGTGGTGGCGGCGGACGACGGCGTGATGCCACAGACCCGTGAGGCCGTTCAGCATGCGAAAGCTGCTGGTGTTCCGCTGGTGGTCGCGGTGAACAAGATCGACAAGCCGGGTGCTGACCTCGATCGCATCCGCAACGAACTGGCCGTCGAAGGCGTGACCTCCGAGGACTGGGGTGGTGACACTCCGTTCGTCAAGGTTTCGGCGAAGATGGGTACCGGTGTCGACGAACTGCTCGAAGCCGTCCTGCTGCAGGCCGAGATTCTCGAGCTGACCGCCACCCCGACCGCACCTGGTCGTGGCGTTGTCGTCGAGTCGCGTCTGGACAAGGGCCGCGGTCCGGTCGCTACCATCCTGGTTCAGGACGGTACGCTGCGTCAGGGCGACATGGTTCTGGTTGGCTCCAACTATGGCCGCGTACGTGCCATGCTCGACGAGAACGGCAAGCCTGTGAAGGAAGCCGGCCCGTCGATCCCGGTCGAGATCCTCGGCCTGGATGGTACTCCGGAAGCCGGTGACGAGCTGTCCGTGGTCGCTGACGAGAAGAAGGCACGTGAAGTCGCCCTGTTCCGTCAAGGCAAGTACCGCGAGGTCAAGCTGGCCCGTGCTCACGCCGGCAAGCTGGAAAACATCTTCGAGACCATGGGTCAGGAAGAGAAGAAGACCCTCAACATCGTCCTCAAGACCGACGTGCGCGGCTCTCTGGAAGCACTCCAGGGCTCGCTCGGCAGCCTGGGCAACGACGAAGTTCAGGTGCGTGTCATCGGTGGCGGCGTCGGTGGTATCACCGAGAGCGATGCCAACCTGGCGCTGGCTTCGAATGCAGTACTGTTCGGCTTCAACGTGCGTGCCGATGCCGGCGCGCGCAAGATCGTCGAGCAGGAAGGTCTGGATATGCGTTACTACAACGTGATCTACGACATCATCGAAGACGTCAAGAAAGCACTGACCGGCATGCTCGGCAGCGATGTTCGCGAGAACATCCTGGGTGTCGCCGAAGTGCGTGATGTGTTCCGTTCGCCGAAGTTCGGCGCCATCGCTGGCTGTATGGTCATCGAAGGTACCGTGTACCGCAACCGTCCGATCCGCGTACTGCGCGAGGACGTTGTGATCTTCGAAGGCGAGCTGGAATCGCTGCGTCGCTTCAAGGACGACGCCGCCGAAGTGCGTAACGGCATGGAGTGCGGTATCGGCGTCAAGAGCTACAACGACGTCAAGGTCGGCGACAAGATCGAAGTCTTCGAGAAAGTCCAGGTTGCCCGTACCCTGTAAGGGATGGGCGCGGCCCAGGCCCCGTCGCAAGGCGGCTGGCTGGGCCTCTGAAGGTAACGCCCGGTCAGGCACACCCGCCTGACCGGGCGTTTGCCGCTTTAAGATACAGGTAGCAAAAATGGCAAAAGAATATAGCCGTACCCAACGCATCGGCGACCAGATGCAGCGCGAGCTGGCCGAGCTGATCCGCCGTGAAGTCAAGGATCCACGTGTGGGCCTGGTGACCATCACCGCGGTCGACGTCAGTCGTGATCTCGGTCACGCCAAGGTCTTCATCACCGTGATGGGCCAGGATGACGCCGATGCCGTCCCCCAGACCCTGAAGGCGCTCAACAGTGCCGCCAGTTTCCTGCGCCTGCACCTCGGGCGGGCGATGCAACTGCGCAGCGTTCCACAACTGCATTTCCACTTCGATGAAAGTGTCAGCCGGGGTGTTCACCTCTCGGCACTGATCGAACGTGCGGTGGCCGAAGATCGCCTGCACAAGGATGCCGACGAGCTGGACACCAAGGAGTAAGCGGTGGCCCAGGTCAAACGTATCCGTCGTAACGTCAGCGGTATCATCCTGCTCGACAAGCCCTTGGGGTTCACCTCCAATGCAGCGTTGCAGAAGGTCCGTTGGCTGCTCAATGCAGAAAAGGCCGGCCATACCGGCAGCCTCGACCCACTGGCCACCGGTGTTTTGCCGCTGTGCTTCGGTGAGGCCACCAAGTTTTCGCAGTACCTGCTCGATTCCGACAAGGGCTACGAAACCGTCATGCAACTCGGGCAGACTACCAGCACCGCGGACGCCGAAGGCGAGGTGCTGCAGACCCGCGAGGTGACCGTTGGTCGCGCCGATATCGAAGCCGCGATCCCGCGTTTTCGAGGTGAAATCCGCCAGGTGCCGCCGATGTACTCGGCGCTCAAGCGTGACGGCCAGCCGCTTTACAAGTTGGCGCGTGCAGGAGAGGTAGTGGAGCGCGAGGCGCGTTCTGTTACTATTAACCGCTTGGAGTTGCTCGAGTGCGAAGGCACCCGTGCGCGCCTCTCGGTCGGCTGCAGCAAAGGCACCTATATCCGCACGTTGGTCGAGGATATCGGTGAGGTACTGGGCTGTGGTGCCTATGTCGCAGAACTGCGTCGTACCCAGGCCGGGCCTTTCGCCCTGGCACAGACCGTGACGCTCGAGGAGCTCGAGCAGGCGCATGCCGAAGGCGGCAACGAAGCGCTTGATCGCTTCCTCATGCCGTCCGACAGCGGGCTGCAGGACTGGCCGCTGGTGCTGTTGTCCGAGCACAGCGCGTTCTACTGGCTGCACGGTCAGGCAGTGCGAGCACCGGACGCGCCGCAGTTCGGCATGGTCCGGGTACAGGATCACAATGGTCGCTTCATCGGTATCGGTGAAGTGAGCGAAGACGGGCGCATTGCGCCGCGTCGGCTGATTCGGTCGGAATGACCGAAACCACAGGGCAGGGCTTCGGTCGTGCGCTGGGGAACCGAGGATGGCTGTCAGTAGGCACGGTCATACCTCTTTTTATTAATACAGGGATTCAAGTCCCTGGCCTATTGGACCCCGCTTGCGGGATCCGTTTATCAGGAGAAGCCAAATGGCCCTCAGCGTCGAAGAAAAAGCTCAGATCGTTGCCGATTACCAGCAAGCCGCCGGCGATACCGGTAGCCCGGAAGTGCAGGTTGCTCTGCTGACCGCCAACATCAACAAGCTGCAAGGCCACTTCAAGGCCAACGAAAAAGACCACCACTCCCGTCGTGGTCTGATCCGTATGGTCAACCAGCGTCGTAAGCTGCTGGATTACCTGAAGGGCAAAGACACCACTCGTTACAGCGCCCTGATCGGTCGCCTGGGCCTGCGTCGCTAATAGCGGACTGGCCAGTGGTGTGCATGGCGTGTCGCATGCTTGGGGAGCGCTGCTTGTCAGCGCTACCCTTGGACACGCCACGCGTATCTCCGAGGTTGGCAGCCTGATGCCGTCGAGCGAATTTTTCGCAAGACGCCCAGGCTCCCAGCCTCGTGTTGTATCTGGACGGTCGACGGAGTCGACACTCCCTTCCGCCCAAGAATTCGCAAGATCCCAGTTTTCCCAGTTCCCCCAAGAGCCACTGAAAAGGTAGGAAACCGTGAACCCGGTAATCAAGACGTTCCAGTTCGGTCAATCGACCGTCACTCTCGAAACGGGCCGCATTGCCCGTCAGGCCACCGGCGCCGTGCTGGTCACCGTCGACAACGATGTCACCGTGCTGGTGACCGTGGTCGGTGCCAAGCAAGCCGATCCAGGCAAGGGCTTCTTCCCGCTGTCCGTGCACTATCAGGAAAAGACCTACGCCGCTGGCAAGATCCCTGGCGGTTTCTTCAAGCGTGAAGGCCGTCCTTCCGAGAAAGAAACCCTGACCTCGCGTCTGATCGACCGTCCGATCCGCCCGCTCTTCCCTGAAGGCTTCATGAACGAAGTGCAGGTCGTCTGCACCGTGGTTTCCACCAGCAAGAAGACCGATCCAGACATCGCTGCGATGATCGGTACCTCGGCTGCCCTGGCCATCTCCGGCATTCCGTTCGAAGGCCCGATCGGCGCCGCCCGCGTTGCCTTCCACGAAAGCACCGGCTACCTGCTGAACCCGACCTACGAGCAACTGGCTGCCTCGAGCCTGGACATGGTCGTTGCCGGTACCTCCGACGCCGTACTGATGGTCGAATCGGAAGCCCAGGAGCTGACCGAAGACCAGATGCTGGGCGCCGTGCTGTTCGCCCACGACGAGTTCCAGGCTGTGATCAAGGCCGTCAAGGAACTGGCCGCCGAAGCCGGCAAGCCAACCTGGGACTGGAAACCAGCCGTTGCCAACACTGCACTGTTCGACGCTATCCGCGCCGAGTTCGGTGAAGCCGTATCCCAGGGCTACACCATCACCGTCAAGGCCGACCGCTACGCGCGTCTGGGCGAGCTGCGCGACCAGGCCGTCGCCAAGTTCTCCGGTGAGGAAGGCCAGCCATCGGCGAGCGAAGTCAAAGACATCTTCGGCGAAATCGAGTACCGCACCGTTCGCGAAAACATCGTCAACGGCAAGCCGCGTATCGACGGTCGCGACACCAAGACCGTACGTCCGCTGAACATCGAAGTCGGTGTTCTGCCCAAGACCCACGGTTCGGCACTGTTCACCCGTGGTGAAACCCAGGCCCTGGTCGTTGCCACCCTCGGCACCGCCCGTGACGCCCAGCTGCTGGACACTCTCGAAGGCGAGAAGAAAGACCCCTTCATGCTGCACTACAACTTCCCGCCGTTCTCGGTAGGCGAATGTGGTCGCATGGGCGGTGCTGGCCGTCGCGAGATCGGTCACGGCCGTCTGGCTCGTCGCTCGGTCCAGGCCATGCTGCCTGCCGCTGACGTGTTCCCGTACACCATCCGCGTCGTTTCGGAAATCACCGAATCCAACGGTTCGAGCTCCATGGCTTCGGTCTGCGGTGCTTCCCTGGCTCTGATGGACGCTGGCGTTCCGATGAAAGCGCCGGTTGCCGGTATCGCCATGGGCCTGGTCAAGGAAGGCGAGAAGTTCGCGATCCTGACCGACATCCTGGGTGACGAAGACCACCTGGGCGACATGGACTTCAAGGTTGCCGGTACCGCCAAAGGTGTTACCGCGCTGCAGATGGACATCAAGATCAACGGTATCACCGAAGAGATCATGGAGATCGCCCTGGGCCAGGCCCTGGAAGCTCGCCTGAACATCCTCGGCCAGATGAACCAGATCATCGGTCAGTCGCGTACCGAGCTGTCGGCCAACGCCCCGACCATGATTGCGATGAAGATCGACACCGACAAGATCCGTGACGTCATCGGTAAAGGCGGCGCCACCATCCGCGCCATCTGCGAAGAAACCAAGGCTTCGATCGACATCGAAGACGACGGCTCGATCAAGATCTTCGGCGAAACCAAGGAAGCGGCAGATGCTGCCAAGCAGCGCATCCTGGGTATCACCGCAGAAGCCGAGATCGGCAAGATTTACGTCGGCAAGGTCGAGCGTATCGTCGACTTCGGCGCCTTCGTCAACATCCTGCCTGGCAAGGACGGTCTGGTGCACATCTCCATGCTCAGCGATGCGCGTGTAGAAAAAGTCACCGACGTGCTGAAAGAAGGCCAGGAAGTCGAAGTACTGGTACTGGACGTGGACAACCGCGGCCGTATCAAGCTGTCGATCAAGGACGTCGCCGCTGCCAAGGCATCGGGTGTCTAAGCCTTATCGGCAATGACTGAAAAAAGGACCTCCTCCAGACTGTGTGAAAACACACTGACAAGCCTTAGACCAGACGCCCCGACTTGTTCGGGGCGTTTGTTTTTGTGCTGAAAAAGGCTCTTCAGCCCATCAGTTGCATCATTTTCTTGGCACCCAGGACGCTGATCGCTCGCTTGAGGTTGTAAGCGGTCACGGCCAGCGACATCTCAGCTCTTGTCCCTTCGAGTTGTCGCAGCAGGAAGCGCCCGTTCCCAAATAACCATTGTTTGAGATTGCCAAACGGGTGCTCCACGATGGATCTGCGCCGTTCCATCATCTCTGGATGCAGTTGCATCCGCTGCGCCATACGCTCAAAGGCTTCCTCTTGAGCGTGACGTGAGACATAGCG
>NZ_JAYFUI010000037.1:28862-145402 GCF_034961125.1 Pseudomonas machongensis | reverse complement strand
TCGGGCTTGGCGCTGGCGCCACGCATAGAAACTGCTGCGCTTGACCCCAAGCACGCGACAGCATTCGACAACACCGTATTGCTCACTCAGCTCGTTGATCAGCGAGAACGATCTTTGGAGTCCCGAAGCAGGAGAGCACTGGCCTTTTTTAGGATTTCGATATCTCGGTCTTTCTGCCGAACCAGTGCCTCAAGCTCTTGGATTCGATGTTGATCCGGGGTAATGGCTTTGGCTCCAGCTGGCACCTGCCCCTCTCGCTCCTTGCGCACCTGTTCGACCCAACGCCGCAGGGCTGTAGGCCCAATCTCAAGCATTTCGCAGACTTCGGGGACTGACTGGCCACCGTCCAGCACCATCTCGGCAGCCCGGATTTTCTGTTCTTTCGAGTATGACTTTCGCACTGATTTTGCCTCCAATTGGGCGCCATCATAGCGCCCTAAGAAGGTGTCCAAAATCATTAGGCCAGTTCAACTTGTCCCGCGATCACCGGCATAGCCGGTGCCATCCACCACGGTGTTGTCATCGCGGGCAAGCCCGCTCCTACAGCAAGCGTGTTAACAAGACAGCCCTCGCATAACCACACTTAAAGACGAACCTCGCGGTACCTATCATTTTTGTCAGTTTCGCCAGCGCATCCGTTGGTTCAGGCTCTAGACATTTCCTTGGCATGCCCCAGGAGCCAACGATGTCTACCTCTGCACCACTGACGTTCAAGGTCTCGCGACCTGCGCAAACCGAGTACCCCGCGCCCTCGGTGCTCGAAGCTGTGAGTAACACGCTCGAGCCCATCAATGCCCGCAACGGCGCTACGGTGCAGGTTGCATACCCAGGGATGCTTACCAGCGATATCCTGGCGGTGGCTTGGCTTGGGAGCAATCCGGCAGGACGTTGGGAGAGCGAGCAAAAGCCTGGCAGCGCCTTTGGTAGTGTCGACTTCAGCGTACCTGCGAGCGTAGTCGCCGCCAGCCAAGGCACGGTCGTCCAAGTGCTCTATGCCGTAGTGCAGGCCGGCAAGGCTGGTGTGCCGTCATTACCCCTTGATCTGACCGTGGGTGAGCTGGCGCAGGCAGACCTGCCCATGCCGGCCATTACCCAGGCCAACCCGACCACCCGCACGCTGGACCTGAACAGTTTCGTCGGCAACGCCTCAGCCACAGTCGCGGCATGGCCGTTGATCGCGACGGGGCAGCGGTACTGGGTGTGGATCGACGGTACGTTGGAGAACGGTTCGGGGTATGGGTTCCATGCGGCCTCGGCTCAGACGGTCACCGAGGCCCAGGTGGGGCAGGGGCTGGATGTCGAGGTGTTGCGTACGGAGTTGGAGAAGTTCAGGCACGCGTCGGTGGTTTCGGTCACGGTATCGGTCGCGTTCGACGGGGCGAGTAACGAGGCCTCGGTGAGGGCGTTCCCGGTTGCGACTTACACGCTCGAGAAGCTGGTTGTGGTAACGCCGACCATTGATTCGGTGACCGACGATAAAGGAACAGCTGTGCCGCGAGGAGGCACGACTGCATCGACGGCACTGACGTTGCGCGGGCAGGCGTCAGCGGGGCAGAGGGTGCAGATCCTTGATGGCGGTACAGTATTGAAAACTGAAACTGTAGGAGCCGCTGGAGCATGGACGAGTACGCTTACGGGGCTGACTGCAAAGGCTTATAACTTCAAGGCCAGAGCGCTGTATGGCGCTAATCCGGAATCTGCGGTTTGGGGGCTGACGGTACAGACCCGAGTCTGTGACAATTTATCTACGGCACCAGTGAGGACGTACCCTGACATGCAGGTGAGTCAGTTGACTTCAATGCTGAACTGCTTACCTGAGCACGGTGAGTATGGGCCCTCTCCCCAGGCACGAGTTGTTCAAGTGGGTAATAATCGTGAATTTCAGTGGATTAATTCACTTCCACCTGGCACTGGTGGGCAATGGCGCACTATGAGCTTAGGTATTCGTGACTTGGACTATCCACTTAAAAGCCCACTGATAGTCACTCTTGAGTATTATGTCACTCAGTCGAATGCGAGAGAGATGTATTTGTTCGCTATCTATGATTTGGCGGGTCAGCAATTGTCGCAGGTCTCGGTACCCGTTCTCGACGGGATAATTGCTATCACTATTCCCGCGGGGGCACGGGCTGTAACCCCCTCTAGAGTGGGGGGCTTACATATAATCCTGGCCGCGCATGATAGGGAGAGTAGTGCTGGCTCGTCGGTCATTCACCTCAAGTCAGTGTGTCTTTCGTATTAGCTTTTTGAATCGCCGGCTGTAAACATTCGAGGCTCTGATTTCTCGCGTTCACAGAACGCTCTGTGGGGCCCCCGTACTCTTTAGCCTGTACGGTTAGGTTCGCTCCCACAGAGCATTGTTCGGCGTTTTTATTGGAGGTCAACGCGGGGCAGTTCGGCGTCTATCTTCCAACGATCAGCGCCCGCCCTTGCCCCCGACACTCGCAGCTCCGATAAACCCGCTTTTACCGGCGCATCCCCAGCTCCGCATCGTCCATCAATGCCTTGGCCAATGCGCTCAGGTAATACGAAGCCCAGACCAGTTGCGGGTTCTCATCCATCACCCCGCTCAAGGTCATGTCGCGCACATACCCCATCAACTCCGAGGCCTGCTCACGCGCACGCTCGCACGGGATGCCCGGCTCGATGCAGAACAGCGGCTGGGTCAACCCCTTGCCTTGGTAGAACCGTGTTTTGCCAACGGTGGTATTTGGTGTGGTGCCGCTTGTATCCATCCTTTCATCTCCCTGAAAGCCGCTTAGTGCGCCGTTTGCGGCTCTGTCGGCATCTGAACCTGTATCAACGCCGATTCCAGCAAAATCCTCAGCGCTTCCATTTCATGGATGGCAGCCATTACCAGGAGCGAGACGGGGGACTTGGGTTGCAGGAGGACCGCTTGATGGGCCACGGTTTGTGCGCAGAGTGCGTACTCGGTGGCTTGGATGATGGTGTCTTCGAGGGAGTGGTTGTTGTGGGGTGGATCGGGGACGATCTTTAACATCGCGTTATTCCTTGCGGGGCTACCTCCCAACTGCTGTCAAACAAAGGGTGGCAGCTGTACGTGGGTTGACAGACCGGCGGAATAAGCAAAGTTCCGGCGCACGCAAGCGTGCCCGCACGTACAGCTGCCATGGAAAGCAGCCATATGCTTAATACCGTCACAGCCTGTCAAAGCTGTGTCGTTGATGTGCAACGACGCGCCGAGACTAGAGCGCTGCCCCAGGGGCCGCAACGGAAAAAAGGCGGTAGGAGTATCTTTGGGAAATGGACTACAGGAAAGGCATATTTTCTGATTTTTCGACCAATGCGGCGCGCATAGTAGGCGCCAGAGATACCCGGCATTACCACGCTTAGAGACCAACCTCGCGGCACCTATCATTTCTGCCAGTTTCGCCAGCGCATCCGCGGGTTCAGACTCCAGGCATTCCCTTGGCATGCCCCAGGAGCCAACGATGTCTACCCCTCGTGATGTGCCCACTCTGTTGTCCACCTCTGCGCCCCTCACTTTCAAGGTAGTGCGATCTGCGCAAACCGAGTACCCCGCGCCCTCGGTACTCGAGGCTGTGAACAACATCCTCGAGCCCATCAATGCCCGCAACGGCGCTACGGTGCAGGTTGCATACCCAGGGATGCTTACCAGCGATATCCTGGCGGTGGCTTGGCTTGGGAGCAATCCGGCAGGACGTTGGGAGAGCGAGCAAAAGCCTGGCAGCGCCTTTGGTAGTGTCGACTTCAGCGTACCTGCGAGCGTAGTCGCCGCCAGCCAAGGCACGGTCGTCCAAGTGCTCTATGCCGTAGTGCAGGCCGGCAAGGCTGGTGTGCCGTCATTACCCCTTGATCTGACCGTGGGTGAGCTGGCGCAGGCAGACCTGCCCATGCCGGCCATTACCCAGGCCAACCCGATCACCCGCACGCTGGACCTGAACAGTTTTGCCGGCAACGCCTCAGCCACAGTCGTGGCATGGCCGTTGATCGCGACGGGGCAGCGGTTCTGGGTGTGGATCGACGGTACGTTGGAGAATGGTTCGGCGCATCGGTTCTATGCGGCCTCGGCTCAGGCGGTAACCGAGGCTCAGGTGGGGCAAGGGCTGGATGTCGCGGTGCTGCGTACGGAGTTGGAGAAGTTCAGGCACGCGTCGGTGGTTTCGGTCACGGTATCGGTGGCGTTCGACGGGGCGAGTAACGAGGCCTCGGTGAGGGCGTTCCCGGTTGCGACTTACACGCTCGAGAAGCTGATTGCGGTGACACCGACCATTGATTCGGTGATGGACGATAAAGGAAAAATCGTGCCGCCAGACGGCTCGACTGTATCGACGACCCTGACCTTGAGCGGGCAGGCGTCAGCGGGGCAGAAGGTGGAGATTCTTGATGGCGACACAGTATTGAAAACTGAAACCGTAGGGGCCATTGGGGAATGGACGAGTACGCTTACTGGGCTGGCTGCGAAGACTTATACCCTCAAGGCCAGAGGGCTGTATGGCGCTAATCCGGAATCTGAGGCTTGGGGGCTGACGGTACAGACCCATGTCTGTGACGATTTATCTACGGCACCGCTGGGGCGGTACCCTGATCGTCAGTTGAGACAGTTGACTTCAATGTTGAATTGTACTCCTGACTTCGGTGGGGCAGGGCGCTCTGCCCAGGCTCAAGTTGTCCAAGTGGGTAATAATCGTGAGCTTCAGTGGCTTTATACACTTGGTGGTGCCGGTGGTTATTCCGATCTACGCTTAGGTCTCCGTGACTTGGACTATCCACTTAAAAGCCCACTGACAGTCACTCTTGAGTTCTATGTCACTCAGTCGAATGCTACACAGGTGCAGTTGGTGGCTAACTATTACTTGGCGGGTGAGCAACACGCGGAGGTCCGGGCTTCAGTGGGCGCTCGGACAATAGCTGTCACTGTTCCAGCAGAGGCAGTGCCTTCACCAATATGGAGCCCTCAGGTGGGGGGCATACGTCTATACCTAGGCGAGGCTACGGGCAGGAGTTTATCTGCGCTCATTCACCTCAAGTCAGTGTGTCTTTCGCAATAGCTTCTGAATCGCTGGCTGTAAGCATCTGAGGCTTTGATTTTTCGAGTTTACAGAACGCTCTGTGGGGCACCCGACTATTTATCTGTACGGTTGGGTCCGCTCCCACAGAGCATTGATCTGCGTTTTTATCAGAGTTCCACGCGGGCTAGTTCAGCGCCTATCTTCCAGCTATCAGCGCCCGCCCTTGCTCCCGACACTCGATGGCCACTCTTCACTGCGGCTATGCCCACTGGTGCGCAGCAGCCCGAGGTCCAGCGCATTTTCGCCGTCCGCCGCGCCTTTGCTCTTGGACAGTTCGGCAATGGCCGTCCCTATATCGACCGGCGAGTTGGAAAAGTCCACCGACACATTGCGTTGATAGTCGCGGCCCGTGAGCGTTTCGCGGCTGACCGATTGGGCTTGCAGATCGACATCTCCAGCGCCGGACTGTATCCGTGCCCCAACCAGGCGCGCCTGGCCGCCAACGTTCAACTCGACGCCTTCACTACCCTTGATCCTGGCCTGGTGGGCGACGGTGTCGCGCTGGGTGTGGGACACCTCGACCTTTACCGTCGGCGAGAGTTTCGGGTCCACCTTGGACAGCGCCGGGCCGACTTTCTCGGTGACCTTGCCCGCCGCAGGGCCAGAGAGAGCACTGGCGGCGTCGAGATAACCCTGGGGGTTCTTCTCGTGGCTCAGGCGGCCATCGGCCTTGACGGTGAGGGTGTCGACGCTGTCCTTGCGGCTGGCCAACAACAGGTCGCCACCGATATCGCCGCGAACCTTCTGTGCATCCAGGCTTGCACCCTCGATCCGGGTGTCGCCCTGGCTCGCCAGCTCGATGCGCTCGGCGCGCAGGGTGCTGGCATTCCAGGTCTGGTTGTCGCGTTTGTCGAGGTTGACCTGCACCCGGCCGTGCAGACCACGGATATCCTTGTCTGGCGTCTCGCCGCTGTTGAGCCTGAAGCCGGCACCGGCGGTGATGTCGAGATTGTCGCGTTTTTCAGTGTTGCCCGAAGCTTCGACCAGCATGCCGCCGTTGCCGGCGTGCAGCTTGATCTCGCTGGCCGAGGCGTGCAGCCCCTGCAAATGCAGGGCGATATCTTCACGGGCGCGGCTGCTGATCAGCAGTTTGCCTTGAGTGTTGAAGTGGGCATCGACGGCCTGGCTGGCCTGCTCGTCGAGCTTGCCGTTGGCGAAGTGGCCACCGATGGCGCCGCCCTTGCCGGTGCCGAGCTTGGCAGCGACTTCCAGACCGCCACCCAGGTTGCGCCCCGTGGCCTGTTGGCTGTCATGGGCCGCCTTGACCTGCAGCAGGCCGGCGCTGTCCAGTTCGATACCGGCTACAGGCGCTTCACGGCTGCCGATGCGGGTGCCTTCGAGGATGAGGTCGCCGCCGCTGGCGAGCACGACCTTGCCCTTGGCGTCGATCTGCGCCACTTGAGCCTTGCTTTGCTGTTTCTGGCGCTCGGCTTGGTCGAGATAGCCGCGGGTTTCGATGCCGGTGCTGCCGGGGCGGTTGCCGACCTTGGCCCAGGCGTTGCCGTCGGTCTGGCGTGTGTGCTCGTTGTGTTGGTCGTTGGCCTGAGTCAGCAGCAGCTTGCCGTTGCTGGTGATGCTGAGGTCGCCGTTGCCAGCGTTGAAGTGGCTGCCTTCGTACAGGCCGTCGGCGCCCAACTGGACCTGGATGCCCGTTTGCCCATAAAGGCTGCCGACGCGCGCAGTGCGTACGTCTTGCACGCTGCTCGACGAGCCGCCCTTGCCGCTGGCCCGTACATTGAGGTCCTGGCCGGTGCTGGTGTCGACCCTGGCATCGCCACCAAAGGCCAGTTGCTCGACGCCATGGGATTGCTCGTCGACTGCCGCGCTCTGGTGATGCTGGTTAGCGCTGATCGCCAGCAGCCCTTGATTGGCACGCCAGGCGGTGCCCTGATCTTCGATACGCTCGGCCTGGACCTTGACACTCCCACCCGACAACTCGCTGACCTGGGCGATTCCGCGGCGCTGGTTCTCCAGGCGTTTGAGATGCTCCACGGTCATGTCACCGCCGACGCTGGGCGCGACCATCGCGTCCTCGGGCGATGCCTGCTGGAAGCGCGCAGCTTCCTCGCCAAGTACCAGGCGCTCGATCGGTCGGGTCAGGTCGCGGTACTCGAGGCTGGCACCGAGGGTGCCGCGCCAGTTGTCGTTGCGCTGAGTGCGTTCGTGCACATCCTGTACGGCACGATTTTCGATCTCGTTGGCCTCGACCACCAGGGCCTTGCCGGCTTCGACGCGTGCGGCCTCGGTAACCAGCTTTGCTGTGCCGATCTTCACATCGCCTCCTGCCTGCAATTCGCTGCGTTGTATCTTGCTGTCGCGCTCACGCACGTTCTCCTTCTGATGATGCCCTTCGAAGTGGCTGCCGATCCGGTCGATGCCGCCGGTCACGGCCAGGCTGCCGCCGCTGTGGGTGGTCTGGGTGTCTGTCTGCTGGTCGTTGCGGGTGGCGCCAAGCGTTATCTGTTGCCCTTGCAGGTTGAGGTCGCCGGTATCGGCCTTGACCTTCGAGCCGTTGACCTGCAAGTGCGCATCGCTGTGCAGCTCGACCGCCGCGCCCTTGAGTTCGCTGGCGACCTGCTCGGTGGCGCGTTGCTCGCTGTGCCGGTTGACCACTGCGTAGCCGACCCCGGCTTCATACTGGCGTGAACCGGGCTTGTCGCCGTCGGCCTCGGTGGTCTGGCGGGCGTGGGCGGTGAGGGTGCGCTGCTGTTCGTCGGTCTTGCTTTCGCTGCGCGCTTGAGCGCTTTCGACGATCAGATCGCCCTTGGCCTCGATCTTGAGCTGCTTGCCAGCCTCGACTTTGGCACCTTCAATGCGCAGTTCCTCGGCACTGGCCAGGCGCAGGTCGCTTTTCGAGCTGACGTCGCTCGCCAGCACCTTTTCCTGCTGGCTGCTGTGGCTGCGGTCGTGGCCGATCAGGCCGAACAGCTTGCTGTCGCTCTGTTTTTCGGTGGTGCTGGAGCGGTTGTGGTCGGCTTCGATCGCCAGGTTGCCGTTGTTGCTGTAGAGCACCGATTCACCTTCGCTGGCGATGGTGCTGCCCTTGACCCTGACCTGCCCGGCGGTGACGTTCAGGTTGGCGCCCGAGGTGATGGTGCTCCCGGCGACCTGCCGCGCGGTGTCGTCCTTGCCCTCGCGGTCGCCGAAGAAGCTGCCGGACACCAGGTCGCCGCGGTAGTCGCGTTGCGTGCCGCGCTTGTCGAGAGCCGTGGTGGTGATCTCGATCTGCTGGCCGGCCAGGGTCATATCGCCCTCGCTGTGCAGATGGCTGCCTTGCACCTTGAGCGTGCCACCGGCCTTGGCGGTCAGCTCGGCGCCTCGCAGATCGCTGGCTTTGGCGGTTTCCTGATAGTGGTCACTGTCGCTGTCACCCCGCCACAGATGCTTGCGATGGCGAACCTGCTCTTCGACACGCCCGCTCTCCTTGCCTGCTTCGATATTCAGGTTGGCCGCGCTGTCGAGGGCGAGTGCGCCACCGGCTTGCAGGCTGGCCGCCTGCAGTTGCATGTCGCCGCCGGACTTGAGCGCCAGGCGGTCATCGGCTTTCAGTTGCGTGCCCTGCAGTGTGTGCTGGGTTGTGGTGGTGTTGCTTTCATAGGTTTCGGTGGTGACGAACAACCATTTTTTGTCCCAGGCCTTGCGCTCACGCTCGATGTTCTCCTGGGCTGCGGTGTCCAGCGTGAGTTTCTGCCCTGCATTGACGTCGATCGATTT
This sequence comes from Pseudomonas machongensis, assembly GCF_034961125.1. Taxonomy (NCBI): domain Bacteria; kingdom Pseudomonadati; phylum Pseudomonadota; class Gammaproteobacteria; order Pseudomonadales; family Pseudomonadaceae; genus Pseudomonas; species Pseudomonas machongensis. Next base: position 136,634 of record NZ_JAYFUI010000037.1, on the reverse strand, counting down.
GCCCTGGCCCGTGACGGCCTGCAGCCTCAGGTCGCCGCTGGCACTGAGGTTGAGGTCACCTTGGCTGCTGCGCAGTACGGCGCCATGTTTGCCGTTGTCACCGATATACAGGCTGCCGGCGGACTGGATGTCGATGCCGTCGCGACCGTGCATGGCAATCGCCCCGACCCGCACGCCAGCGCCCTCGGCAGTGCTGACCACGCGGATGCGGCCGGCGTGCATGGCGCCGAACAGGCTGGCGTCGATGCTTGCCGGGGTGCCTGGCAGGTGCTCGACGACCTGGCCATTGGTGGCGTCGATGCGGTTGCGCCCGGCAATCAATTGCAGGTCGTCGCGGGCGTTGAGCGTACCTTTGCTGTCGATGCGCGGGGCAATCAGTTCGAGTGCGCCGCCGTCGTTGCTCTGGCCCCCGCCGAGCACAGTCAGCGCGGCGCTGGCGCTCATCGAGTCAAGCAGGCGCACGCGACCGTCCTCGAGCTGGACATCACCGACCAGAAAACCTGCGCGGGTGGTGTTGATGAAGCTGCCGCCATTGAGGGTGATGCCGTTGCTGTTGGCGAGGATGTAGTCGGCGGGGCGGCCGAAGATTTCCTGGGGGCCTTCGATCAGCGAGGCGTTGCGGCTGACCACTTCGTTGAGGATGGTCGAGGCGGCCTGGCCCTGGAACTGGGGGTTGGCGGCCAGGGCGCCAGCCAGTTGCGACTGGCCCGATTGCAGGGCGTTGTTGAGCACCGCACCCGCCTGGCCGACGTTGTAGTCGAGGAACTGGTTGTGCGACAGGCCGCTGGCGTTGGGGGCGACGATCTCGATCACCGGTACGCCATGGGCGTTGTTGATCAGTGGTGTTCCCGCCGGGCCGGGCGTCGGTTGCAGCCCGCCCTGGGCGAGCAGGGTCGGGGAGGTGGCCATCAGCGTCAGGAAGATGCTCCAGCGCAAGGCATTGGGCGACGTCGGGACCTGCAGTTTTTTGGTGTCGTTCACGGGCTTGTCTCTCTTGTTGTGGGTGAATCAGATACTCAGGTTCCATTCGAGCACCCAGACACCGGGCTCCAGGCTGCCGCGCGGCAGGTCGCTGGAGCTCAGCGCGCGCTGGTAGTCCAGGCGCAGACGCTGGCTCGGGGTGCTCAGCATCACGCCCAGGGTGGCGCCGACCATCCGCTGTGGGCTGCTGCCGTGGTCGAAACGGGTCCAGCCCAGGTCCAGGCCGAGGTGCGGGCGGATTTCCAGGGGCAGGGCGACGGACAGGGGGCGGCTCAGCGTGTTGCGCCACACGGCGCCGCTCGCGCCGGAGACGCTGTGCTGGCGAAAACCGCGCACGGCCAGGTCGTCGGAGAGGGCAAGCTGTTCGATGGCGGGCAGGCGGTCGGGGCTGTACTGCAAATTCAGCTCGCTCTGCCAGCGCCACTTGCCCTGGTTCAGGTACAGAAGCGTGGCGCGGTACTTGCGAAACCCGGGCTCGGCGCTCTTGCGTCCAAGCGGCTCGCGGTCGGCACCCAGCCAGTCGACGCCCTGGGCGATGCCGAGGTAGGCGTTCCACAGGCCGGCTTCGAGCCAGAACAGGTTGATGCCGGCTTCCAGGGTGGTCAGCACCGGGCTTTGCTGGGCGACCTTTAGCGGGCCGAACCAGGTGGCCACGCGCTTGTGATCCAGGCGCAGGCTGGCGTTGAGCATGCCTTGTTGATTGCGCCAGAGCATGCGCTCGACGCTCAGCCCTTGCAGGCTGCTGTTGCCGTGGCTGCCGAGCTGGCTGCCGGGCAGCGGCGCGCGGTATTGCAGTTGGCTGGCGTTGAGGGCGAAGGTCCAGGGACCATAGGGGAGGCTGTAGTAGAGGCTGGCGCCCTGGCTGCGACCTGGCGCGTCGAATACCGTCGAAAGCAGCGAAACGCGCAGGTCGTCGTTGAGGCTCAAGGGGCTGTCCAGGCCCAGCGTGAGGCTCAGCCGGTGGCGGCCGGTGAGTGCACTGCCGCGATTGTCCAGACGGCTGTCCAGGTGCCAGCGCGAGCTGATGTGGCGTGGTTCGATCTGGATGTGGGTGCCGCCAGGCAGGTCGCCGGGTCGCACGTTGGCGCCAAGATCATAGGCTCTGAGGCGATTCAACTGGTCCAGCCCTTGTTCCAGGTCAGGCAAGTGCAAAGGCTGGCCGAGCATGCCAGGGAAGGCGCTGGCCAGTGACAGCGGCAGCGCGTTGTCGAGTGCGATGCTTTCGACGAATCCTTCGATAATCACGATATCGAGGGGCATGCCAGCACCTGGTTGGCGCGCCAGGTAAGGGCGGCTTGCGGGATATCCGGCTTGGACGTAGCGTTCAGTGATGGCCAGCAGCAGGCGGTTGATGTCCGCCGGCCCCATGCAACCGTGCAGCAGAGGCCGCAGGCTCTGTTCGAGGGCGGCGTTGGTGACGTGCCTGTTACCGCTCAGGCGCAGGCCGCTGACCGGCCAACATTGCTCTGCAGGCGCTGCCGATGGCGCCTGGCGCTCCAGTGTTTGTGGGGCAGAACGGCGCTGCCATTGCTCCAGCCGCTGCTGTTGCTGCAAGTGCTGAAGTTCGCGTTGCTGGTCGCGCAGTTGCTCGCTGGCGGGATCGCCTGCAAGGGCAACCGAGCTGGTCAGCAGCGCGAGCAATGCATGGGTGATAGAGCGACAAATAGCCGGAAACGGGGTGTTCGCCATGGAAGAATTCCGCAGAGGTCGTACGGTTCGCGTACTCTTTTGCGTGGATTCTAAAAATTCGAACAGTCGTTTGGATGCGGTACGTTGCCTGCTTGGGTATCAGGCAAATAACGTTTTTGAGTCGGGATATTCTGAGGATTTGCTGTAGATGTAGGACGCTGCCCCGTCAGGCTACGCCGCCTTCCTCAGGTGGGCGCCCTGCAGCGCAGCAGTGGAAGGTGCAGGAAGCCCGCAGGCTCAGGGGCGAATCTCGATCATGGTGCCGTCCTTGACCATGCTCCACACTTCACGCATGTCATCGTTGCGCATGGCGATGCAGCCTTCGGTCCAGTCGAGGGTGTGGAAATACCACTCCGGGTATTCTTCGTCGATCGGTGTGCCGTGGATCATGATCATGCTGCCGGCATTGACCCCTTCGCGGCGCGCCTTGGCGGCGTCGCTGATGTTCGGGTAGGAGATGTGCATTGCCAGGTTGTAGCGGTCGCTGACCTTGCGCCAGTCGAGCCAGTAGAAGCCTTCAGGGGTGCGCTTGTCGCCTTCGCGCTCCTTGGCGCCCTTGGGTTGCTTGCCCAGGGAGATGCGGTAGGTCTTGAATGGCTCGCCGCGGCTGATCAGTTGCAGGCGCCGCTCTGACTTGAGCACCAGCACCTTGTCGATCTGCGGCTGGCTGCTGCTTTGCGCAGGCCTGGCCTGGGGCTGCGTGCCCTGGGACGTGGTCGCGGGCAGGGGCTTGCGAATGATGGTCTCGGTGAACGCCGCCTGGGACACCGATGCAACGCACAAGCAGAAGAGGGCAAGCAACCAGCGCATGAAACGTATCCTGAAGTAGCTAGGTGGACGACGAAACGTTCATCGGCGGCAGGTATTCATGGCCTATGGGGTACTGCTGCCCGATGCGGTCGCGATAATAGCATTCTAGTGTCCGGGTGACGGTGCGGAAAGCCAGTTCGTTCCAGGGTATTTCATGCTCCTCGAACAAGCGCACCTCCAGGCTCTCGACACCCACGTCGAAGTCCAGGTCGGTGAGCTCTGCGCGAAAGAATACGTGCACCTGATTGATGTGCGGCAGGTCGAACAACTGGTAGAGGGTGGTCGGGCCGACGCGTGCGCAGGCTTCCTCGACGGTCTCGCGGCGCGCGGCCTGGTCGAGGGTTTCGCCGTTTTCCATGAAACCAGCCGGCAGCGTCCAGAAGCCGCGGCGCGGCTCGATGGCGCGGCGGCACAGCAACACCTGGCTGCCCCAGACGGGCAAGACGCCTGCGACGATGTTGGGGTTCTGGTAGTGGATGGTCTGACAGGAGGGGCAGACGTACCGCAGGCGGCTGTCGCCCTCGGGAATCTGCTGAATGACCGGTTGGCCGCACGCGCTGCAGAATTTCATGCTTTTATTCCTGTGTGAGCCGCTATCTTGGCGCGGCCGGCGGGGTTGCCGCAAGCCGTCGGGGCTTGGGTGCCTCGCGGCTTTGGTGCATCATGCAAGGCAGGCCTTGGAATCGAGAGTGCGTAATGCTGGACGAGCTTCTTCGCCGAATGAGCAACCATACCCCCGCGTCACTGGAGGCGGATCGCCGTTTTCCCGAGGCGGCGGTGCTGCTGCCCATTACCCGTAGCGAAGAGCCCGAGCTGGTGCTCACCTTGCGTGCCAAGGGGCTTTCCACCCATGGTGGCGAGGTGGCCTTTCCGGGAGGGCGCCGCGATCCGGAAGACCCGGACCTGGTGTTCACCGCCCTGCGCGAAGCCGAGGAGGAAATCGGCCTGCCGCCGGGGTTGGTCGAGGTGATCGGCCCGCTGAGCCCGCTGATTTCGTTGCACGGACTGAAGGTTACGCCGTTCGTCGGGTTGATTCCGGATTACGTCGAGTACCAGCCCAACGATGCCGAAATCGCAGCGGTGTTCAACGTCCCGCTGTCGTTCTTTCGCCAGGATCCACGCGACCACACCCATCGCATCGACTACCAGGGGCGCAGCTGGTACGTGCCCAGCTACCGTTATGGCGACTACAAGATCTGGGGGCTGTCGGCGATCATGATCGTCGAGCTGGTCAACGTGCTGTTCGATGCCGGCATCAGCCTGCACCAGCCGCCAGAGCGCTTTATCCAGAACTGAGCGGGGCTCACCCGCCGACCGCGTCCAACCGTGAGGAACATGACATGAAATACCGCCTGGGCGACCTGCGGGTCGAAGCCCATCCCAGCAGTTGGGCCGCGCCCACTGCCACCTTGATCGGCAAGGTGCGCCTGCAGGCCCGGGCCAGTGTGTGGTTCGGCGCCGTGCTGCGCGGCGACAACGAGCTGATCGACATCGGCGAGGACAGCAATGTCCAGGACGGTACGGTGATGCACACCGACATGGGTTCGCCGCTGACCTTGGGCAAGGGCGTGACCATCGGTCACAACGCCATGCTGCATGGCTGCAGCGTCGGCGACTACAGCCTGGTCGGCATCAATGCGGTCATCCTCAACGGCGCGCGGATCGGCAAGCACTGCATCATCGGCGCCAATGCGCTGATCCCCGAGGGCAAGGAGATTCCCGACGGTTCGCTGGTGATGGGCTCGCCCGGCAAGGTGGTGCGCGAGCTGACCGAGCAGCAGATGCGCATGCTCGAAGCCAGCGCCGCGCACTATGTGCACAACGCCGAGCGCTATGCGCGGGAGCTGGTGGTCGATGAAGACTGACGAGCGGCCGGTCGCTTCGCCGTGCGTGAACGTCTGTGCGCTGGATGAGCAGGACGTCTGCATCGGTTGCCAGCGTACGGTGCAGGAGATCACCCGGTGGGCGCGGATGGACAATGACGAGCGCCGAGCGGTGATCAAGCTTTGCCACGAAAGGGCACTAGAGGCTGGCCTCATCCTCTAGTCTGATGCAGAACCCTGTGGTAGCGGGCATGCCCGCGAACACCGGCACAGCCGGTGCCATCCACCGCGCTGGACTCTTCGCGGGTTTACCCGCGAACTGCCCAAAGGTAATCTGTGCGGCTTGCCCACAGACTACCCGCCATGTTCTATCTCATTGCCTACATAAGCAGCGTAGTGCTGATCAACTACGCCTTCTCCAGTGCCCCGCACCTGGACGTGATCTGGTCCGCCTGGGGCGGTCTGGTGTTCATCCTGCGCGACATGGTGCAAACCCGCTTCGGCCACGGCGCCCTGGTCGCCATGTTGGTGGCGCTGGTGCTGTCCTATGTCACTTCGGAACCGGCCATCGCCCTTGCCAGTGCTACGGCCTTCTTCGTGTCCGAACTGATCGACTGGCTGGTGTTCAGCGTCACCCGCAGGCCCCTGCGTGACCGTTTGTGGCTGAGCTCGGCGCTGAGTATTCCGGTGGACACCTTCATCTTCTTCGGCATGATCGGTGCGCTGACGCCTGCCGTGATCGGCACGGCGATGGCCTCGAAGTTCGCCGGTGTAACGGCGGTCTGGCTGATCATGGCATGGCGGGCGCGACGCGCGCTGGCGGTGGGTTGATCCGCGCCCGATTGATGTAGAATACCGGTCCTTTTTCAGCGGGCAGCACCAGCCGGCGCGCCCCGGACGCCTTCGAGGACCTGAAATGACCCGTATCGGAACCCCATTGTCGCCGACTGCGACCCGCGTACTGCTGTGTGGCTGCGGCGAACTGGGCAAGGAAGTGGTGATCGAGCTGCAGCGCCTGGGCGTCGAGGTGATCGCCGTGGACCGTTACGCCAACGCGCCTGCCATGCAGGTCGCGCACCGCAGCCATGTGATCAACATGCTCGACGGCGTCGCCCTGCGTGCGGTGATCGAAGCTGAAAAACCGCACTACATCGTGCCGGAAATCGAGGCCATCGCCACCGCTACGCTGGTCGAGCTGGAAAACGAAGGTTTCAACGTGGTGCCGACCGCCCGCGCCACCCAGCTGACCATGAACCGCGAAGGCATCCGTCGCCTGGCGGCTGAAGAGCTGGAACTGCCGACCTCGCCCTACCACTTCGCCGACACCTATGAAGACTTCGCCAAAGGCGTGGCCGATGTTGGCTACCCGTGCGTGGTCAAACCGGTAATGAGCTCGTCGGGCAAGGGCCAGAGCCTGCTGCGCAGCGATGCCGACCTGCAGAAAGCCTGGGACTATGCCCAGGAAGGCGGGCGTGCCGGCAAGGGCCGGGTGATCGTCGAGGGCTTCATCGATTTCGAGTACGAAATCACCCTGCTGACCGTGCGTCATGTGGGCGGCACCACCTTCCTCGCGCCGGTCGGTCACCGTCAGGAGAAGGGCGACTATCAGGAATCCTGGCAGCCTCAGGCGATGAGTCCGAAGGCGCTGGCCGAGTCGCAGCGTGTGGCCCAGGCCGTCACCGATGCGCTGGGCGGCCGTGGCCTGTTCGGCGTCGAGCTGTTCGTCAAGGGCGACCAGGTGTGGTTCAGCGAAGTGTCGCCACGTCCGCATGACACTGGTCTGGTCACCTTGATTTCCCAGGACCTGTCGCAGTTCGCCCTGCATGCCCGTGCGATTCTCGGCCTGCCGATCCCGGTGGTGCGTCAGTTCGGACCGTCGGCCTCGGCGGTGATCCTGCCCGAGGGCCAGTCGCAGCAGACCAGCTTCGCCAACCTGGGCGCAGCGCTGAGCGAGCCAGACACCGCCATTCGCCTGTTCGGCAAGCCGGAAATCAATGGCACCCGCCGCATGGGCGTGTGCCTGGCCCGCGACGAGTCGGTCGAAGCGGCACGGGCCAAGGCGACCCGTGCTTCGCAGGCGGTCAAGGTCGAGTTCTGATCTGAGATCGCACGGGGCTGCCGAGCAGCCCATTCGCGGGCAAGCCCGCTCCTACAGACTCCTGCAGGAGCGGGCTTGCTCCAACTGCTCAAAGCTCGGTATGGCGGGTTTCCTTCAGGCACAGTACGGCAATCAGGCTGATCACCGCCGCCACTGATACATATCCCCCCACCCAGCTCAAACCGCCCATGCTCACCAGTTGCTGGGCAAAGAACGGTGCCGCCGAGGCGCCGACGATGCCGCCCAGGTTGTAGGCCGCCGAGGCCCCGGTGTAACGCACGTGGGTCGGGAACAGTTCAGGCAGCAGCGCGCCCATCGGGGCGAAGGTCACACCCATCAGGAACAGCTCGATTGCCAGGAACAGCGCCACGCCGGCAGTGGAGCCCGAGGTCAGCAGTGGCTCCATGGTGAAGCCCGAGGCAATCGCCAGCAGGCCGCCGACGATCAGCACCGGCTTGCGCCCATAGCGGTCGCTCAGCCAGGCCGACAGCGGCGTAGCCAGGGCCATGAACACCACGGCGAAGCACAGCAGGCCGAGGAAGGTTTCGCGGCTGTAGCCCAGCGTCGACACGCCGTAGCTCAGCGAGAATACCGTGGAGATGTAGAACAGTGCGTAGCACACCACCATCGCCGCAGCGCCCAGCAAGGTGGGCATCCAGTATTTGGCGAACAGGTCGACCACCGGCATTTTCACCCGCTCTTGACGGGCTACGGCCTTGGCGAACACCGGGCTTTCCTCGAGCTTCAGGCGTACGTACAGCCCCACCAGCACCAGGGCAGCGCTGAGCAGGAACGGAATGCGCCAGCCCCACTCACGGAACTGCTCGTCGCTGAGCACCAGTGCCAGGGTCAGGAAAAGACCGTTGGCGGCGAGAAAACCAATCGACGGGCCCAACTGCGGGAACATGCCGAACCAGGCGCGCTTGCCGGGTGGTGCGTTCTCGGTGGCGAGCAGGGCCGCGCCGCCCCATTCGCCGCCCAACCCCAGCCCCTGGCCGAAGCGTAGCACGCAAAGGATGATCGGTGCCCACACGCCGATGCTGTCATAGCCTGGCAGTACACCGATCAGCGTGGTGGATACGCCCATCAGCAGCAATGACGCGACCAGGGTCGACTTGCGCCCGATGCGATCACCGAAGTGGCCGAACAAGGCCGAGCCCAGCGGTCGGGCAAGGAAGGCGATACCGAAGGTGAGAAAGGCTGCCAGCATCTGCGCGGTGCCTGAGCCGGACGGGAAGAATACCGGCCCGATCACCAGCGCAGCGGCCGTGGCGTACACGTAGAAATCGTAGAACTCGATGGCGGTGCCGATGAAGCTGGCGGTGGCGACCCGGGCGGGCGAATTGACCGGGGTCGCCGAGTCAGGCTCGGCGTAGGTGCTGCTGGTTGTCATGCGTAGGTCCCTGAACAGTCGTTCGCGCGGCCGAGCAGGCGGGCCGCAGCGTATTGTTGTGGTTCGCCAGGCTGACGAGGGCCCAAGGGGTGGCAGGGAGCGGGCGCTGCTCGGGGTAGGACGCAGGGCTGCTGGCACGTCAGTGAGGCGGACTGGCCGTGGGGCGCCGGGTGCGGGTAGCAGGCGGGACGGCAGGGCTGGGTAAGCGTGGCCCGAGTATAGCTATCGGGTTATGGTCCAGACCAGTACCTTGCTGGCGCAATTGTCCTCGGTTTCGAGGATTTCCAGGCGGTAGCGTCCGACTTTCAGGCATACCGCGCTTGCCGGGATGCTTTCCAGTGCTTCGGTGACCAGGCCATTGAGGGTTTTCGGGCCGCCGTCGCAGGGCAGGTGCCATCCCAGGCTGCGGTTGAGCTCGCGCAGCGAGGCGGTGCCTTCGATGATGAAGCGGCCATCGGGCTGGGGATGGATATGGGGGTTGTCCAGGCTCTGTTCGTCCTCGAACTCGCCGACGATCTCTTCAAGGATGTCTTCGAGCGTCACGATCCCCAGCACTTCGCCGTACTCGTCCACGACCACGCCCATTCGCCGCTGCTGCTTGTGGAAGTTCAGCAGTTGCATTTGCAGTGGGGTGCTTTCCGGGACGAAGTAGGGCTCGTAGCAGGCGGCCTGTAGCTTCTCCAGGGTCAGTTCGGCGCGTGGCAGCAGGTGGCTGATGAGCTTGGTGTTGAGGATCGCTTCGACCTGGTTGATGTCGTTGTGATAGACGGGCAGGCGGGTGTGGCGGCTGAGGATCAACTGTTCGATGACCTGTTCGATCGGGTCGTCGAGGTTGATGCCGTCGACTTCGTTGCGCGGGACCAGAATGTCGTTGACGGTAATCTTGTCCAGCGCTTGCAGGCCCTCGATCAGCCCCTGGCGTGGTGGTTCGTGGGGCTCGTCGTCATCCTGGGCGTCGTCATCCTGTGGGTGCAGGGCGACGGCGTTGGGCTGTACGCGCAATGGGCGCAGGATCAGCTTGGCCGTGCCGTCGAGCAGGCAGGCCACAGGCTGCAGCGCCGCCAGTGGCAGCTTGAGCAGGCTGGCGCCAAGGCTGACATAGGCCTGTGGGTTGCGCCGGGCCAGGCGCCTTGGCAGGTATTCGGTCAGCACCAGCAGTGCCAGCGTGGCGCACAGCCCGGCCAGCCAGAAACCGTGCTCGCCGCTGTAGCGCTGGCCGATCAGGCAGGCCAGGCCCAGCACCAGCAATCTGCCCAGGCTGGCACAGAGCACCAAGGCCTGGGCGGGCAGGGTGTGCTGTTCGGCTTCACCGGCGCGGGCGTGGCCGTTGAGCTGCTGGCGGGCGGCCTCGACCGCGCTGAACAGCGCCGACCACAGCAGCGCCAGTATCAGGGTGCCGAGCAGCGGGGCGTACGGCAAAGTGTCCATGATTGCCCGTCAGATGTGCAGGATGAATTCGCGAACCAGCTTGCTGCCAAAATAGGCCAGCATCAGCAGGCAGAAGCCCGCCAGGGTCCAGCGGATCGCCTTGTGCCCGCGCCATCCCAGGCGATTGCGCCCCCACAGCAGGACGCTGAACACGATCCAGGCCAGGCACGACAGCGAGGTCTTGTGTACCAGGTGCTGGGCGAACAGGTTCTCGAAGAACAGCCAGCCGGAGATCAGCGAAAGCGACAGGAAGATCCAGCCCGCCCAGAGAAAGCCGAACAGCAGGCTTTCCATTGTTTGCAGTGGAGGGAAGTTGCGGATCAGCCCCGAGGGGTGCTTGTGCTTGAGCTGGTGATCCTGGAGCAACAGGAGCAACGCCTGGACCACGGCGATGGTGAACAGGCCATAGGCGAGGATCGACAGCAGGATGTGCGCCAGGATGCCGGGTTCTTCATTGACCAGCGGCACGGTGCCCGCCGGTGCGAACTGTGCCAGCAGCGCCGTCACTGCACCCAGCGGGAACAGCAGCACCAGCAGGTTCTCCACCGGAATGCTCAGGCAGGCGAGCAACGTCAGGGCGATCACTGCGGTGGCGATCAGGCTGGCGGCGCTGAAGAAGTCGAGGCTCAGGCCCAGCGGGGTGAGCAACTGGAAGAACAGGGCGCAGGTCTGTGCGACAACGGCAATCACGCCCAGCAGGCCGAGCAGGCGTTTGTCGACCTTGGCACCCTGTGCCAGGCGCGAACCTTGATAGGCCGTCGCGGCAATATAAAGGATGGCTGCGATCAGGTTGGGGATGAGGCTGGGTGAGGAGAGCATAGGTCCTGGTAGGCGAGCCCTTAAAGGAGGGGAGTTTGGCATAGAACGCGGTTGCCTAGGAAGACTGCAGACCGCGTCGGCCTTTTCGCGGCCAGTCCTGCTCCTGCAACCCCTGAGTTTCGTGGGCGCGGGCTGCCCGCGAACGGCCCCCCGATCACCGCTCGGCACCAAGGTGTGCGCCACCGCCGCTCTCCGTTATAATGCGCGGCTTGCTGTGCCCTTCGCGTGTGGATATCCGCCAGGGCACCTGAACAACCTCGGCTTTATTGGGCCTGAAAGGATCACCATGTTCGAAAACCTGACCGACCGCCTGTCACAGACGCTGCGCCATGTCACCGGCAAGGCCAAGCTGACCGAAGAGAACATCAAGGACACGTTGCGTGAAGTGCGCATGGCCCTGCTCGAGGCCGACGTTGCCCTGCCGGTGGTCAAGGACTTCGTCAACAGCATCAAGGAGCGTGCGGTCGGCACCGAGGTGTCGCGCAGCCTGACGCCGGGCCAGGCGTTCGTGAAGATCGTCCAGGCCGAGCTGGAAAGCCTGATGGGCGCGGCCAACGAAGACCTCGCACTCAATGCCGCTCCGCCAGCCGTGGTACTGATGGCAGGCCTGCAGGGCGCCGGTAAGACCACCACTGCCGGCAAGCTGGCGCGCTTCCTGAAAGAGCGCAAGAAAAAGACCGTCATGGTGGTGTCCGCGGACGTCTACCGCCCGGCGGCGATCAAGCAGCTCGAAACCCTGGCCAACGACATCGGCGTGACCTTCTTCCCGTCCGACATCAGCCAGAAGCCGGTCGATATCGCCGAGGCGGCGATTCGCGAAGCCAAGATCAAGTTCATCGACGTGGTCATCCTCGATACCGCCGGCCGTCTGCACATCGACGCCGACATGATGGACGAGATCAAGGCCCTGCACGCAGCGGTCAAGCCGGTCGAGACGCTGTTCGTGGTCGATGCCATGACCGGCCAGGACGCCGCCAACACCGCCAAGGCCTTCGGTGAGGCGCTGCCGCTGACCGGCGTGGTGCTGACCAAGGTCGATGGTGATGCCCGTGGCGGTGCCGCGCTGTCGGTGCGCGCCATTACCGGCAAGCCGATCAAGTTCATCGGTATGGGCGAGAAGACCGAAGCCCTCGAGCCTTTCCACCCCGACCGCATCGCCTCGCGCATCCTCGGCATGGGCGACGTGCTCAGCCTGATCGAGCAGGCCGAGCAGAACATCGACAAGGCCAAGGCCGACAAGCTGGCCAAGAAGCTGAAGAAGGGCAAGGGCTTCGACCTCGAAGACTTCCGCGACCAACTGCAGCAGATGAAGAACATGGGCGGCCTGGGTGGCCTGATGGACAAGCTGCCCAGCATCGGTGGCGTCAACCTGTCGCAGATGGGCAACGCGCAGGGTGCGGCCGAGAAGCAATTCAAGCAGATGGAAGCGATCATCAACTCCATGACCCCTGCCGAGCGCCGTGACCCCGACCTGATCAGCGGTTCGCGCAAGCGCCGTATCGCCCTGGGTTCCGGCACGCAGGTGCAGGATATCGGCCGGCTGATCAAGCAGCACAAGCAGATGCAGAAGATGATGAAGAAATTCTCCGCGAAGGGCGGCATGGCCAAGATGATGCGTGGCCTGGGCGGGATGCTGCCGGGCGGCGGCATGCCGAAGCTGTAACCGAATCCGCTTGGTCGCCTTGATAGGCGGCCAGGCAGACCCCGCCTTGGCGGGAAAGCGCCGCAAAACAGCGGCTTAAGCGGCAGGTCTGGATTGCTTTGCATGGCTCTTGCGAAAAAGCCATTTGCAAATGTCCGTGTATTCCCTGAGAATATGCGGCCTTTTGGGCACCCGTGTGCCTATTTGGCATTCAGATTTGCAGCACTGACTGCAGTACCGACTATAGGAACGATGTTCACATGGTAACCATTCGTCTGGCCCGTGGCGGCTCGAAAAAGCGCCCTTTCTACCACCTGACCGTGACCAACTCGCGTAACGCCCGTGACGGCCGTTTCGTTGAGCGCGTTGGCTTCTTCAACCCGATCGCCTCGGGCGCCGAAGTCAAGCTGTCGGTCAACCAGGAACGCGTCACCTACTGGCTGAGCCAGGGCGCGCAGCCGTCTGAGCGTGTTGCTCAGCTGCTGAAGGACGCTGCCAAGGCTGCTGCCTGAGCAGTATGAACGCGACGCCAGAAAAGGCTGACGACCTCATCGTCGTTGGCAAGATTTTTTCGGTTCACGGCGTTCGCGGCGAGGTGAAGGTGTATTCCTTTACCGATCCGATTGAAAACCTGTTGGATTATCCGCGCTGGACGCTTCGGCACGAAGGCAAGGTAAAGCAGGTCGAGCTGGTCAACGGTCGTGGCTCCCAGAAGGGCCTGGTCGTGAAACTGAAAGGCCTCGACGATCGCGATGAAGCCCGTCTTCTGAGCGGTTACGAAATCTGCATTGCGCGGAGCCTTTTGCCCAACCTGGCCGCCGACGAGTACTACTGGTACCAGTTGCAGGGCCTGAAGGTCATCAACCAGGACGAACAACTGTTCGGCAAGGTCGATCACCTGTTGGAGACCGGTGCGAACGATGTAATGGTGGTCAAGCCTTGCGCAGGCAGCCTGGATGATCGCGAGCGTCTGTTGCCCTATACGGAGCAATGTGTGCTGGCAATCGACCTGGAAGCAGGTGTGATGCGAGTCGAATGGGACGCGGATTTCTAGACGATGGGTAACCTTCGAGTAGAAGTCGTCACGTTGTTCCCCGAGATGTTCTCGGCCATCACGGAGTACGGCATTACCAGTCGTGCGGTGAAACAGGGGTTGCTGCAAGTGACCTGCTGGAACCCACGGGACTACACCACTGATCGCCACCACACGGTGGATGATCGGCCGTTTGGCGGTGGTCCGGGCATGGTGATGAAGATCAAGCCTCTGGAAGACGCCCTGGCCAGTGCCAGGCAGGCAACCGGAGCATCGGCGAAGGTGATCTACCTCTCGCCACAAGGCCGCAAGCTGACTCAGCAGGCGGTCAAAGGCCTGGCCGAACAGGAATCGTTGATCCTGATCGCCGGTCGTTATGAAGGCATCGACGAGCGTTTTATCGAAGCTCATGTCGATGAGGAGTGGTCGATTGGTGACTATGTACTTTCCGGTGGCGAGCTGCCGGCCATGGTACTGATCGATGCGGTTACGCGGCTGCTGCCCGGAGCTTTAGGGCATGTGGACTCGGCGGAGGAAGACTCCTTCACCGATGGTCTGCTGGATTGCCCGCACTACACCCGACCTGAGGTGTATGCGGATCAGCGTGTACCCGACGTGTTGCTAAGTGGCAACCATGCACACATCCGGCGTTGGAGAATGAAGCAGTCCCTTGGTAGGACCTTCGAACGACGCGCCGATCTTCTGGAAAGTCGCTCGCTTTCTGGAGAAGAGAAGAAGCTGCTCGAGGAATACCTCCGCGAGCGGGACGATAGTTAACGTATCGATGGTGGATCGAGTTATCCATCTTAGGAGCACAGCATGACCAACAAGATCATCCAGCAGCTCGAAGCCGAGCAGATGAGCAAGGAAATCCCGACCTTCGCACCAGGCGACACCATTGTCGTTCAGGTTAAAGTGAAGGAAGGCGATCGCTCGCGTCTGCAGGCGTTCGAAGGCGTTGTTATCGCCAAGCGTAACCGCGGTCTGAACAGCGCTTTCACCGTGCGCAAGATCTCCAGCGGCGTTGGCGTAGAGCGTACCTTCCAGACCTACAGCCCACAGATCGACAGCCTGGCCGTGAAACGTCGTGGTGACGTGCGTAAAGCCAAGCTGTACTACCTGCGCGACCTGTCCGGCAAAGCCGCTCGCATCAAGGAAAAACTGTCCTGAGTGCAGTTTGACCGGTGGCTTCGGCCACCTTGCGAGAGAAAAAGCAGCCTTCGGGCTGCTTTTTTGCATTCTGTGGTATTGGTGTTGCCTGCTTCGCGGGTCGCTCCGCTGCCATTCCCTTGCAAAGTGAGTACCCCATGACTACCACCCCAAGAGATCAGGAAATCCAGCGGCGTACCGAGCTGTCGATCACTCGCGTGACCAAGGCCGTTTTCCCCAACACCACCAACCACCACAACACCTTGTTCGGCGGCACCGCGCTGGCCTGGATGGACGAGGTGTCGTTCATCGCCGCTACGCGTTTCTGTCGCCTGCCGCTGGTGACCGTGTCCACTGACCGCATCGACTTCAAGCACCCGATCCCGGCGGGCTCGATCGTCGAGCTGGTTGGCAGCGTGATCAAGGTGGGCAATACCAGCTTGCAGGTACAGGTCGATGTGTTCGTCGAGAACATGTACCTCGACGGCCGCGAGCGTGCGATTCATGGGGTTTTCAGCTTCGTCGCCATCGACGAGGACAAGCGGCCGGTGCCGGTACTGGCTCAGGCCTGAGTTCTCCAGTGCGGGCCCTTTCGCGGGTAAACCCCACAGGTGCTACGCGATCCCTGTGGGAGCGGGTTTACCGGCGAAACGGCCGGTACAGACAACAATTATGCGTCTGTGAAACACTAGCCCACTTTCAACACCCAGCAGCCCTCCGAATGCCCGCCCTGGACCACCCCCTGATCGATCAGTTTCTCGATGCCCTCTGGCTGGAAAAAGGCCTGTCCGACAACACCCGCGTTTCCTACCGCAGCGACCTGGCCCTGTTCAATGGCTGGTTGCAGGAGCGTGGCGTGACGTTGCCCGATGCAGGTCGCGATTCGATCCTCGACCACCTTGCCTGGCGCTTCGATCAGGGTTACAAGCCGCGTTCCACTGCACGTTTTCTCTCTGGAGTGCGTGGTTTTTATCGTTATCTGCTGCGGGAAAAGCTCATAGGTGTCGACCCGACCTTGCAGGTCGATATGCCGCAACTGGGTAGGCCTTTGCCCAAGTCCCTGTCTGAAGCGGATGTCGAAGCGTTGCTCAAGGCGCCGGACCTGGCCGAAGCCATCGGCCAGCGCGACCGCGCCATGCTCGAGGTGCTCTACGCCTGCGGCCTGCGGGTCACCGAGCTGGTGAGCCTGACCCTCGATCAGGTCAACCTGCGCCAGGGCGTGCTGCGGGTGATGGGCAAAGGCACCAAGGAGCGCCTGGTGCCGATGGGCGAGGAGGCGGTGCTGTGGATCGAGCGCTACCTGCGTGACGGCCGGGCCGAGCTGCTCAACGGGCGCCCCAGCGATGTGCTGTTCCCCAGCCTGCGGGGCGAGGAAATGACCCGCCAGACCTTCTGGCATCGCATCAAGCATCACGCCCGCGTGGCGGGGATCGACAAGCCGCTGTCACCGCACACCCTGCGCCATGCTTTCGCTACGCATCTGCTCAATCACGGGGCCGACCTGAGGGTGGTGCAGATGCTGTTGGGGCACAGCGACCTTTCCACCACGCAGATCTACACCCACGTCGCCAAGGCACGTTTGCAGCAGTTGCACGCCCAGCACCATCCGCGTGGATGAATGATTTTCATGTTCCGCCCGGCGGCCATCAGACAGTGATTTCGCTGCGGCCTGATGTGGTAGGCTTGAGCGGTTTGCACCAGGGACCGCCCGGTCGCCGCGATTTTTCCGCAGGCGACGTCCTCCGGTCCCCGTCCGCCTTCAGGAGTACCCCATGCGCGTGACCCAGATTTTTGCCGCCGCCGCCCTGGCGCTGGCCAGTACCTTTGCCGTTGCTGCGGCCACCGACGTCACTGCCGGTGCCGAGCAGGCCATTCGCAACACACTCAAGACCCTGGAATTGGAAGTACCGATCGAAAGCGTCGCCAGCAGCCCGGTCGGCGGCTTGTACGAAGTCAAGCTGCAGGGCGGTCGCGTGCTCTATGCCAGCGCAGACGGCCAGTTCGTCATGCAGGGCTACCTGTACCAGATCCAGGATGGCAAGCCGGTCAACCTGACCGAGAAAACCGAACGCCAGGGTATCGCCAAGCTGATCAACGGCATTCCTGCGGCTGAGATGGTGGTTTACCCGGCCAAGGGCGAAACCAAATCGCACATCACCGTGTTCACCGACACGACCTGCCCGTACTGCCACAAGCTGCACGCCGAAGTGCCAGAGCTGAACAAGCGCGGTATCGAAGTGCGCTATGTCGCCTTCCCGCGCCAGGGCCTGGGCTCGCCGGGTGACGAGCAACTGCAGGCCGTCTGGTGCTCCAGCGATCGCCGTGCGGCGATGGACAAGATGGTCGACGGCAAGGAAATCAAGGCGGCCAAGTGCGCCAACCCGGTCAGCAAGCAGTTCCAGCTCGGCCAGTCGATCGGTGTCAACGGCACGCCAGCGATCGTGCTCGAAAGCGGCCAGGTGATCCCGGGCTACCAGCCGGCACCGCAGGTGGCCAAGCTGGCCCTGGCCGGCCAGGCGCAAGCCGCCAAGTAATTCATTCAATACGCCGTCGTCATGGGGTGACGGCATGTTTCACGGTCGGCGCAGGTGCCGGCCGTTCAATGGGGAGTTCACAGTGAAACCGGTCAAAGTAGGCATCTGTGGGTTGGGGACCGTCGGTGGCGGTACCTTCAATGTACTTCAGCGCAACGCCGAGGAGATTGCCCGCCGTGCCGGGCGCGGTATTGAAGTGGCTCAGATTGCCATGCGCTCGCAGAACCCGAACTGCCAGATTACCGGTACCCCCATTACCGCTGATGTGTTCGAAGTCGCGACCAACCCCGAAATCGACATCGTCATCGAGCTGATCGGTGGCTACACCATTGCCCGCGATCTGGTGCTCAAGGCCATCGAGAACGGCAAGCACGTGGTCACCGCCAACAAGGCGCTGATTGCCGTGCACGGCAACGAAATTTTCGCCAAGGCCCGTGAAAAGGGCGTGATCGTGGCCTTCGAGGCGGCAGTTGCCGGCGGTATCCCGGTGATCAAGGCGATCCGCGAAGGCCTCTCGGCCAACCGCATCAACTGGTTGGCCGGGATCATCAACGGCACCGGCAACTTCATCCTCACCGAAATGCGTGAAAAGGGCCGTGCCTTCCCTGACGTGCTGGCCGAAGCCCAGGCGCTGGGTTATGCCGAAGCCGACCCGACCTTCGACGTCGAGGGCATCGATGCTGCGCACAAGCTGACCATCCTGGCCTCCATCGCCTTTGGTATTCCGCTGCAGTTCGACAAGGCCTACACCGAGGGCATCACCCGCCTGACCACTGCCGATGTCAACTACGCCGAAGCCCTGGGCTATCGCATCAAGCACCTGGGCGTGGCCCGCCGTACCGCCGACGGCATCGAGCTGCGCGTGCACCCGACGCTGATCCCGAGCGACCGCCTGATCGCCAACGTCAACGGCGTGATGAACGCGGTGATGGTCAACGGTGATGCTGCAGGGTCTACGCTTTATTACGGTGCCGGTGCCGGCATGGAGCCGACCGCTTCGTCGGTGGTCGCCGACCTGGTCGACGTGGTGCGTGCCATGACCTCCGACCCGGAAAACCGCGTTCCGCACCTGGCCTTCCAGCCGGATTCGCTGTCGGCGCACCCGATCCTGCCGATCGAGGCTTGCGAAAGTGCCTACTACCTGCGTATCCAGGCCAAGGATCACCCAGGCGTGCTGGCCCAGGTCGCCAGCATCCTGTCCGAGCGTGGCATCAACATAGAGTCGATCATGCAGAAGGAAGCCGAGGAGCAGGACGGCCTGGTGCCGATGATCCTGCTGACGCACGGCGTGGTCGAGCAGCGTATCAACGATGCTATCGTCGCCCTTGAAGCCCTGCAGGATGTGGTCGGCAACGTCGTGCGCATCCGCGTCGAACAGCTCAATTAATTCAGCGGCGGGCCGCGACGGCGGCCCGCGCCCAGAACCGAAGGTTTGCACAATGCGCTATATCAGTACTCGCGGCCAGGCGCCGGCCCTGAATTTCGAAGACGTCCTGCTGGCTGGCCTTGCCAGTGATGGCGGCCTGTACGTGCCGGAGAACCTGCCACGCTTCACCCAGGAAGAGATCGCGTCCTGGGCCGGTCTGCCGTACCACGAACTGGCCTTCCGGGTGATGCGCCCGTTCGTCACCGGCAGCATCGCCGACGCCGACTTCAAGAAGATCCTGGAGGAAACCTACGGTGCCTTCGCCCATGCCGCGGTGGCGCCGCTGCGCCAGTTGAATGGCAACGAGTGGGTGATGGAACTGTTCCACGGCCCAACGCTGGCGTTCAAGGACTTCGCCCTGCAACTGCTCGGCCGTCTGCTCGACCACGTGCTGGTCAAGCGTGGCGAGCGCGTGGTGATTGTCGGCGCTACCAGCGGTGATACCGGTTCTGCCGCCATCGAAGGCTGCCGCCGTTGCGACAACGTCGACATCTTCATCCTGCACCCGCACCAGCGTGTGTCGGAAGTTCAGCGTCGGCAGATGACCACCATCCTCGGTGACAACATCCACAACATCGCCATCGAAGGCAACTTCGACGACTGCCAGGAAATGGTCAAGGCCAGCTTCGCCGATCAGTCCTTCCTCAAGGGCACTCGCCTGGTGGCGGTCAACTCGATCAACTGGGCGCGGATCATGGCCCAGATCGTCTACTACTTCCATGCAGCACTGCAGTTGGGCGGCCCGGCGCGCTCGATCGCATTCTCGGTCCCGACCGGCAACTTCGGCGACATCTTTGCCGGTTACCTGGCACGCAATATGGGCCTGCCGATCAGCCAACTGGTGGTGGCCACCAACCGCAACGACATCCTGCACCGCTTCATGAGCGGCAACCAGTACGTCAAGGATGCCCTGCACCCAACGCTGTCGCCGTCGATGGACATCATGGTCTCGTCCAACTTCGAGCGCCTGCTGTTCGACCTGCACGGTCGCAACGGCGCAGCGATCGCCGAGTTGATGGCCAACTTCAAGCAAGGTGGCGGTTTCAGCGTGGAGCAGGATCGCTGGACCGAGGCGCGCAAGCTCTTCGACTCCCTGGCGGTGAGCGACGAGCAGACCTGCGAGACCATCGCCGAGGTGTTCAAGGCCACCGGCGAAGTGCTTGATCCGCACACCGCAATCGGCGTCAAAGCCGCTCGTGAGTGCCGTCGCAGCCTGGACACGCCGATGGTGGTGCTGGGCACCGCGCATCCGGTCAAATTCCCCGAAGCGGTGGAGAAGGCCGGTGTCGGCAAGGCCCTCGAGTTGCCGGCGCACTTGAGCGACCTGTTCAGCCGCGAGGAGCGTTGCACGGTCCTGGCCAATGACCTGAAAATGGTCCAGGCCTTCGTCAGCCAGCACGGCAACCGCGGCAAGCCGCTGTAAAACGCGGCACTCGAGAGCATGGGGCGGGGCAAGTCGGAACATCGGCTTGCCCCGTTTGCGTTTGAGCGGTTCTATTAATTACAGAATCATCCTTCTTATTTTCAGGTTTTTCCTATTTGAGTCCCTATGCTGCTTTTCTAGAGTGGGCGCCCTGTCCATCAGGGCTCGCAGCCCTCAGGAGCGGCTCATGCACCGGCTCAACATTCTTATCGTCCAGTCTCATCCCGCCCAGCAGATCGCTTTGCACCAGGCCTGCAATGCCCTGGGGGTTTTCAACGTGCGCATTGCCTGCGATCTGGCCAGCGCCAAGGCAAGCATGGCGCAGATGCAAGCCTTGGACATGCTCATCATCGACCATGGCATGCCGGCGCTGAGCGCCCAGGCACTGTTGAAGCACGTGACCCGGCAAGGCCATGCGCGTGCGCTGCTGTTCGTCGGACAGCCCCCTGTGCGCGGCCCTGATCTCGCTGTCGAGGCCCAGCGTCAGGGGCAGTGGGTGGTTGCCCAATTGCCCTGGCCGTTGTCGGTGAGGGGGTTGCAGGCGGCATTGCAGCGGCTGCGTCGGCCGCCGCGCAGGAACTCCGGGCGGGATATCGAAACGGTCATGTTGCCCACGCATGCTCGCTGATACAGGCGCGTGCGGGCGAACTTTCCGAAGTGCCTGGCGGTCAGTTCCGATAGGTCCCCGACAAAGCGAGTACGCCGGATGGAAAGAATCTGCTCCCTGCTCAACGATGCCCTGTCCCCTTATCACACCCGCCTCGACGAAGTAGATGCGCGCGGCAATCGCCAACTCACCTTGCTCGATGCGCAGGGCAACGAGGTGTTGCGCCGCGCCGTGAGTGTGCGTCAGCTAGAGGAGCAGCGCTTGCTGGTCGATCTGGTCGACGGTCTGCACCGCGACCTGCAGATCGTCGAGGGGCGTCTGCAGCCTTGTGTGATCGCGGCCTTGCAACACCGACATCAACCTCAGGGAACCTTTGCCTGAGTGTCTCGTCAGACTTTATAGGGCGCTCGAACGCTGCTTTGCTCCGGTAGCGTTGGATCGCCGTACAGAGTCCGCTCAAGGGCTTTGAGTTGACCCCGGATGTCTTCCCCAGCATCCGGGGTTTCTTTTGCCTGCGTCATGGCAGGGCGTTGGCTGCAGAGGGAAGCTCCTCGACCAGGTGCCGTGTCTGCTCCAGGTACTCTGTGCGCAGTTCGGGGTCGAGCCAGCTTGCGTAGAACTCAGGGAGTACTTCCTGGCGCAGGTGCGGCAACAGCTTGTCGATATGGGCGATGGCTTGGCGTCCCAGTGGCGTGTCGGAGCAGCCCACATGCAGAAACTGATAGCGATTCGCACCCTTGATCGGGTGGAACTGGTAGCCGTCCAGCGAGCCGCCCTGCTGCTGGATCAGGTAACGCACCTCCGGCCAGTACCCAAGTACCAGTTGCAGGCGCCCCAGTTGCTGCATCTGCAAAAGGTTGGCGGTGGCATCGTTGCCGTAGTGGCGGCTCAGCGTGGTTTCTGGCAACTGGCGCAGGATATCGTCGACCACTACTCCGTAGCTGCGTTGGGCCACGATTCCCAACTTCATCCCTGGCCGTTCCAGCACCTGCTTCAGGTCCACAGGCGTGCTGTCCTCGGATTCGTCCAATCGTCCCGGGTCTGCCTTGCGGATGACCAGCCCGCTGCTGAGGATGGGCAGCGTGGGTTGGGAGAAATGCACGAAACGGGCGCGTTCCGGTGTCCATAGCAGGGTCGGGTCGCAGGTGAAGCTGCGTTCCTGAAGCATCTGGATGCCGCGCGCGCGATTTACCCGCAGGACCGTGTGATCGTATTCGGGCATCTGCTCGATGAGCAGGGGCAGCATGCGATCGACCACGCCCTGGCCCTTTTCCTGGCCTTCGAAAATAGTGAACGGCGGCAGGTCGCGCACCAGCCAGGTCAGGCGTTCACGGGCCTGGCCCTGCTGCGAGGACAACAGCAGGACGCAGAGCAGCACAAACATGCGCACCATGCTTGCTCGACGCCCGATCAGACCGCCCCCTGCTCGCGCAGGCGTGCCACCTCGGCAGTGCTATAGCCCAGCCCGGCGAGCAGTGTCGCCGTGTGCTCTCCCAGCGCAGGCCCGACCCACTCCGTGGAGCCGGGTGTCTGCGACAGCTTGGGCACGATCCCCGGCATCTTGAAGGGCTTGCCGTCTGGGAGCTTCGCCTGAAGGAACATTTCCCGGGCGAGGAATTGCGGGTCGCTGAACATGTCCTCGGCCGAATAGATGCGGCTGGCAGGCACGCCTGCGTCGTTCAGCGCCTGCATCACCTGTTCCAGCGGCAGGCTGTTGACCCAGCGGTCGATCACCCCGTACAGCTCGTCGCGACGCAGGTCACGGCCATCGTTGCTGGCCAGGGTTGCATCCTCGGCGAGGTCGTCGCGGCCAATGGCCTGCATGAAGCGTTTGAAGATCGCATCGCCGTTGGCGCCGATCTGCACGTGCCGGCCGTCGGCGCTGGTGTGGATGGAGGAGGGGGTGATGCCCGGCATGATGTTGCCGGCGCGCTCGCGAATGAAACCGAACACGTCGAACTCCGGCACCATGCTTTCCATCATCGCGAAGATTGCCTCGTACAGCGCCACATCCACCACCTGTCCTTCACCGCCATTGACTTCGCGGTGGCGCAGGGCCATCAGTGCACCAATCACGCCCCAGAGGGCGGCGATCGAGTCACCGATGGAAATGCCCGTGCGCACGGGCGGACGATCCTCGAAACCGGTGATGTAGCGCAGGCCCCCCATGGACTCGCCGACGGCACCGAAGCCTGGCTGGTCCTTCATCGGCCCGGTCTGGCCGAAGCCCGACAGGCGCACCATTACCAGGCGCGGGTTGAGGGCATGCAGCACCTCCCAGCCAAGGCCGAGTTTCTCCAGCACGCCAGGGCGGAAGTTCTCGATCAGGATGTCAGCATCGGCCAGCAATTGCTTGAGGATCTCGCGTCCTTCGGGGTGCTTGAGGTTGAGCGTGAGCGATTGCTTGTTGCGCGCCTGGACGAACCACCACAGCGAAGTCCCTTCATACAGTTTGCGCCACTTGCGCAGCGGATCGCCGCCATCAGGTGATTCGACCTTGATCACCTCGGCGCCGAATTCGGCGCAGATACGCGAAGCGAAGGGGCCGGCGATCAAGGTGCCGAGCTCGATGACCTTCAGACCGGCGAGGGGTTTGGCGGGGGTGGGCATGGTGCGTCCGTGGCGACAGAAAAGAGGCTTGGTTTTATCACAGCTGGTCAATGGCAGATACTGTTGCAAGGCAGAGTCCAGTGCACGCAGATGCGCAACCACCCACCCCAACAAACTCGGATCGGTTAAACTCTGCGACTTTCTCCAAAGAAGCCCCTTTCCCATGGCCCAGCCTTCCACCACCTACAAGTTCGAACTGAATCTGACCGACCTCGACCGCGGCGTGTACGAAAACGTACGTCAGACGATCGCTCGTCACCCGTCGGAGACCGAGGAACGCATGGCCGTCCGTCTGCTGGCCTACGCCCTTTGGTACAACGAGAACCTGTCGTTCGGCCGCGGTCTGTCGGATGTCGATGAGGCCGCCCTGTGGGAAAAAAGCCTGGATGATCGCATCCTGCACTGGATCGAAGTCGGCCAGCCCGACGCCGACCGTCTCACCTGGTGCTCGCGCCGTACCGAGCGCACCAGCCTGCTGGCCTACGGCAGCTTGCGGGTGTGGGAGAACAAGGTGGTCGGCGCGGTCAAGGGCCTGAAAAACCTGAGCATCGCTGCTGTCCCGCAGGAAGTCCTGGAGGTTCTGGCCACCGACATGCCGCGTACCATCAAATGGGATGTGATGATCAGTGAAGGCACGGTATTCGTCACCGACGACCGTGGCCAGCACGAAGTCCAATTGCAGTGGCTGCTCGGTGAGCGCGGCTGACCTGATCCGATCTGACAGCCGAAGACCCCATGCGTATCGAACCCCGCCCCCTGCCATCGGCACTGCCCTTCCTTGGCAACCTGCCACCCCTGTTGACCCGCCTTTATGCCGCCCGCGGCGTGCAGAGCGAGTCCGAACTGGACAAGAGCCTGGCGCGCCTGTTGCCGTACCAGCAACTTAAAGGAATCGAGGCGGCCGTCGACCTGTTGGTCGAGGCCCTGGACCTGCGTCAGCGCATCCTGATCGTCGGCGACTTCGACGCCGATGGCGCCACCGCCAGCACCGTAGGTGTGCTGGGGCTGCGACTGCTGGGTGCGGCCCATGTGGATTACCTGGTGCCCAATCGCTTCGAGTACGGCTATGGCCTGACCCCGGAGATCGTGCAGGTGGCGTTGCAGCGTCAGCCGCAACTGCTGATCACTGTCGATAACGGTATCTCCAGTGTCGATGGCGTGGCGGCGGCCAAGGCTGCCGGACTCAAGGTCCTGGTCACCGACCACCACCTGCCTGGCGAGCAGTTGCCCGACGCCGATGCGATCGTCAACCCGAACCAGCCAGGCTGCACCTTCCCCAGCAAGTCGCTGGCCGGGGTGGGGGTGATCTTCTACGTGCTGATGGCCCTGCGTGCCCGTCTGCGCAGCCTTGGACGCTATGAGACGCAGGCCCAACCGAACATTGGCGAACTGCTCGACCTGGTGGCGTTGGGCAGTGTCGCCGACGTGGTGCCGCTGGACGCCAACAACCGTATCCTCGTGCACCAGGGGCTCGAGCGCATCCGTGCCGGGCGTGCTCGTCCTGGGTTGAAGGCAATTCTCGAAGTGGCGCGGCGCGATCATCGGCGCATCACCTCGACCGACCTGGGTTTCATCCTCGGGCCACGGCTCAACGCCGCCGGTCGGCTGGACGACATGAGCCTGGGCATCGAATGCCTTCTGTGCGAAGACCCCGCCGTGGCGCTGGACATGGCCGGGCAACTGGACGGGCTCAACCAGGATCGCAAGTCCATCGAGCAGGGCATGCAGCGCGAAGCCCTGGCCCAGCTCAAGGACCTGCCGATCGAGTCCATGCCCTATGGCCTGTGCCTGTTCGACCCCGACTGGCACCAGGGTGTGATCGGTATCCTCGCCTCGCGCCTGAAGGAGCGCTACCACCGACCGACCATCGCCTTTGCCGATGCGGGCGAGGGCATGCTCAAGGGCTCTGCCCGTTCGGTGCCGGGCTTCCATATCCGCGATGCGCTGGATGCCGTGGCCGCACGCCAGCCGCACCTGATCAGCAAGTTCGGCGGCCACGCCATGGCCGCAGGCTTGTCGCTGCCTGAGGCTAACTTCCAGGCCTTCGCCGATGCGTTCGACGAAGAGGTGCGGCGCCAGTTGTGCGAGGACGACCTGACCGGGCGCCTGCTGTCCGACGGCACCCTGGCGGTCGAGGAGTTTCATCTGGACCTGGCCCGCGCCCTGCGCAATGCTGGCCCTTGGGGGCAGCATTTTCCCGAGCCGCTGTTCCATGGCGTGTTCCAGATGGTCGAACAGCGCGTGGTGGGGGAGCGGCATCTGAAAGTGGTGCTCAAGAGCGAGTGCGGCTCGGTGAAACTCGATGGGATCGCCTTCGGCATCGACCGCGACGTGTGGCCCAACCCGACGGTGCGTTGGGTGGAGGTGGCCTACAAGCTCGATGTGAACGAGTTTCGCGGCAATGAAAGCGTGCAACTGATGATTGCGCACATGGAGCCGCGCTGACAGAGGGCAGCCCTCAGCGCGGGGCGTCCATCCGGCGGAACCTCCCCCCAGGGTAATCTGGTCTAGTCTCAGAGAAGACCGGTACCGGGCCACGGCCGCACACGAGTGTCCGGGCCGGATCACCATTGGAGTCCTTGGGAGGTCCCCTCATGAGCCTGCTGCTTGAGCCGTATACCCTGCGTCAGCTGACCCTGCCCAATCGCATTGCGGTTTCGCCAATGTGCCAGTACTCGAGCGTCGATGGCCTGGCCAACGACTGGCACCTTGTCCACCTGGGCAGCCGCGCCGTCGGTGGCGCCGGGCTGGTGATCACCGAGGCGGTGGCTGTCACTGCCGACGGAAGAATCACCGCCGAAGACCTCGGGTTGTGGAACGACGACCAGATCGTCCCACTGCAACGTATCACCCGCTTCATCACTTCCCAGGGCGCCATTCCGGGCATTCAGCTGGCGCATGCCGGGCGCAAGGCGAGCACCCATCGTCCCTGGCTCGGCAAGCACGGCAGCGTCAAGGTCGAGGACGGCGGCTGGCAGCCGGTCGGGCCTTCGAAGATCGCCTTCGATCCGGAGCATACGCCGCCGCGCGAGCTGAGCCACGATGAGATCCAGGGTGTTGTCCAGGCCTTCGTCCAGGCCGCCGAGCGTGCCAAGGCAGCCGGGTTCAAGGTCGTCGAAATCCATGCGGCCCACGGCTACCTGCTGCATCAGTTTCTTTCGCCGCTGAGCAACCAGCGGCGTGACGAGTACGGCAGCTGCTTCGAGAACCGTATTCGTCTGACGCTTCAGGTGACCGAGGCCGTACGTGAGGTGTGGCCGCAGGAGTTGCCGCTGTTCGTGCGGGTATCGGCCACCGATTGGGTCGAGGATGGCTGGAACCCAGACGAGACGGTCGAGCTGGCGCGTCGTCTGAGGGCGCTGGGGGTCGACCTGATCGACGTGTCCTCGGGCGGCACCTCGGTCAATGCCGAAATCCCCACCGGCCCGGGTTACCAGACCCGCTTCGCCGAGCGGGTGCGCAAGGAGTCGGAAGTCGCCACCGGCACCGTGGGCATGATCACCGAACCCGCCCAGGCCGAGCACATCCTGCGTACCGGTCAGGCCGACCTGATCTTCCTCGCCCGCGAACTGCTGCGCGACCCTTACTGGCCGCTGCATGCCGACGATGACCTGGGTGGCAACAAGGCAATCTGGCCTGCGCAGTACCAACGTGCGACCAGCCGGGCCAATCCGATTCATGAGTCGGATCTGCGGGAGTGATGGATACGCGTACCGTTCGACTGGCCGGATGCAACATCCCGAAGCAAATGCGTTAAGGGAGAATTCAGGCTGCGGGCCTACTCTGGAGCTTTCCTATCCGTCCAGGAGTCATCCAGATGAACACCCGTGGTCTGCTCGATCAACTGCTCAAGTCCGGCCAGTCACTGCTGCAGAACCAGCAGGGCAAGGGCGGGGCGGGCAAGGTGCCCGGTCTTGGTGATCTGCTCGGGGGTGGCCAAGGCAAGGGCTCTGGCCTTGGCGGCCTGCTTTCCGGTGCCGGAGGCGGGGCGCTGGCGGCCGGGGCCATGGGCCTGCTGCTGGGCAGCAAGAAGGCGCGCAAGTACGGTGGCAAGGCACTCACCTACGGTGGCCTCGCCGCCCTTGGCGTGCTGGCCTACAAAGCCTATGGCAACTGGCAGGCGCGCCAGGGCCAGGCTCCTGCGCAGGAGCCATAGACCCTCGATCGCCTGCCACCAGCCCAGGCCGAGCAACACAGCCAGGCGGTGCTAAAGGCGCTGGTGGCGGCGGCCAAGTCCGACGGTCATATCGATGAGCGCGAGCGTGAACTGATCGAGGGCGAGTTCGTGCGCCTGGACAGCGATCGCGAGCTGCAGGCCTGGCTGCATGCCGAGCTGAACAAGCCGCTCGATCCTGCCGAAGTGGCCCGTGCCGCACAGACCCCTGAAATGGCCGCAGAGATGTACCTGGCCAGTGTGATGATGGTCGATCAGGAACACTTCAT
Organism: Pseudomonas machongensis; assembly: GCF_034961125.1. Lineage (NCBI taxonomy): Bacteria > Pseudomonadati > Pseudomonadota > Gammaproteobacteria > Pseudomonadales > Pseudomonadaceae > Pseudomonas > Pseudomonas machongensis. Next base: position 108,726 of record NZ_JAYFUI010000037.1, on the reverse strand, counting down.
GGAGCGCGCCTACCTTGACGAACTGGCCCGCCAATTGCGCCTGGACCCGAACTTGCGTGAGGAACTGGAACGCCAGGTACGGGACGCTGCAGCGCAGTGATGTGGCGATTGGCTATTTAATCGGCAGGGATGCCGGAATACTCCGCAATTCAACCGATAACGCGCCTGGCGCCTAGGCTATACTTCGACGATTTTCCCGCTCGTGAAGAATTCCTGAGGGCTGATTGTGAAGAACTGGACCTTGCGCCAACGGATCCTGGCAAGTTTCGCCGTGATCATCGCCATCATGCTGTTGATGATCGTAGCGGCGTATTCACGCCTGGTCACCATCGAAGCCAGCGAGCAGGCAGTGGGCACGGACAGCATTCCGGGGGTTTACTACAGCTCGATGATCCGCAGCGCCTGGGTCGACAGCTACGTCGCCAGCCAGCAGTTGGTCGGCTTGTCCAACCATCGCGAGCTGACCTCGGCCGACCTCGAGCTGTTCAAGGGTTTCCACGACCGCCTCAGGGCGCAGATGGCCAACTACCAGGGCACGATCCAGGACGCGCAGGACCAGGCATTCTTCGACACCTTCGTGCGCCTCGAGGAGGCCTACGTCAAGGTGGTCGACCAGGTCCTGGCAGCCTACCGCGAGAAGAACTACCCCGAAGCCGAGCGCCTGATCGCCGAAGTACTGACACCGGCCTGGACCGACGGGCGCAAGCACCTGAACTCGGTGATCGACCGCAATACCGAATCCGCCAATGCCGCCACCCGCGAGATCGTCAGCGCCGTGGCCACCGCCAAGGGCAGCATGATCGTTTCGCTGATCCTGGCGATTGTCGCTGCTGGTATCTGCGGCCTGCTGCTGATGCGCGCCATCAGTGCTCCCATGCAACGCATCGTGCACGCCCTCGACAAGCTGCGCTCGGGTGACCTCAGCGCGCGCCTGAACCTGGACCGCAAGGATGAGTTCGGCGCCATCGAGAATGGTTTCAATGAAATGGGCGAGGCGCTTGCCAACCTGGTGGCCCAGGCCCAGCGCTCATCGGTGCAGGTGACCACCTCCGTCACCGAGATCGCCGCCACCTCCAAGCAGCAGCAGGCCACGGCCACCGAAACCGCTGCAACCACCACGGAAATTGGCGCCACCTCGCGCGAGATCGCCGCGACCTCGCGTGACCTGGTGCGTACCATGACCGAGGTGACCAGTGCCGCCGACCAGGCTTCGAGCCTTGCCGGTTCCGGCCAGCAAGGCCTGGCGCGCATGGAGGAAACCATGCATCAGGTGATGGGCGCCGCCGACCTGGTCAACGCCAAGCTGGGCATCCTCAACGAGAAGGCCAGCAACATCAACCAGGTGGTGGTGACCATCGTCAAGGTCGCCGACCAGACCAACCTGCTGTCGCTCAACGCGGCCATCGAGGCGGAAAAAGCCGGTGAGTACGGCCGCGGTTTTGCCGTGGTGGCCACCGAAGTGCGCCGCCTGGCCGACCAGACCGCAGTGGCCACCTACGACATCGAGCAGATGGTGCGCGAGATCCAGTCCGCGGTGTCGGCTGGGGTCATGGGCATGGACAAGTTCTCCGAGGAAGTGCGCCGCGGCATGTTCGAGGTGCAGCAGGTAGGCGAGCAGCTCAGTCAGATCATTCATCAGGTGCAGGCGCTGGCGCCACGGGTCCTGATGGTCAACGAGGGCATGCAGGCCCAGGCCACCGGCGCCGAGCAGATCAACCAGGCGTTGGCCCAGCTCAGTGATGCCAGCACGCAGACGGTCGAGTCGTTGCGCCAGGCCAGTTTCGCCATCGACGAACTGAGCCAGGTGGCTGCCGGGCTGCGTGGCGGTGTCTCGCGCTTCAAAGTCTGACGGCGATGAACGATCTGCAACCGCGTGATCAGCGGCAGGCCGAAGCCAAGGGCGTGTTGTACCTGCTGTTCCATATTGGCGCACAGCGCTTTGCCCTGGATGTGCGCGAAGTGATAGAGGTGCTGCCGTTGCGCCCGCTCAAGCCCATCGCCCAGGCGCCCGTCTGGGTCGCCGGGATCCTCGGGCATCGCGGTGCGCTGGTACCGGTCATCGACCTGTCGTCCCTTACCTTCGGCGCGCCTGCGCCGCAGCGCACCAGCACGCGCCTGGTACTGGTGCGTTATGGCAATGACCTGCAACTGGGGCTGGTGCTCGAACAGGCGACCAACACCTTGCGTTGCCAACCCGAGGAGTTCCAGCCCTATGGGGTGGACAACAGCGAGGCACGTTACCTGGGGCCAGTGCGACAGGATGCACAGGGGCTGTTGCAGCGCATCCAGGTCGACGACCTGTTGAACGATGCCGTACGCCTGCTGTTGTTCCCGGATCAATCCGCGCAGGTGGCAGGATGATCGAACAACGCTTCTTCCGCTTCCTGCAGGAGCGCATCGGCCTGGATGTGGACTCGGTGGGCGCGCCGATGGTCGAGCGGGCCCTGCGCCAGCGGTGCGTGGTACTTGCCGCGCGTGACCTCGACGACTACTGGCTGCGCCTGCAGCAATCGCCCGGCGAGCAGCAGGCGTTGATCGAGGCAGTGATCGTCCCCGAGACCTGGTTCTTCCGTTATCCCGAATCGTTCACGGCATTGGCCGGGCTGGCGCAAAAACGCCTGGTCGAGCTGGCCGGATCACGACCGCTGCGTATCCTCAGCCTGCCGTGCTCGACCGGCGAGGAGCCCTATTCGATTTCCATGGCGCTGCTCGATGCCGGTCTGTCTCCATCGGCCGTGCGCATCGATGCCATGGACATCAGCCCCAGCTCCCTCGCCCGTGCCGAGCAGGCCGTGTATGGACGCAACTCGTTTCGGGGCAGTGAACTGGCATTCCGTGAGCGGCACTTCGACTGCACCGATGACAGTTACCGGCTGCATGAGCGCGTGCGCCAGCAGGTCAGTCTGGAGCCCGGCAATGTGCTCGATCCCGCCCTGCGCAGTCGCAAGGGAGTCTACGATTTTGTCTTTTGTCGCAACCTGCTGATCTATTTCGACGTACCTACCCAACAGCGGGTTTTCGAGGTGCTCAAGCAGCTGCTCCACGACGATGGCGTGCTGTTCATCGGCCCTGCCGAGGGCAGCCTGCTGGCGCGCCTGGGCATGCGGCCGATCGGCATCGCTCAGTCGTTCGCCTACGTGCGTCAGGATCAGCTCGGCGTGCAGCCACCGGTCAACCCGGTACCGCCGGCACGGCCCGCCATCGCGCCGGTGGCTTCGCCGCGTCCAGTCGCCATGCCCGTGGCGGCACCACCCTTTGCCCGTGCTCCCCGCCCGCCCGCCAGGCCGGTTGCGTTGGCGACCGTGAACGAGAACGAAAGCGAGTTGCTGGCAGCCATCGCCCGCCAGGCCAATGCCGGTGCCAGCGAGCAGGCCCGCGCCAGTTGCGAGCGCTACTTGCGTCTGTTCGAACCCGCGGCGCAGGTCTACTACTGGCTGGGGCTGCTCAGCGATACCCAGGGCGATGCCGGCGAAGCACTCAAGCATTACCGCAAGGCCCTGTACCTCGAGCCGCAGCACACCGAGGCGCTGCTGCACCTGGCCACGCTGTTGGCATCCCAGGGGGATGTCACAGGGGCACGGCGCCTGCAGGAGCGGGCGGCGCGGGCGGGCAGGGAGTCTGAACGATGAGTGGTGCCTACTCGATGGACCTGATCGCCCGGGACCATGAAGACATCGACGACTGCTGGAATCGCATCGGTGTCCATGGCGACAAGCAATGTCCGCTGTTGGACCGGCACATCCACTGCCGCAATTGCGAAGTGTATGCCGCGGCGGCTACCCGCCTGCTCGACCGCTACACCTTGTTGCAGGACGAGCATGTCGAGACCGTGCAGGTGGAACAGGGCACTGTCGGCCGTTCCATGCTGCTGTTCAGGCTGGGGGAGGAGTGGCTGGCGCTGGCCACGGCCTGCCTGGCGGAGATCGCGCCGCTGCAGGCCGTTCACTCGCTGCCGCACCAGCGTTCGCGGATGTTGCAGGGGGTCGCCAACGTGCGAGGTGCGCTGGTGCCGTGCCTGTCGTTCGCCGACCTGTTGGGCATGGAGCTGGCGCCGACACAGGAGCGTAGCGGCCGGGTGATGCCACGTATGTTGATCCTGGCTGCCGAAGGTGGCCCGGTGGTATTGCCGGTCGACGAGATCGACGGCATCCATCGGCTGGACACTGCGCGCCTGCACGAGGAGCACGACGCGGCCCACTTCACGCTGGCGGTACTGCAATGGCGTGGCCGCAGTGTGCGTGTACTCGATGAACAACACCTCCTGTCTGCCGTGAAGCGGAGCCTGTCATGACCCCGGAGCAAATGCGCGACGCATCGTTGCTCGAACTGTTCAGCCTTGAGGCCGAGGCCCAGACCCAAGTGCTCAGTGCCGGGCTGTTGGCCCTCGAGCGCAATCCGGCCCAGGTCGACCAGCTGGAAGCCTGCATGCGCGCAGCGCACTCCCTCAAGGGCGCCGCGCGTATCGTCGGCATCGATGCCGGCGTCAGCGTCGCTCATGTCATGGAGGATTGCCTGGTCGCGGCCCAGGAGCGCCGCCTGTTGCTGCGCCCTGAGCACATCGATGCCTTGTTGCAGGGCACTGACCTGCTGATGCGCATTGCAACACCCGGGGATACCCAGGCCGAAACGGCGGTGCCAGCGTTCCTCGTGCAGATGGCCATGTTGCTTGACCCTTCTTCGGCACCCGCGCCGGATGCTGCCGGCGCTGCGGCCACGCCTTCGCCGCTGGCGATGCCGCCCGAGGTGCCGACGACGCCTGTCGAGCCCGAGGCGGAAGTGGAGCCGGCGCCCGCAGCCAGGGGTGGCAAGCGCGCAGGCGAGGGCGCTGAGCGCGTGCTGCGGGTCACCGCCGACCGCCTGAACAGCCTGCTCGACCTGTCGAGCAAGTCGTTGGTGGAAACCCAGCGGCTCAAGCCCTATCTCGCCAGCCTGCAGCGCCTCAAACGCATGCATGGCCAAGGCATGCGCGCCCTCGACGGGCTCAAGAGCCAGCTCGAGGGCAGCGGGCAGAGCGCCGAGGTGCTCGATGCCCTGGCCCAGACCCAGCGCTTGCTCGCCGAAACCCAACAGATCCTCCAGCAGCAGGCTGCCGACCTCGACGAGTTCGGCTGGCAGGCGAGCCAGCGCGCGCAGTTGCTGTACGACACTGCGCTGGCCTGCCGGATGCGTCCCTTCGCCGATGTGCTGACCGGGCAGAGCCGCATGGTGCGCGACCTTGGGCGCTCCCTGGGCAAGCAGGTGCGGCTGCTGATCGAGGGCGAGAAGACCCAGGTCGACCGTGATGTGCTGGAAAAACTCGAGGCGCCGCTCACGCACTTGCTGCGCAATGCTGTCGACCATGGCATCGAGCAGCCCGAGCGACGCCTGTTGGCGGGCAAGCCCAGTGACGGCACGCTGCGCCTGCGCGCATCGCACCAGGCCGGGTTGCTGATTCTCGAACTGAGCGACGACGGTGCGGGCATCGACCTTGAGCGCCTGCGCCGCAGCATCGTCGATCGGGCACTGTCGCCCGCAGAGACCGTGGCGCAGATGAGCGAGGCCGAGCTGCTGACCTTCCTGTTCCTGCCCGGTTTCAGCCTGCGTGACCAGGTCACCGAGGTGTCTGGACGAGGCGTCGGCCTGGACGCGGTGCAGCACATGGTGCGCGAACTGCGCGGGTCCATCGAGCTCACTCAGGTGGCGGGGCAGGGCTGCTGCTTCCACCTGGAGGTACCGCTGACGCTGTCGGTGGTGCGCAGCCTGGTGGTCGAGGTCGGTGGCGAGGCCTACGCCTTCCCGTTGGCGCATATCGAACGCACTCTCGATGTACCGGCCGAGGCCATCGTGCAGATCGAAGGTCGTCAGCACTTCTGGCACGAAGACCGCCATATCGGCCTGGTCGCCGCAAGCCAGTTGCTCAACCGTCCGGCGGCGCAGGAGGAGGCGGACAACCTGCGCGTGGTGGTCATCCGCGAGCGGGAGCAACTGTACGGTGTGGCCGTGGAGCGCCTGATCGGCGAGCGCGTGCTGGTGGTGATGCCGCTCGACCCGCGTCTGGGCAAGGTCCAGGACATTTCCTCCGGCGCCTTGCTCGACGATGGCTCGGTGGTGCTGATCATCGATGTCGAAGACCTCTTGCGCTCGGTGGACAAGCTGCTGAGCACCGGGCGCCTGGAGCGTATCGATCGCGGGGCACGGGCGGGACGGGGAGTGGCGCGCAAGCGCATCCTTGTGGTCGACGACTCGCTGACGGTACGCGAGCTCCAGCGCAAGCTGCTGGGTACGCGGGGCTACGACGTAGCGGTGGCGGTCGATGGCATGGATGGCTGGAACGCCCTGCGCAGCGAAGACTTCGACCTGCTGATCACCGACATCGACATGCCGCGCATGGACGGTATCGAGCTGGTCACCCTGGTGCGTCGCGACAATCGCCTGCAAACGTTGCCGGTGATGGTGGTGTCTTACAAGGACCGGGAAGAGGACCGCCGACGTGGACTGGATGCAGGCGCCGACTATTATTTGGCCAAGGCCAGCTTCCATGACGATGCGTTGCTGGATGCGGTGGAGGAGTTGATTGGAGGAGCCCAGGGATGAGGATCGCCATCGTCAATGACATGCCCATGGCTGTCGAAGCCTTGCGCCGTGCGCTGGCCTTCGAGCCTATGCACGAAGTGATCTGGGTGGCCGGCAATGGTGCCGAGGCCGTGCACAAGTGTGCCGAGCAGACGCCGGACCTGATCCTCATGGACCTGATCATGCCGGTGATGGATGGCGTGGAGGCGACTCGCCGGATCATGGCCGAAACCCCTTGCGCCATCGTCATCGTCACGGTGGATCGCAAGCAGAATGTGCACCGGGTGTTCGAGGCCATGGGCTACGGCGCCCTCGATGTGGTCGACACGCCGGCACTGGGCGCGGGCGATGCCCGGGAGGCGGCGGCACCGTTGCTGCGCAAGATCCTCAACATCGGCTGGTTGATCGGCCAGCAGCGCTCCAGCGCGGCGCGCACCGTGGCGGCGCCGGTGCGCAACCCAGTGCTTCGCTGCGGCCTGGTGGCCATTGGTTCGTCGGCAGGCGGCCCGGCTGCGCTGGAAGTGTTGCTCAAGGGACTGCCACGGGATTTTCCGGCGGCCATCGTGCTGGTCCAGCATGTCGATCAGGTGTTCGCCGCCGGTATGGCCGAATGGCTGAGCGGTGTGTCCGGGCTACCGGTACGCCTGGCCCGCGAGGGTGAACCACCGCAACCGGGGCAGGTGCTGCTGGCAGGTACCAACCATCATATCCGGCTGTTGCAGAATGGCCAGCTGGCGTATACCGCCGAGCCGGTCAACGAAATCTACCGCCCCTCGATCGACGTGTTCTTCGAGAGCGTGGCGCGCTTCTGGCGCAGCGATGCGGTGGGCGTGCTGCTCACCGGCATGGGCCGCGATGGCGCGCAGGGCCTGAAGTTGATGCGCGAGCAGGGCTTCCTGACCATCGCCCAGGACCAGCAAAGCAGTGCGGTGTATGGCATGCCCAAGGCCGCCGCAGCGATCCAGGCGGCGGTCGAGATACGACCGCTGGAGCGAATTGCCGGGCGACTTGTGGAAATCTTTCCGAAATGACGATATGTATTGAGTCACGCCGCCTGGCCGGTAGTGACCTGGTGAATAGGGATGAATGACCTACCGATCGATGGTTTCACGACGATCAACGAAAGCGCCGCGATGGTCCTGCTGGTCGACGACCAGGCGATGATCGGCGAGGCGGTGCGTCGTGGGCTGTCCCACGAGGAAAACATCGACTTCCACTTCTGTGCCGATCCACACCAGGCGGTAGCCCAGGCCATGCGCATCAAGCCGACGGTGATCCTCCAGGACCTGATCATGCCGGGCCTGGACGGTCTGACGCTGGTGCGCGAGTACCGCAACAACCCGGCGACCCAGGATATCCCGATCATCGTCCTGTCGACCAAGGAGGACCCGCTGGTCAAGAGTGCGGCCTTCGCCGCCGGGGCCAACGACTACCTGGTCAAGCTGCCGGACACCATCGAGCTGGTGGCGCGTATCCGCTATCACTCGCGCTCCTACCTCACCCTGCTGCAGCGTGACGAGGCTTATCGCGCCTTGCGTGTCAGCCAGCAGCAGCTGCTCGACACCAACCTGATGCTGCAGCGGTTGATGAACTCCGATGGCCTGACCGGGCTGTCCAACCGCCGCCACTTCGACGAGTACCTGGAACTGGAGTGGCGCCGCGCCATGCGCGAGCAGCAGCAGCTGTCGCTGCTGATGATCGATGTCGACTACTTCAAGGCCTACAACGACAGCTTCGGCCATCTGGCCGGTGACGAAGCGTTGCGCCAGGTGGCCGAAGCGATCCGCGGCTCCTGCTCGCGCCCAAGCGACCTGCCGGCGCGCTATGGCGGCGAGGAGTTCGCCCTGGTGCTGCCCAACACCTCGCCAGGTGGTGCACGGCTGATTGCGGAAAAGCTGCGCCAGACCGTGCTGGGTCTGAATATTCCGCACAGTGCCCCGCAACCGGAATCGCGCCTGACCGTGAGCATTGGCCTGGCGACGCAGACGCCGAGTGTCGGCAGTCATTGCCGGCAGTTGATTTCGGCGGCGGACAAGGGGCTGTACCTGGCCAAGAACAGCGGGCGTAACCAGGTCGGGGTTGCCTGAAACCAGCGCGCATTGCGCGAAACCCTGGGAGCTGTGCAGCCGGGTCGGCCCAGCAATGGGCAAGTGCAGTGGCTGCCCGGCGGGGCTGCCGCCCTGGCATGAATGGCGTTATACTCGCAGGCTTTTCACCGAATTCGTGCGAGTAGCCAGAGCCATGGAAATCCAACCGATCCTGAACACCATCAAGGACCTCACCGAACGCTCCCAGTCCATTCGGGGGTATCTTTGACTACGATCACAAAGCTGATCGTCTGATCGAAGTCAACCGCGAGCTGGAAGACCCCAACGTCTGGAACAAGCCCGAGTACGCTCAGGCCCTGGGCCGCGAACGTGCCATGCTGGCGCAGGTGGTCGAGACCCTCGACAAGCTGTCCAACGGCCTGGCCGACTGCCAGGACCTGCTCGACATGGCGGTCGAGGAGGGTGACGAAGGTGCCGTCGGCGACGTCGTGACCGAACTGGAAGGCCTGGAAGAAAACCTTGCCCAGCTCGAGTTCCGTCGCATGTTCAGCGGCGAGATGGACATGAACAACGCCTACCTGGACATCCAGGCCGGCTCCGGTGGCACTGAAGCGCAGGACTGGGCCAACATCCTGCTGCGCATGTACCTGCGCTGGGCCGACAAGCGCGGTTTCGACGCCACCATCATCGAGCTGTCCGAAGGTGAAGTCGCCGGCATCAAGGGCGCCACCGTGCACATCAAGGGCGAATACGCCTTCGGCTGGCTGCGCACCGAGATCGGCGTGCACCGCCTGGTGCGCAAGAGCCCGTTCGACTCCGGTGCCCGTCGCCATACCTCGTTCTCGGCGGTGTTCGTCTCGCCCGAGATCGACGACAAGGTCGAGATCGAGATCAACCCGTCCGACCTGCGCATCGACACCTACCGCTCCTCCGGCGCCGGTGGCCAGCACGTCAACACCACCGACTCGGCGGTGCGTATCACCCACGTGCCGACCAACACCGTGGTGGCGTGCCAGAACGAACGCTCCCAGCACGCCAACAAGGATACCGCCATGAAAATGCTGCGGGCCAAGTTGTACGAGCTGGAAATGCAGAAGCGCAACGCCGCCTCGCAGGCGCTGGAAGACAGCAAGTCGGATATCGGCTGGGGTCACCAGATCCGCTCCTATGTACTCGATGATTCGCGTATCAAGGACCTGCGTACCGGTGTCGAGCGCAGCGACTGCCAGAAGGTCCTCGACGGCGACCTCGACCAGTACCTGGAAGCCAGCCTCAAGCAGGGGCTGTAAACCGCACACCACTGCCGCGATACGAGGCCATGGGCCCGTATCGCGTGCCCTGCCCGACAGGGGCACCGAATACCTGATGGAAACAATGACGACATGAGCGACCTCAAGACCGAATCGCAAGACCTGCAACAGGAAGAAAACACCCTGATCGCCCTGCGCAAGGAAAAACTTGCCGCCGAGCGTGCCAAGGGCAACGCCTTCCCCAACGACTTCCGTCGCGACAGCTACTGCAACGACCTGCAGAAGCAATACGCGGACAAGACCAAGGAAGAGCTGGAAGCAGCCGCGATCCCGGTCAAGGTTGCCGGTCGCATCATGCTCAACCGTGGCTCGTTCATGGTGATCCAGGACATGACCGGGCGCATCCAGGTCTACGTCAACCGCAAGACCCTGCCCGAAGAAACCCTCGCCGCGGTCAAGACCTGGGACCTGGGCGACATCATCAGCGCCGAAGGTACCCTGGCTCGCTCGGGCAAGGGCGACCTGTACGTCGAGATGACCGACGTGCGCCTGCTGACCAAGTCGCTGCGTCCGCTGCCGGACAAGCACCATGGCCTCACCGACACCGAGCAGCGCTACCGCCAGCGCTACGTCGACCTGATGGTCAACGAGGAAACCCGCCACACCTTCCGTGTGCGTTCGCAGGTGATCTCGCATATCCGCAAATTCCTGATCGAGCGCGACTTCCTCGAAGTCGAGACGCCGATGCTGCAGACCATCCCTGGCGGCGCTGCGGCCAAGCCGTTCGAAACCCACCACAACGCTCTGGACATGGCCATGTTCCTGCGCATCGCGCCGGAGCTGTACCTCAAGCGCCTTGTCGTTGGTGGCTTCGAGAAAGTGTTCGAGATCAACCGCAACTTCCGTAACGAAGGCGTTTCGACCCGGCACAATCCCGAGTTCACCATGCTCGAGTTCTACCAGGCCTACGCCGACTATCGTGACAACATGGACCTCACCGAAGAGCTGTTCCGCGAGCTGGCGCAGCTGGTACTGGGTACTACCGACGTGCCGTACGGCGACAAGGTATTCCACTTCGGCGAGCCGTTCGCGCGCCTGTCGGTGTTCGATTCGATCCTCAAGTACAACCCGGAGCTGACCGCCGCCGACCTGCAGGACGTCGACAAGGCCCGCGCCATCGCCAAGAAGGCTGGCGCCAAGGTGCTGGGCCACGAAGGTCTGGGCAAGCTGCAGGTGATGATTTTCGAAGAGCTGGTCGAGCACAAGCTGGAGCAGCCGCACTTCATTACCGAGTATCCGTTCGAAGTGTCGCCGCTGGCCCGTCGCAACGATGACAATCCGGCTGTGACCGACCGCTTCGAGCTGTTCATCGGTGGTCGCGAAATCGCCAACGCCTACTCCGAGCTCAACGATGCCGAAGACCAGGCCGAGCGCTTCCTGGCGCAGGTCGCCGAGAAGGACGCCGGTGACGACGAAGCCATGCACTACGATGCCGACTTCGTGCGTGCCCTGGAGTACGGCATGCCGCCTACGGCAGGTGAAGGTATCGGTATCGACCGTCTGGTGATGCTGTTGACCAACTCGCCGTCGATTCGCGATGTGATCCTGTTCCCGCACATGCGTCCGCAGGCTTGAGTGATTTGAAAAAGCCGCCTCTCGGGGCGGCTTTTTCTTGCCTGGCTGTGTAGTCTCTGTACCGGCCCTATCGCGGGGCAAGTCGGATCGCCGCACCGCCGCTCCTGCAGGTGCGGCGCTGTACCTGTAGGAGCGGCGGTGCGGCGATCCGACTTGCCTCGCGAGGGCCGGTACAGACAATGAACATCCCCCAGACAGACACCGAGGTTCCTACCGTGCCCCCCGCAAACGCCCAGCAAGGCGCCGCCGGCGTAGCCAACGCCGTCGCCGAGAGCGTGCAGTACCAAGGTCGCAAGACCAGCCGCCAGGGCAGCGAGCAACGCCGCCAGCAGATCCTCGACGCGGCCATGCGCATCGTCGTGCGCGACGGTGTGCGCGGTGTGCGCCACCGCGCAGTGGCGGCCGAGGCCGAGGTGCCGCTGTCGGCCACCACCTATTACTTCAAGGATATCGAAGACCTGCTCACCGATACCTTCGCCCAGTACGTCGAACGCAGCGCCGCCTACATGGCCAAGCTGTGGGCCAACACCGAAGTGGTGCTGCGCCAGTTGCTGGCCCAGGGCGACTGCAGCCCTCAGTCCCGTGCACGCCTTGCCGACGAAGTGGCGCGCATGACCGCCGACTATGTGACCCGCCAGCTGTACAACCGCCGCGACTTCCTGATGGCCGAGCAGGCCTTCCGCCAGGAGGCGCTGCTGTGCCCCCGTCTGGCCGAACTGGTGCGGGCCCATGAGCAGATCCTGCTGCATGGCGCGCGGCAGATGCTTCAGGTGGTGGGCTCGCGCCAGCCCGAGCAGGACGCCCTGGTGTTGACGGCCATCATCGAGCAGATGGAATATCAAGGGCTGCTCAAAGAAGCGAACGCCCAGGCCGATGGGCAGATGCTCGCTATCCTTACCCGTTACCTGCACTTGGTGCTGGCCGCGGTTTGAGGCGCAGCCGATCTTTTCAAGGAGAACCTGATGAAAGCCTGGCGTGTGCTGTTGTTGACCTTGTCGTTCCTGCTGCTGGGCGGGTGTCTGGTGACCTTCGACGAACCGCTGGCCAGTAATGAGCCGGCCCCCAAGGCCTTGCTGGGCCAATGGAGCAGCAAGGATGCCTGGGGCCAGCCACTGAAGCTGACCATCAGCCGCGTCGGCGGTAACACCTACAAGGCCGTGGCCCGTACGCAGGGCAAGGCCGCCGAGGAATACACCTTCAGTGTGTCGCGCCATGGCAACCGCTGGTACCTGTCGGCCGGCGTGCCCAAGCGGCTGGGGGGCAAGTTCCTGATTGGCGGTTTCGAGGTCGTCGACGGCAAGCAGCTGGTGGTCTACAACCTTGACGTCGAGCAGGTCCAGCAGGCTGTAAACAACAAGGAGTTGAGCGGACGCAGCACCGAGGTGCCCGAGGATAACGGACCGGGTGTGCTGATCGACAGCCCCGCCGAGCGGGTGCTGGCCTACCTCGATGATCCGGCCAACTCCGACCTGTTCGTCGAGGTGGCGCGGTTCCAGCGGGCCGGCAAATAGCGGATACCGCGTACCTGTGGGAGCGGGCTTGCCCGCGAATAGGGCCTTACAAGGAGTCCCCGGTGGACGAATACCAGCAAACCATACGCGCATTGTCCGACCGTATCGTCGCGGCCCAGACCCCGATCCGGGTCCTGGACGCGGTGAAATGGGACGACGGCATTCGCCAGGGCTTTTTCAAGGCCAAGGGCAAGGAGCCGCCTGCGGTGGACCGTGCCTACTACCAGAACCGTCCGCTGTCGTTCGACTCCAGCGCGGTGAAGGCCGAGTTCCAGGCCATCGAGCGCGACATCATCCGCCAGCTCGGCCAGTTCAACCCGGTCGGGCAGATCATGAAGCGCATGTGCCGCGAATACCGCATGGTGGTGCGCATGCTCGAAGCGCGCGGCACCGAGGACTTCGGCCTGATTTCCCAGGAGCTCTACGGCGCCGCTTCCGACGCGTTCCACGCGGGTGACCCGACCCTGGCCGACCTGGGGCTGATGCTCTCGGACTACCTGAACAACATCGATGGTCGTGGTGACCTGAAGGACGAGCCGAAAAACCTCACGGCCAAGGAGGCGGTGGAAATCCTCCAGCGCCGCCTGAACAAGGTCTTCGGCGAGGCAGAAGAAACCATCCGCGTGTTCGAGTCCGATGGCATCGTCGCCGATGCGGCGGCCGGTGCCGACTACATCAAGGTGCGCGCCGATGCCATGTTCAACAGCCGCGACGTACGCGCGCTGGAAGTCCACGAGGGGCTGGTGCACGTGGGCACAACGCTCAACGGCCTGAACCAGCCGATCTGCACTTTCCTGGCCAAGGGGCCGCCCTCGTCGACCGTGACCCAGGAGGGCCTGGCCATCCTCATGGAGGTGATCGCCTTCGCCTCCTACCCCAGCCGCTTGCGCAAGCTGACCAACCGCACCCGCGCCATCCACATGGTGGAGCAGGGCGCCGATTTTTTGCAGGTATACGAGTTCTTCCGTGGCCAGGGCTTCGAGATGGCCGAAAGCTATGGTAATGCCAGCCGGGTATTCCGCGGTTCGGTACCCAATGGCCTGCCGTTTACCAAGGACTTGTCCTATCTCAAGGGCTTCATCATGGTTTACAACTACATTCAGTTGGCCGTGAGAAAGGGCAAGCTGGAGCAGATTCCGCTGCTGTTCTGCGGCAAGACCACGCTGGAAGACATGCGCACCTTGCGCCAACTGGTCGAGGAGGGCCTGGTGGAACCGCCGAAGTACCTGCCCGAACAGTTCCGCGACCTCAACGCGCTGTCGGCCTGGATGTGTTTCTCCAACTTCCTCAATCACCTGAGCCTGGATCGCATTGAAGCCGACTACGCGAACATTCTCTAAGCGTTGCCGCACCCTGTTGCTCGGGCTCGGACTGACGTGCCTGGCCGGTTGCAGCAGCCTGCTGTTCTATCCAGAGCCGGGCCAGCCGTTCACCCCCGAGCGAGCGCACCTGCAATACCGCGATGTCACGCTGACCACCGAGGATGGCACTCGCCTGCATGGCTGGTGGCTGCCGGCCAAGTCGGGCGTCGAGGTCAAGGGCACGGTGCTGCATCTGCACGGTAATGGTGGCAACCTGGCCTGGCACCTGGGTGGCAGTTACTGGCTGCCCGAGCAGGGTTATCAGGTTCTGATGATCGATTACCGCGGCTATGGCCTGTCCCAGGGCACGCCGACACTGCCGGCGGTCTACGAGGATATCGACGCTGCGCTGGACTGGCTGGGCAAGGCGCCCGAGGCACAGGGCAAGCCGCTGGTGCTGCTCGGCCAGAGCCTGGGAGGTGCGATGGCCATCCATTACCTGGCCGGCCATCCCGAGCAGCGCCAGCGTTTCAGTGCGCTGGTCTTCGATGGCGTACCGGCGAGTTACCGCGACGTCGGGCGTTTCGCCCTGAGCACGTCGTGGATGACCTGGCCGCTTCAGGTGCCGCTGTCGTGGCTGGTGCCGGACGCTGACAGCGCGATCCACTCCATCGAACGCCTGGACAGCCCGCCCAAGCTGTTCTTCCACAGCATCGATGACAAATTGGTGCCCATGGCCAACGGTATCCGCCTGTACCAGCATGCCCCGCCGCCCCGCGTGTTGCAGTTGACCCGCGGCGACCATGTGCAGACCTTCGCCGACCCGACCTGGCGTCAGGTGATGCTGCGCTTCCTCGACGACCCCAGCCGCTTCAACGGCCTGCGCCGACTGGCGGAAGTCCCGAACTACCCTGACGAGAAGAATGAGCAATGAGTGAAGAACGCAACGCCATCCCGCTGATCCTGACCGGTGTCGGCAGCATCATCGTGACGGTGGGTGCCTTGTGGTACTACGGCTACCTGCATTTCGCCAAGCCCGAGGACGCCCTGCTGCTGCAGGACTACACCATGCTCAAGACCATCCCGGGCGAAGACTATCGGGTTTCTCTCGATCCATCGCCGCAGGTGGCGCAGTGCGTCGAGGGTGTTCTGGTGCTGTTCGACACCCAGCAGAAGGGCCTGACGGGCGTGCTGGTCGACAACCGCAAGCGGGCGATCCGCTGCATGGGCCAGGACACGCCGCAGCAGGTGCAGTGACCCATCGCTGTTCCCCAGACATGAAAAACCCGCCATCAAGGCGGGTTTTTCATGTCACTCACGTAACCTGTATCAGCGCATGGTAGAACGCGGCTGAACTGGCTGGTTGTCGTTGGAGATGGTCACCTCCACGCGACGGTTCTGCGCACGGCCCGAGTTGCTGGAGTTGTCCGCGACCGGATACTCCTTGCCATAGCCCTGGGCGACCACGCGGGACGGGTCGATGCCGGCACGCAGCAGCGCACGGCGCACGCTTTCGGCGCGACGCTCCGACAGGCCCTGGTTGTAGCTGGCCGAACCGACGCTGTCGGTATAGCCCTCGACGATCACCTTGCGCTCCGGGTTTTCCTGGAGGAAGTTGGCCAGGGTGGTGATGTTCGGCAGGGCGCTGCTCTTCAGGTCAGCCTTGTTGAAGTCGAACAGCACGTCGCCGAAGGTCACCAGCGTACCGCGGTCGGTCTGCTTGGCGTTGAGGCTGTCCTGCAGCTTCTTGATCTGCGCGTCGCGGGCGTCCAGCTTGGCCTGGGCGCGTTGCGCCGCCGCATTCTTGATATCGGCTTCGGCGGTACGCAGGGCGATGGTCTGTTTGGCGACTTCGACACGCTGGTTGGTCAGGTAGGCCAGTTGATCGACCTTCTTCTCGTCTTCGCGGTCCATGTAGGCCTTGTCAGCCTTGTTCAGCCAGTCCTGGGCATCCTTGGTCTCGAGGGCTGCCAGCTTGCTCGCCTGCGGATCGCTCTGCAGCGCCGAGAAGTTGGTGCGGGCCGATTCGAGGTTGGCGTTCGGGTCGTGCGAGCACGCAGCCAGACCGACGCTCAGAGCCAACAGGGCAGGGATCATTACGTAATTGCGCAGTGTGTTCATCCTTTGATCGATAACGAAGGCAGGGGAATACCGGACAGGCCTCACTGGGCGCTGCGCAGGCCTTCCTCACGTACGTCCTGAACGCCCTGGCGGGCATCCTGCACGGCTTTCTGGGCCTTGGCTGCCTGTGCCTTGCGCTCGGCAACACGGGCGTCCCATTCGGCCTGTTCGGCCAGTCGCTTGGCTTCGTCGTACTTCTTGTCATGCATGGCGATTTCCGCCTGCTTGAACTTGTCCTGCGCCGCTTTCATCTCCACGGCGGCAAACTCGGTGCCGCCTGCGCTGACGGCAGAGTTCACGGCAGACTGGGTCACCGCGTACTGCTCGGTCGGCGGGTTGCCAGCACAGCCAGCCAGTACCAGGCTGCTGCCAAGCGCCAGCGCGGCCAGCTTGAGCCCGCGCAGAGAGTTGGACGGGAATTTTTCGGTGCGGGTCTTCATGGTGGTCAACTCCATTGGATCACTCCTGATAACGATGTCCGTGGCAGTCCATCGCTCCCTGACATACGCATGTGCTCGAGTCCGAAGCCAAACACCATGCGTGCAGGGTTTTTGCGTGATGGCTATTGGCTCCGACTTGAGCATTTTCAGAATAGTTCAGAAAAAGTTGCGTAGGCTTCGTAATTATTTCTGACTGGTCAGTCAGTGCTTTTCCTACGGAACTATTGCCGTGCGCGGCAGTATTCGCGGGCCTTCCAGCTCAAGCGTCGCGCTTGGGAGGCGTGTGGCTGAGGTCGTGCAGATGCCGCCGCGACAGGCTGAGGAAGCGTGGCGTGGGGCCGATATCTTCGTACAGCGGATCACCCTCTTCATCGGTGGCGATCACCTGCTGGCCCTTCACGTAGGGGAAGCTGGCTTCGAGTTCTTCGAGCGCGGCGGCAACCAGTTCGCCGAGCAATTCTTCGGTGGTGCGCTTGGGGTACATCTCGACCAAGGCTGCCAGGCGCGCTTCGGACTCCAGGTCCAGGTGCAGGTGGTGCCCGGTGGGGCTGAGGGTGCCGGCGGCGTTCTGTTCCCAATGTTGTGCGAGCTCGCGGATTTTCATGATGACCTCTGTAAAACCATGGCATGAGCTGTGAGGGCCGTCTCTTCACTTTAGTTGCATTGGCCGATCCCGGCTTGCCTTGCGGGGGCGCCTATGGGCACTCTTGGGCAATGACCTGGGCGGCGGCGCGGGTGGACCGCGCGATGAGGAGAGCCAATGACCGATATCGATGTGCGCTTGCGTGAGGATGTCCATCTGTTGGGTGAACTGCTGGGCGAGACCATCCGCCAGCAGCATGGCGAGGCATTCCTGCAGAAGATCGAGGATATCCGTCACAGCGCCAAGGCCGATCGCCGTGGCGCGGCCGAGCAGTTGAGCTCCACCCTCGGCGATCTTGCAGACGATGACCTGTTGCCGGTTGCCCGGGCCTTCAATCAGTTCCTCAACCTGGCCAACATTGCCGAGCAGTACCAGTTGATCCATCGCCGTGGCGCCGACCAACCGGCGCCGTTCGAGGACCGTGCTCTGCCCGAGTTGCTGGCGCGCCTCAAGCAGGCAGGGCATGGCAACGATGCCTTGGCCCGGCAACTGGCCAAGCTGGACATCCAGCTGGTACTCACTGCCCACCCCACCGAAGTGGCGCGGCGTACGCTGATCCAGAAGTACGATGCCATCGCCGCGCAGCTTGCCGCACAGGACCATCGCGACCTCACGCCGGCCGAGCGCCAGCAGGTGCGTGAGCGCCTGCGCCGGTTGATCGCCGAGGCCTGGCACACCGAGGAGATTCGACGCACCCGGCCAACGCCGGTCGATGAGGCCAAATGGGGCTTTGCGGTGATCGAGCATTCCTTGTGGCAGGCGATTCCCAGCCACCTGCGCAAGGTCGACAAGGCGCTGTTCGAGGCCACGGGCCTGCACCTGCCGCTGGAGGCGGCGCCGGTGCGTTTCGCCTCGTGGATGGGCGGCGACCGCGATGGCAACCCCAACGTCACTGCCCCGGTCACCCGCGAGGTGCTGTTGTTGGCACGCTGGATGGCGGCCGACCTGTTCCTGCGCGATATCGACTACCTCGCCGCCGAACTGTCCATGCAACAGGCCAGTGACGCCCTGCGCGCCAAGGTGGGTGACAGCGCCGAGCCCTACCGCGCCTTCCTCAAGCAACTGCGCGATCGCCTGCGTGCCACCCGGGCCTGGGCCCATGCCTCGCTGGCCGGTCCGCAGCCTGCCGGTGCGGACGTGCTCGCCGACAATCGTGAACTGATCGAACCACTGCAACTGTGCTATCAGTCGCTGCACGACTGCGGCATGGGTGTGATCGCCGACGGCCCGTTGCTCGACTGCCTGCGCCGGGCGGTGACCTTCGGCCTGTTCCTGGTGCGCCTGGACGTGCGTCAGGATGCGGCCCGGCACCGCGACGCGCTGTCGGAGATCACCGAGTACCTGGGGCTCGGGCGTTATGCCGAGTGGGACGAAGAACAGCGCATGAGCTTCCTCCAGGCCGAGCTGAAGAATCGTCGGCCGCTGTTGCCCGCGCATTTCCAGCCCGAGGCCGAGACTGCCGAGGTGCTTGCCACCTGCCGCGAGATTGCTGCAGCACCAGCGGCATCGCTTGGCTCCTATGTCATCTCCATGGCTGGCGCAGCATCGGATGTGCTGGCTGTGCAACTGCTGCTCAAGGAGGCCGGCCTGACCCGGCCGATGCGCGTGGTACCGCTGTTCGAAACGCTCGCCGACCTGGACAACGCCGGCCCGGTGATGGAACGACTGCTCGGCCTGCCGGGCTACCGTGCCGGCCTGCACGGGCCGCAGGAGGTGATGATCGGTTACTCGGACTCGGCCAAGGATGCGGGGACCACGGCGGCAGCCTGGGCGCAGTACCGGGCGCAGGAAAACCTGGTGCGCATCTGCCGCGAACACCAAGTCGAACTGCTGTTGTTCCACGGCCGTGGCGGCACCGTCGGCCGTGGCGGTGGCCCGGCCCATGCGGCGATCCTTTCCCAACCGCCAGGTTCGGTGGCGGGGCGTTTCCGCACGACCGAACAGGGCGAGATGATCCGTTTCAAGTTCGGCCTGCCGGGAATCGCCGAGCAGAACCTCAATCTCTACCTGGCGGCGGTGCTTGAGGCGACCTTGCTGCCGCCGCCACCGCCCGAGCCTGCCTGGCGCGAACTCATGGACCAGCTCGCCGCCGATGGGGTGAAGGCTTATCGCGCGGTGGTTCGCGAGAACCCCGATTTCGTCGAGTACTTCCGTCAATCCACCCCGGAGCAGGAACTTGGGCGCCTGCCGTTAGGCAGTCGGCCGGCCAAGCGCCGGGCGGGCGGCATCGAAAGCCTGCGGGCCATCCCGTGGATCTTCGGCTGGACCCAGACGCGCCTGATGCTGCCGGCCTGGCTTGGGTGGGAAACAGCGCTGAGCAATGCCCTGGCGCGCGGCCAGGGTGAGCTGCTGGGGCAGATGCGTGAGCAGTGGCCGTTCTTCCGCACCCGCATCGACATGCTGGAGATGGTGCTGGCCAAGGCCGATGCGGAAATCGCCAGGGCCTACGACGAACGTCTAGTGCAACCGGCGCTGCTGCCATTGGGTGCGCATCTGCGCGACCTATTGTCGCAGTCGTGCCAGGTGGTGTTGGGCCTCACCGGCCAGCCGGTGCTACTGGCACACAGCCCGGAGACCCTGGAATTCATCAGCCTGCGCAACACCTACTTGGACCCGCTGCACCGCCTGCAGGCCGAGCTGCTGGCCCGTTCGCGGGTGCGCGAAGCCGCTCTGGACAGCCCGCTGGAGCAGGCCCTGCTGGTGACCGTGGCCGGTATTGCCGCCGGTTTGCGCAACACCGGCTGAGGCCGTCGGACAGCGCCGCACCGGGCTGCACGGTGGTGCAGGCACGGGGTGTATCGGGGTAGGTTGCGATGGGTGCAACCTGCTCGGCAGAACGGCGCCAGATGGGCTTTCGTGCAATTTTGGAACGCTTGTCTGGCTGCCGGGCGCTGTGTATCTTGATCAGCCTTTTGACCGATTTTTCGGTCTGATCCGATTTTCCGGACTTGGCCCTGAACGCCGAATCCATTGATTTGCAATAAAAAAATATGAGGAGCACAAGATGCGCGTAATTCTGCTGGGAGCTCCCGGGGCCGGTAAAGGTACTCAGGCAAAGTTCATCACCGAGAAGTTCGGTATTCCACAGATCTCCACCGGCGACATGCTGCGTGCCGCTGTCAAGGCCGGCACCCCGCTGGGTCTGGAACTGAAGAAAGTCATGGACGCCGGCCAGCTGGTTTCCGACGATCTGATCATCAGCCTGGTGAAGGAGCGCATCGCTCAGCCAGACTGCGCCAAGGGCTGCCTGTTCGACGGTTTCCCACGCACCATCCCGCAGGCCGAAGCCATGGTCGCTGCCGGTGTCGACATTGATGCCGTAGTCGAAATCGCCGTGGACGACGAAGAGATCGTCGGTCGCATGGCCGGTCGCCGCGTGCACCTGGCCTCGGGCCGCACCTACCACATCCAGTACAACCCGCCGAAAGTGGCAGGCAAGGACGATGTCACCGGCGAAGACCTGATCCAGCGCGACGACGACAAGGAAGAAACCGTGCGTCACCGCCTGTCGGTCTACCACAGCCAGACCAAGCCGCTGGTGGACTTCTACCAGAAGCTGTCGGCTGACAACGCCGGCAAGCCCAAGTACGCCCACATCGAAGGCGTCGGCTCGGTCGAGTCGATCACCGCCAAGGTGCTGGCAGCCCTGAGCTGATCGGCCCCTGCGTTTTACAACGGCCCGCTTGCGGGCCGTTGTCGTTTATACTGCCGCTCTTTTCCCTTTCGCCTGGATACACGTTCGATGACCACCCTGCTGGCCCTGGATACCGCCACCGAAGCCTGTTCCGTCGCCCTGCTGCATGACGGCAAGGTGACCAGCCATTACGAGGTGATCCCGCGCCAGCATGCGCAGAAGCTGCTGCCGATGATCAAGCAGTTGCTCGCCGACTCCGGTATCGCCCTGACTGCAGTGGATGCCATCGCCTTTGGCCGTGGGCCTGGGGCCTTCACGGGTGTGCGCATCGCCATCGGTGTGGTCCAGGGGCTGGCGTTCGCCCTCGAACGGCCGGTGCTGCCGGTGTCGAACCTCGCCGCCCTGGCCCAGGGGGCGTTGCGCCAACAGGGTGTGCAGCAGGTGGCCGCGGCCATCGATGCGCGCATGGACGAAGTGTACTGGGGCTGCTACCAGGCGCACGATGGCGAAATGCGCCTGCTCGATCAGGAGCGGGTGATCGCCCCTGAGCGGGTGGCACTGCCCCAGGCCGGCCAGTGGTTCGGTGCCGGCACTGGCTGGGGTTATGGCGAGCGTCTGGCGGTGCAGGTCGAGCGTTGCGATGCCCAGGCCCTGCCGCATGCCCTGGATATCCTCAGCCTGGCCGGTCATGCCTGGGCGCGTGGCGAGGCGGTTGCAGCCGAACAGGCGCAGCCGGTCTATCTGCGCGATAACGTCGCTACGCCCAAGGCGCGCTGAGTGCAGTTCGTCGGCTATTGCCGTTCGAGATAAAACCTTTTGCGCGAACTGTGGTCCAGTTATCACACGCGCATTGGTGATGGAAGCCTGATGCTGCTAGATTGCCATCATTGCTCCTGAGTGCACCCATCATGCGCATCGACGGTTTCTCCTCACAGTCCTATCCGGTCAAGCGTGCCCCGCGCAAGGCGTTGGTGCGCGACGAGAGCATCGACGATGCACAGGTAATCGAGGACGTCGAAGACGACGAAGCCGAGCAGATTGCCCGCGCCAACCGCCGCAGCGCCGGCCTGCCTGCGCGTCAGCAGGACATGGTATTCCCCCGCGCCCGTGACCGACGCACCGCCACCGCGCTGGCCAGTTACCTCAGCACCGCCGGTTTCACCGATTGGGAGATGGAAGTGCTGGGGTTGGACCTGTACATTTGATGGATGAATCCATCGCCTCTGCCTTATCACCTCGGTTGTCCGTCCTGGAGCGAGAACGCCTGGCGCGACTACCTCTATCCCGCCGACGCCCGCCCTGCTGAATACCTTGGCCTGTACAGCCAGGTGTTCAATGCGGTCGAGGGCAACACCACCTTCTACGCCCGTCCTGCGCCCGCCACGGTGGAGCGCTGGGCCCAGGTCATGCCCCAGCGGTTTCGCTTCACTGCGAAGTTTCCCGGTGACGTCAGCCATGCGGGCGATCTGCGTGATCAGCTTGAATCCGCGCTGGACTTCACCCGCCTGCTGGCGCCGCTGGGCGAGCGAGTAACCCCCTACTGGCTGCAACTGCCAGCGCTGTTCGGCCCGGCCCGATTGGCGGAGCTGAGTCACTTTCTCGACGAGATCGGTGTGCCAGTGGCTGTCGAGGTGCGCAACGATGCCTTCTTCGCCCGTGGCGATGAAGAGCGCCTGCTCAATCGACTGTTGCATGAGCGCGGTGTGGAGCGGATCTGCCTGGATCCGCGGGCACTGTTCAGTTGCACGTCGCGCGACCCGGCGGTGCTGCACGCGCAGGCCAAGAAGCCCAAGGTGCCGCCGCGTCCGGCCGCCTTCAGCCAGCACCCGCAGGTGCGCTTCATCGGTCATCCGGAGTTGGCTGCCAACGACAGCTTTCTCACACCCTGGGTAGACAAGGTCGCCGGCTGGATCGAGGAGGGGCGTTGCCCGTACATTTTCCTGCACACCTCCGACAACCGCCTGGCCGCAGCCTTGGCCCAGCACTTTCACCAGCGCCTCATGGTGCGGTTGCCGGGCCTGGCGGCCTTGCCGGAATTGCCGCGCGCACCTGAGGTCGAACAACTGGGATTACTCTGACCCCCAGACCTTGCCGGAGACCTGATCATGGATGTGCAAACCCTGCGAGCCGAAGCCTTCAAGATGTTGCACGAGCGTGATGGCGCCTTCGTCATTGCCAACCCTTGGGACGCCGGGTCCGCCAAGCTGCTGGCTGCGTTGGGCTTCGAGGCACTGGCCACGACCAGTGCAGGATTGGCCTTCAGTCTGGGCCGTCCTGATGCTGAGGGCGCTCTGAGCCTCGATGAAACCCTGGCCAACGCCCAGGCCATCGTTGATGCCACACCCCTACCGGTGGCCGCAGACCTGGAGAACGGTTTCGGCGACCTGCCCGAACACTGCGCGCAGACCATCCTGCGTGCCGCCGAGGCCGGGTTGGTGGGCGGCTCGATCGAGGACGCCAGCGGTCGGCGCGATTCCCCCATCCATGACTTCGGCCTGGCCGTCGAGCGCGTACGCGCTGCAGTGCAGGCGGCCCGCAGCCTGCCTTTCCCGTTCACTCTCTGTGCCCGCGCAGAAAACCTGCTGCACGGGCGCCTGGACCTGGATGACATCATCAAGCGGCTGCAGGCGTTCGCCGAGGCCGGTGCCGATGTGCTCTATGCCCCAGGCCTGCGCAGCGTCGATGAGATACGGGCAGTGGTGCAGGCAGTTGCGCCCAGGCCGGTCAACGTGCTGATGGGCATGGCAGGCGTGCCGCTGGGGGTAAACCAGTTGCAGGACCTGGGTGTGCGGCGCATCAGTGTGGGTTCATCAATGGCCAGGGCGGCGCTGGGGGCGTTGCAGCGTGCGGCGCTGGAGATCCGCGACCAGGGCACCTTCGCTTACGGCGAGCAGGCGGTGCCGTTCGCCCAGCTCAACGATCTGTTCCGACGCTGATCGGCCATGCGCTTGCTGGCGACGCTGTTGGGCGGGCTGATGGTCGCAGGCGCTGTTGCCTGGTATCTCGGATGGCGCCCCCCGGCGGCGTGGAACCCCTGGGCGGCGCTCGATGTGCGTCAGCCGCCGAACCTGCTGACGGCCTACAAGCTGTCACGCCTGCGTGACGACCCGGATCTGTGTCGACAGGCACTGCAAACCTCCGCGCTGCGTTATCGGGAACAGGCCGACAGTCCGGAAACGGCGCGTTGTCCGTTACGCAACGTATGGCGTATCGAAGCTGGCGAGGCGCGGTTGAGCAGCAGCTTTCTCGCCAGTTGTCCGCTGGCGGTGGCCTATGCGCTGTTCGAGACTCACGGCCTGCAGCCTGCGGCGCAGCGTGTGTTCGGCCAGTCGGTGGCACAGGTGGATCACCTGGGCAGCTTTGCCTGTCGCAATGTCTATCATCGCGAGCAGGGGCGGCTTAGCCAGCACGCGACGGCCAATGCCCTGGACATCAGCGGTTTTCGTCTGAAGGATGGCCAGCGCATCGTGCTCGCGCGAGACTGGCAGGCGGGCGGGACGAAGGCGCAATTCCTGCGCGAAGTGCGCGACGCGGCCTGCGAGAGCTTCAGTACGGTGCTTGGGCCTGACTACAACGCCGCCCACGCCAATCACTTTCATCTGGATGCGGGGCGGTGGCAGGTCTGTCGCTGATTCAGGCGTGTACGCGCACGTTGTTCAGCACCACCGGGCGCGCCCAGTGGGTGTCGAACTCCAGGTCGGTCTGCTGTTTGGCGAGGGTTGCGTCGTCGAAGGGTTCCGGGGCCGGCTCTAGCAGGTACTTTTCCAGTTCGGCGATCGGCAGGTGCAGCGGACGCGGCGAAGGCGCCGGGCCCGGCTCGGGCGAAGGATGGCCCTGGTTCATCACCAGCGGACGCAGCCAACTGCCGTTGAGGTCGAGCTGGCGCTGCTGCTCGATCAGTTCGCTGGCGCTGAAGGGTTCGGGGGCCGGCTCCAGCAGGTTGGCTTCCAGTTCCGCCTTGGGCAGGAACAGCGGCTCGGGCGGACGCACCTCGGTATCCTGAACCGGCAGCGCGCGCTGAATTTCGATCAATGCCAGCGCCTTGGCGCCACCTAGTGGCTCGCCGCTGTCCTTGTCGTACTGGCGAGTCAATGCCTGGCTGAAGCTGTCCTGCTCTTCTGCGGACTGCTCGGCCATCGCGCGGGCGAAGAAGTCCTGCCACAGGTGGCTGACGCCGCCCAGTGCCTGGGTATTCTGGCGACCGTAGTTGCCGACTGGCGACAGGTAGGTCAAACCGATGGGAAGAGTATCTGACATGGCAGTCGCGCGCGTTGTGCTCTGGCAGAATAGCGGATAGAGCTTTTATCGGCCGTGGCCGGGGTTTCATTAATTTTTTCGAGTGCGGGATCGGATGGCAGAGCAAGAGCAGGGCACAGGTATCAGGGTCGAGGCGCTGTCGGCGTCGTTCCAGGCGCAGGCACAGGAATGGGCGCAGCGTCTGGGCCTGCCGCAGGTGGATGACGCGGCGGAGTTCGCTGTGCAAATCGGTGCTGATGGTCTGCAGATCCAGCAATTGGGCCCGCAGGCCCCCGGCCCGGTGCGGGTAGATTTCGTCGAAGGGCAGGCGGCGCATCGGCGCCTGTTCGGCGGCGGCAATGGACAGATGATCGCAAAGGCGGTCGGTATTGCCCAAGGCGTTCGCCCCCAGGTGCTCGATGCCACTGCGGGCCTGGGCAAGGATGCCTTCGTGCTGGCGAGTCTGGGCTGCCAGATGACCCTGATCGAACGCCAGCCGCTGATTGCTGCGTTGCTCGAGGATGGCCTGGCGCGTGGGCGCCTGGATGCCGAAGTGGCGCCGATCGTCGAGCGCATGCGCCTGCTGACCGGCAACGCCATCGAGCGCATGCGCGATTGGCAGGGCGAGGCGCCGCAGGTGATCTACCTTGACCCGATGTTCCCGCATCGTGACAAGAGCGCGCTGGTGAAGAAGGAAATGCGCGTGTTCCGCCCGCTGGTGGGCGACGACCTGGATGCTCCTGCACTGCTGGAGGCGGCGTTGGCGCTGGCCAGCCACCGGGTGGTGGTCAAGCGCCCGCGCAAGGCGCCGATCATCGACGGGCCAAAGCCGAGCCATAGCCTGGAAGGCAAGTCCAGCCGCTATGATATCTATCCGAAGAAGGCGTTGAAGGCTTAGGGTAAGCCAGCTCTTGAGCATGGCTTTCCAAGGTGTTTGCAATGTGATTGCGTGAGGGCTGACAGGTGCTTGCCTGAAGTTTTTCAGCGCCTACAAGATCGAGCGCCGCGCGGGCGGCGCTCGATCTCATAGGCGCTAAAACCCCTTCGACTAGCACCTGTCAGCCTCTACGCAACCCCCTTAAAAAGCATGACCCCTACCCGCAACTGCCATACGCCCGCATGAACACCCCAACCACCTCGCGCACATGCTGCTCGGCTTCCTCTCCGGCCAGCGGCGGTGCGCAGCCCAGCAGCAGGCGGTAATCGGCAGCGCCCTTGATCAGGCAGAAGAAATGCTCGGCGGCGCGCAACGGATTCTCGATCCGCAGCAACCCACGCTCGTCGACACAGCGCAGCAACGCCTCCATCTCGGCCAGCACCCGCTTGGGCCCCGCCTCGTAGAAGAACTGCCCAAGCCCCGGGTCCTGGCTGCCCAGGGCCATGATCAGGCGCGTGAGCTTGACCGACTCGTCGCTGCTGATCAGTGCCTGGAAGCCTCGGGCGATGTTGAGCAGCACCTCTTCGATCGGCACCCCCTCGGGCAGCTCGAAGATCAGGTCGGGCAACTGCGTTTGGCAGGTAGCCATGACTGCCGAACCGAACAGTGTCTGCTTGTCGTTGAAGTGGCTATAGACCGTGAGTTTTGAAACACCTGCCGCCGCAGCGACCGCATCCATGCTGGTGTTGGCATAGCCAAGGCTGAGGAACAGCGACTTGGCGGCTTCGAGGATGGCCTCGCGCTTGGCGAGATCCTTGGGCCGGCCAGGGCCTGTGGGTGCGTCGATGGGCATTGGAATCCGTGTCTGTCTGATGAAGCGCTCATAGTACCGGGTCGCGCGGCTCGCGGCTGCTACGCACGTCGCGGCGCAAATACATTTTTCTCTCATGCACCTGCTTCCCGGAGTCGTTTCGCTGACTTAATATACCCGCCCGTATAATTATTCGATGCGTCCTCTGCGAAAGGTCTTCCATCATGTTGCGTCGTGCGTCGCCCCTCGTCCTGCCCCTTGCCTGCCTTCTGCTGCTCACTGCCTGCGGCCAGGAGGCTGCTGCACCCGCGGCCCCGCGTCCGGCACTGGTGATCCAGCCCCAGCCCACCGGCGCCTCGGCCGACAGCTATCCGGGCGAAGTACGCGCCAGGTTCGAGCCGGAACTGGCGTTCCGTATTGGTGGCAAGGTCAGCAAGCGCCTGGTCGAGGAAGGGCAGCGGGTCAAGGCCGACCAACCACTGGCCGAGCTCGATCCACAGGATGTGCGCCTGCAGTTGGAGGCCAACCGCGCGCAGATGGCGGCCGCCGAAGCGAACCTGTCGCTGGTGCGGGCCGAACGCGACCGTTACCAGAAGCTGCTCGACCGGCAGATGGTCAGCCATTCCCAGTTCGACAATGCCGAGAACCTCTACCGTGCAGGTCTTGCCCGCCTCAAGCAGGCCAAGGCCGAATTCGACGTGGCCGGCAACCAGGCCGAATACGCGGTGCTGCGGGCGCCGCAGAACGGGGTGATCGCCAAGCGCCAGGTCGAAGTCGGCCAGGTGGTTGCGGCGGGGCAGACAGTGTTCACCCTGGCCGCCGATGGCGAACGTGAGGTGGCCATCGGCCTGCCCGAGCAACAGTTCGCGCGTTTCTCGGTAGGGCAGGCGGTCAGTGTCGAACTGTGGTCGCACCCCGAGCAACGCTTCGAGGGACGTATCCGCGAGCTGTCGCCGGCGGCCGATCCACGCTCGCGCACCTTCGCTGCGCGAATCGCCTTCACATCGACGCAAGCCCCGGCAGAGCTGGGCCAGAGTGCCAAGGTGTACATCGCCCACGCCGAACACTCGCCGCTGTCGGTGCCGCTGTCGGCGGTGACTGCCGAGCAGGGCCAGGCTTATGTCTGGCGGGTTGGCAAGGACAATCGACTGGAGCGTGCGCCCGTGCGTCTCGGCCCTTATGGCGCAGACAGCGTGCCGGTGCTCGAAGGGCTGGGCGCCAGCGACTGGGTGGTCGCCGCGGGTGGCCACGTGCTGCGCGAAGGCCAGGAGGTACGGCCGGTCGATCGCAGCAACCGTGTGGTGAACCTGGCGATCAAGGAGTAAGTCCCGATGGGTTTCAACCTTTCCGCCTGGGCGCTGCGCAATCGCCAGATCGTATTGTTCCTGATGATCCTGTTGGCGGCCATTGGCGCCATGTCCTACACCAAGCTGGGGCAGAGTGAAGATCCACCCTTTACCTTCAAGGCCATGGTCGTGCGTACGCTGTGGCCTGGTGCCACCGCCGAAGAGGTGTCCCGACAGGTCACCGAGCGCATTGAAAAGAAGCTGATGGAGACCGGCGAGTACGACAAGATCGTCTCGTTCTCCCGTCCGGGTGAGTCCCAGGT
Source organism: Pseudomonas machongensis (assembly GCF_034961125.1). NCBI lineage: Bacteria > Pseudomonadati > Pseudomonadota > Gammaproteobacteria > Pseudomonadales > Pseudomonadaceae > Pseudomonas > Pseudomonas machongensis. The sequence goes on along the minus strand of NZ_JAYFUI010000037.1, from coordinate 80,058 downwards.
CACGTTCATGGCCCGCGACTCGATGCATTCGAACGAAATTCCCGAGCTGTGGTACCAGATCCGCAAGAAGGTCGCGGACATTCGTCACACCTTGCCACCGGAGGTGCAGGGGCCGTTCTTCAACGACGAGTTCGGCACCACCTTCGGCAATATCTACGCCCTGAGCGGGGCAGGCTTCGACTATGCGGTGCTCAAGGATTATGCCGACCGCATCCAGATCCAGCTGCAGCGGGTCAAGGATGTGGGCAAGGTCGAGCTGATCGGCTTGCAGGACGAGAAGATCTGGATCGAGCTGTCCAACACCAAGCTGGCGACCCTTGGGGTGCCGCTGGCGGCGGTGCAGCAGGCGTTGCGCGAGCAGAATGCGGTGAGCACCGCGGGCTTCTTCGAAACGCCCAGTGAGCGCTTGCAGCTGCGGGTCAGCGGGCGCTTCGACAGCGTCGAGCAGATTCGCCAGTTCCCCATCCGTGTAGGCGACCGAACCTTCCGCATCGGCGATGTCGCCGAAGTCCATCGCGGCTTCAACGACCCTCCTGCGCCACGTATGCGCTTCATGGGCGAGGATGCCATCGGCCTTGCCGTGTCGATGAAGGACGGCGGTGACATCCTGGTACTGGGCAAGGCGCTGGAAGCCGAGTTCGCCCGCCTGGCGCACAACCTGCCGGCGGGCATGGAGCTGCGCAAGGTGTCCGATCAGCCGGCAGCGGTCAAGGCTGGGGTCGGCGAGTTCATCCAGGTGCTGGTCGAGGCACTGGTCATCGTGTTGCTGGTGAGCTTCTTCTCGCTGGGGGTGCGCACGGGGTTGGTGGTGGCGCTGGCGATCCCGCTGGTGCTGGCGATGACCTTCGCCGCGATGCACTACTTCGGCATCGGCTTGCACAAGATTTCGCTGGGGGCGCTGGTACTGGCCCTGGGGTTGCTTGTGGACGATGCGATCATTGCGGTCGAGATGATGGCGATCAAGATGGAGCAGGGCTACGACCGGCTCAAGGCGGCGAGCTATGCCTGGTCGAGTACCGCCTTCCCGATGCTGACCGGCACGCTGATCACCGCTGCGGGCTTTCTGCCGATCGCCACGGCCGCGTCTAGCACCGGCGAGTACACCCGGTCGATCTTCCAGGTGGTGACCATTGCCTTGCTGACCTCGTGGGTCGCGGCGGTATTGTTCGTCCCCTACCTGGGCGACCGCCTGCTGCCGGACCTGGCCAAGCGCCATGCGGCGCGTCACGGCAATGGCGAGCATACGCCCGACCCTTATGCCACGCCGTTCTACCAGCGTGTGCGCAGGGTGGTGGAGTGGTGCGTGCGCCGTCGCAAGACCGTGATCGTGCTGACCATTGCCGCTTTCATCGGCAGCATCGTGCTGTTCCGCTTCGTGCCCCAGCAGTTCTTCCCGGCGTCGGCGCGGCCTGAGCTGATGATCGACCTGAAGCTGGCCGAAGGCGCTTCGCTGGCCAATACCGCCGAGCAGGTCAAGCGTCTGGAGGCCCTACTCAAGCAGCAGGACGGTATCGACAACTACGTGGCCTACGTCGGCACCGGCTCACCGCGTTATTACCTGCCGCTGGATCAGCAACTGCCGGCGGCGAGCTTCGCCCAGTTCGTGGTGCTGGCCAAGTCGCTCAAAGACCGCGAAGCCCTGCGCAGCTGGGCCATTACCACCCTTGAGCAGGAATTCCCGCAATTGCGCTCGCGGGTCACGCGCCTTGAGAACGGTCCGCCCGTGGGTTACCCGGTACAGTTCCGGGTCACCGGTGAGCACATCGAGAAAGTACGCGCCCTGGCCCGCGAGGTGGCGGCCAAGGTGCGCGAGAACCCGCATGTGGTCAACGTGCACCTGGACTGGGAGGAGCCGAGCAAGGCGGTGTTCCTGGCGATCGACCAGGACCGTGCCCGCGCGCTGGGGGTGAGTACCTCGCACCTGTCCAGTTTCCTGCAGAGTTCACTGACAGGTACCACCGTCAGCCAGTACCGCGAGGACAACGAACTGATCGAGATCCTCCTGCGCGGTACCCGCGAGGAGCGCAGCGACATGGGTAGCCTGGGCAGCCTGGCGCTGCCGACCGACAACGGCCAGAGCGTGGCGTTGTCGCAGGTGGCGACGCTGGAGTACGGCTTCGAAGAGGGCGTGATCTGGCACCGCAATCGACTGCCGACGGTGACCGTGCGTGCCGACATCTACGACAAGGAACAGCCGGACAGCCTGGTCAAGCAGATCCTGCCGACCCTGCAGCAGGTGCGCGAGCAGTTGCCCGACGGCTACCTGCTGGAAGTCGGCGGCACGGTGGAGGATGCCCAGCGCGGTCAACGCTCGGTAAACGCGGGCATGCCGCTGTTCATCGTGGTGGTACTGAGCTTGCTGATGATCCAGCTGCGCAGTTTCTCGCGCACGGTGATGGTGTTCCTCACCGCGCCGTTGGGGCTGATTGGTGTGACCCTGTTCCTGCTGGTGTTCCGCCAGCCGTTCGGCTTCGTGGCGATGCTTGGCACCATCGCGTTGGCAGGGATGATCATGCGTAACTCGGTGATCCTGGTGGACCAGATCGAGCAGGACATCACCGCTGGGCTGGACCGTTGGCAGGCGATCATCGAGGCCACGGTGCGGCGCTTCCGTCCCATCGTGCTGACCGCCCTGGCGGCGGTTCTGGCGATGATCCCGCTGTCGCGCAGCGTGTTCTACGGGCCGATGGCGGTGGCGATCATGGGTGGTCTGATCGTGGCCACGGCGCTGACGCTGTTGTTCCTGCCGGCGCTGTATGCGGCGTGGTTCAGGGTGAGGAAGAACGCCTGAGGCCGACCTTCAGACCGCCGCGATTTCCTCGGCGGTCAGCGTCCTGAACGCACCTGGCGCCAGGGCCGGGTCCAGATGGATCGGCCCCATGCTTTCGCGGTGCAGGCCGATCACCTTGTTGTCGAAGTGGCCGAACATGCGCTTGACCTGGTGATAGCGCCCTTCGACGATCGCCAGCCGCGCGCTACGTGGGCCCAGAATGTCGAGTTGGGCGGGCAGGGTGGTGAGGTCTTCGAAGGCGAAGTAGAAGCCTTGGCGGAATTTGTCGATGTAGTGCGCGCCGATTTCGTCCTCGGTCTCGACCAGATAGATCTTCGCCTGCTTGGTGCGTGGTTGGGTCAGGCGGCGTGACCATTGGCCGTCATTGGTCAGGATCATCAGGCCGGTGGTGTTGTAGTCCAGGCGCCCGGCAATGTGCAGGTCGTCACGCAGGTCGGGCGGCAGCAGGTCGAGTACGGTGGGGTGCTGCGGGTCGCGGGTGGCGCTGACGCAACCGGCGGGCTTGTGCAGCATCAGGTAGCGTGCCGGGCGCCCGGCCTGCAGCAACTGCTCATCGACCTCGACTCGGCTGAATTCGCGCACCTCGTGGCGCGGGTCGATCACCGGCTGCGCGTCGACCCACACACGGCGCTGCACCAGCAGCACGCGCACCTGCTGGCGGTTGTACTGGGGGAAGTTGGCGAGAAATCGATCCAGGCGCATCGTACAAGTCTTAGAGAGGCTGCCGCTGGTCGGCTGCCTTGAGCTGTTCGTCGACTGCTGCACAGCGAGGGCACAGACAGGCTTTGTTACGCAGTTCGTCGGGAAGCGCTTCGAGCACAGCGGAGTCGATGCTGACGCTGAAACACCAGCAGGCCTGGGTGGCACTGCGCGGGTCGGCCAGGGCGCACTGGTTGGCGGCGCCGCAGGCGGGGCAGCGCTGGCTGTCGTTCATGGGGGCTTCCGGGTATTCGAGGTAGATCTGCACAGAGGCGCGCAGTATATCTGCTGACAGCTTTTGTCGCGCCTCTGTCCATTTGTATTTCCGGATCGTTCTGTCTGTTTCAATTTGTTGCGCAAATGGCACCGGATCTCGGGCGCACTGTCTTACTCAGTGTCGATCAACGTGTTGCGATCGACGTCCGCCAGCGCCGCTGTGCCGGGCAATCCAGCGGTCCAGGAGGCCGCCATGTACCCTCGAATCCTGTTGGTCGTTCTGCTTGGCCTGATGACCAGTGCCTGCGCCCCATACTACGGGGGCGGGGGCCATTACCGCAGCGAGTACTACACCGCTGACCGGTACGCCTACCCGGGTTACTACTATCGTCAGGACCGTTACTACGTCGCGCCCCAGCCTCGGTATTACTACCAGACGGCACCGCGTTACTACCGTCCAGCGCCGGCGCCTTACTACCGGCCCTACACGCCACCGGTGGTGAACCAGTGGCATGGCAATCCGCGTTATGACTACGGCAACCGCCAGCGCTATGACTATGGGCGTGACCGCGATCGCCAGGACTATCGTGGTGGTGGGCGGGATGATCGCTGGCATTCCAATGGGCAAAGGGACCGGGGGCGCGGGGATCGCAACTGGCAGCGATAGGATCAGCCCAGATCTGCCAGCGGGTGTCGCCCCTCCCAGACTTTAGCGAAATGCGCGTCGACCACCGCCGCTGGCACCTTGCCGATATCCGGCCAGTGCCAGCGCGGTTGGTTGTCTTTGTCGAGCAAGCGAGCACGCACCCCTTCGCTGAATTCCGGATGCCGACAGCAGTTCAGGCTCATGGCATATTCCATCTGGAACACCTGGGCCAGCGACAGGTGACGGGCGCGGTGAAGCTGTTCCCAGACCAGATGACCCGTGAGCGGGCAGCCTTCATGCAAGCGCTCGCCCGCCTTGGCCAGCAGTGGATCGGCGTGTTGTCTCAAGCCGCACACGGCCCGCCAGGCGGCTACCGGGTCAGCGATATCGAGCAGCGCATCGATCACGGCGCGGCGGGGCAGCCACTGCGCCTCGGGAAGTTCGCCCCAGGCGCGATGCTGCTCGGCCCTGAGCAGGCTGTTCAGTTGCAGGTCGGTCTGTTCCTGCCAGTTCAGTTGCAGCAGTTCTTCAATCAGCGCCGCCTGCTGCGGCTCGCCGAGGAAGCGGTCTGCCAACCCCAGGTCAAGGGCGTCACGGGCATTGATCGGCGCACCGGTCAGCGCCAGAAACAGGCCAAGCTTGCCCGGCAGGCGGCTGAGGAACCAACTGGCACCGACATCCGGATACAGACCGATGCTCACCTCCGGCATCGCCAGGCGGCTGCTGGGGGTGACGATGCGTACATTGGCACCCTGCAACAGGCCCATGCCGCCGCCCAGCACATGACCGTGGCCCCAGCACAACAGCGGCTTGGGGTAGGTGTGCAGCAGATAGTCGAGGCGGTATTCGGCGGCGAAAAAGGTTGCCGCCAGCGGCGGCACGCTGCCGGGATGCTCGCGACAGGCCTGTACCAGCGCCCGTACATCGCCGCCTGCGCAGAAGGCCTTTTCGCCATCGCCGCGCAGCAGCACGCAGACCACGCCCGGATCGCGTGCCCATTCGCGCAGGTGCGAATCGAGCATCTCGATCATCGGCAGGGTCAGGGCGTTCAGGGTCTTGGCGGCATCCAGGGTGGCGATGCCGATACGGGCGCCATCGGCGCCGGTGAGTACCTCGCAATGAATGGACATGGACAACCTCGCGCAAGTCGTCGCACAAGTATGGCTTGCCTGGCCGATCGTGCTTGTCACCGGTCGGAGCGATTGACAAGCCGGGGCGGCTTTCCTAGTGTCGCGCCCACTCTGATTCAGGATGGCGCCATGACCGACGACGATCGCATCAAGCTCGAACCTAGCTGGAAGGCCGCATTGCGTGCCGAGTTCGACAAGCCCTACATGCAGCAGCTGCGCGAATTCCTGCGCCAGGAATATGCCGCGGGCAAGGAGATCTATCCACCTGGGCCGCTGATCTTCAACGCCCTCAACACCACGCCGCTGGACAAGGTGAAGGTGGTGATCCTCGGCCAGGACCCTTACCACGGCCCCGGCCAGGCCCATGGTCTGTGCTTCTCGGTGCAGCCGGGCGTGCCGACGCCGCCTTCGCTGGTGAACATCTACAAGGAGCTGCAGCGCGACCTGAACCTGCCGATCCCCAATCACGGCTACCTGCAGAGCTGGGCCGAGCAGGGGGTGTTGCTGCTCAACACCACCATGACCGTCGAGCGTGCCAATGCTGCGTCGCATGCCAAGAAGGGCTGGGAGTTCTTCACCGACCGCATCATCGAGCTGGTCAGCGAGCAGTGCGAGAACGTGGTGTTCCTGCTGTGGGGGGCCCATGCGCAGAGCAAGCAGAAGCTGATCGACGGGACCAAGCATCTGGTGCTCAAGTCGGTGCATCCGTCACCGTTGTCGGCGTATCGCGGGTTCTTGGGCTGCGGGCATTTCAGCCGGACCAACGGCTTCCTGCAGCAGCGCGGATTGGAGCCCATCAACTGGGCGGTGCCGCCGTTGTAAGGGCTTGCGGTCGGGTTGGTCTCTTCGCGGGCAAGCCTGCTCTCAGCCAGTAGGAGCGGGCTTGCCCGCGAAGAGGCCGACCGCTCAATCGCCCTGGCGCACCCAATACCTGAACATCGGTTCTGCCAGAAACAGCACGAACAGCAGCCGCATCACCTGCAATGCCGTCACCAGCGGCACCGACAGTTGCAGGGTCTCCGCCGTCAGACTCATCTCGGCAATCCCCCCCGGCATCATCCCCAATGTCAGCGAACGCAGGTCCAGGTGGCTGAACAGGCTCAGCACCCAGGCCGCTCCACCTGCGATCAGCATGCACAGGGCCGTCGCCACCAAGGTGCGCCCCAGGAATGCCGGTGCACGGCGGAAGAACGCGCGGTTGAAGTGACAGGCCAGGCCACTGCCGATCAGCCACTGGCCGATCTGGCTGGCGCCGTTGGGCAGGCCGATCTGCAGGTTGTTTGCCAGGCTGATGCTGGCGGCCACCAGCAGTGGCCCGAACAACCAGGGGTTGGGCTGGCGCAGGCGCTGCCAGAGCAGCGCCATGCCGATGCTCAGCGGCGCGATCAGCGCCAGCCAGCCCCAACTGACGCTGCCGGCATGGTTCAGCGCCACGCCATTGCCCAGCAGCAGCTTGAACAGCGCCGGTACGCACAGCACCACCGCCAGCACGCGCAGGCTCTGCGCTGCCGCTACCTGGCTGAGCACTGCGCCGTTGCGCGCGCCGAGGTTGACCATCTCGCCCGAACCGCCGGGCATGCTGGCAAAGAATGCCGTGGCACGGTCCTCACCGGAGCGGCGCAGCAGCCACACGCCGACGCCGCTGGAGACCGTGGTCAGCAGCGCGCCGAAGAAGATCAAGCCGAAATGGCTGGCAACCTGTTCGATCACTTCCGGGGTGAAGTGCAGGCCGATACCGATACCGATGACCCACTGCCCGCATTTGCGGCCGTTGGGGATTTCCGACAGCTGCCAGGGGGTGAGGCAGCGTACTGCGATGATTGCCAGCAGCGAGCCGACCATCCACGGCAAAGGCCAGCCGACCTTGCTGGCGATGAAACCGCCAGCAAGTCCGACCAGCCCGGTGGCCCAGAACAGCGGCAACGACCGATCAGGCATCAGCCATGGCCCGGCGCTGCAGGCTGCGGCGGCGCCAGATGCGCAGCAGCGGGAGGGCCAGCATGCAGAACACCAGTGCCCACACGCTCATGCTGATCGGGCTCGACCAGAGGATGCCCAGCTCGCCGTTGGAGATCGACAGCGCACGGCGCAGGTTCTGCTCCATCAGCCCGCCGAGGATGAAGCCCAGCAGGATCGGCGACAGCGGGAAGTCGAGCTTGCGCAGGATGTAGCCCATGATGCCGATGCCAACCATCAGGAACAGGTCGAAGGTGGTGGCGTGCACGGCATAGACGCCGATCGCGGTGATGATCGCGATCACCGGCACCAGCGCCCAGTTCGGCACGGCAAGGATGCGGGTGAAGATGCGGATCATCGGGATGTTCAGGATCACCAGCATGATGTTGGCGATGAACAGCGAGGCGATCAGGCCCCACACGATGTCAGGCTGCTGTTCGAACAGCAGCGGGCCGGGGGTGATGTTGTACAGGGTCAGTGCACCGATCATCACGGCGGTGGTGCCCGAACCTGGTACGCCCAGGGTCAGCATTGGCACCAGGGCGCCGCAGCAGGATGCACCGATGGCGGTTTCCGGGGCGGCGAGGCCACGGGCATCGCCCTTGCCGAACTTGCCGCTGGTCCCGGCGATACGCTTCTCGGTCATGTACGCCACGGCGCTGGCCAGGGTGGCACCGGCACCGGGCAGCACGCCCATGAAGAAGCCGAGCAGGCCGCAGCGAATGTTGACGACGAAGACCGAGGCCGCTTCCTTGAGGTTGAACAACATGCGCCCTGTGGCCTTGACGGCCTGGTGGCCATGGTGGGTCTTTTCCAGCAGCAGGAGAATCTCACTGATGGAGAACAGGCCCAGTACCAGCACGACGAACTGGATACCGTCGGCCAGGTGCACGCTGTCACCGGTGAAGCGGTACACGCCGCTGTTGGCGTCGATGCCGACGGCGGACAGGAACAGGCCGATCAGCGCGGCGATGAAGGTCTTCAGTGGCTTGTCGCCGGCCATGCCGCCGAGGGCGACGATGGCGAACACCATCAACACGAAGTACTCCGCCGGTCCGAAGGCGATCGCCCATTTCGCCAGCAGCGGGGCGAACAGCACCATGCCGCAGGTAGCGATGAAGGCACCGATGAACGAGCTCCAGGCCGACAGTGACAGGGCGACACCGGCCAGGCCCTGGCGGGCCATCGGGTAGCCATCGAGGGTGGTCATCACGGTCGAGGCTTCGCCCGGGATGTTCAGCAGGATCGAACTGATCCGGCCGCCGTACTCGCAGCCCAGGTACACCGCGGCCAGCAGGATCAGCGCCGACTCCGGCGGCAGGCCGAGGGCAAAGGCGATGGGGATCAGCAGCGCCACGCCGTTGATCGGGCCCAGGCCTGGCAACAGGCCGACCACGGTGCCGATCAAGGTGCCGCTCAGGGCAGTGACGAGGTTGTAGGGGCTCAGGGCGACGCCGAAGCCCTGGCCGAGGTAGCTCAAGGTATCCATGTGTCAGTTCTCCAGTACGTCGAGCAGGCCGAGGGGCAGGGGGACGTCCATCACCCGGTCGAACAGCCAGTAGAGGAAGATGCTCATGCCCACCACCACCATGGCGCTGTGCAGCCAGCGGCCGCCATACAGGCGGGCCATGGGCAGGCCGGCGAGGACGGCGCTGAGGATGAAGCCCAGCGACTCGAAGGTGGCAGCGAAGACGATCAGCAGGCCGATGCAGGCGGCGATCTTGGTGAGGGTCTCGCGGTCCAGGGGAACTTCGTCGTCCTTGTGCACGATGGGCGTCGGACGAATCGCCAGATACAAAAGGCCCAGGCTCATCAGGCCGAGCATCAGCAGCGGATAGGCACGCGGCCCTACCGGCTCATAGGAAAACGCCGCCTGGTACGGCCAGGCCATGACGGCCAGGGCGGCGCAGACTGCCAGCAGGACCAGGGCGAAGATGCGTTGCAGGATCATGAAGGAATCCTCGATAGAAGCGGCTTTCATGCTTCCCTGTGGGAGCGGGCTTGCCCGCGAATGGAACAGACCAGGCAACGATGCTGCTGCGACTGGCGAATTCGCGGGCAAGCCCGCTCCCACAGAGATCGCAGGGGCTTACTGAATCAGGCCGAATTCCTTGGCCAGGGTCTTGTAGTCGGCGACCTGCTTCTTCACGTAGCCATCGAGCTCTTCACCGGTCATGGCGAACGGGAACAGCTCGCGCTGGTCACGCAGCTTGGCGAAGTCTTCCGAGGCCAGCAGCTTGTCGAACGACTCCTTCCACCAGGCGTAGTCTTCGTCGCTCACCTTCGGGCCGAGGTAGAAGCCGCGCACCACCGGCCAGACGATGTCGTAGCCCTGCTCCTTGGCAGTCGGGATGTTTTTCATTTCAGGCTCGTCCAGGCGATTTTCCGAGAACACCGCGAGGATGCGCATGCTGCCGCTCTGGATGTGTGGCATGGAGTCGGAAATGTCGGTCGAACCCACCTGGATATGGCCGCCGAGCAGCGCGGTGGCGATTTCGCCGCCGCCTTCCAGGGCGACGTAGCGCAGGTCGCGCGGGTTGATGCCGGCAGCCTTGGCGATCAGCGCGGTCTGCATCCAGTCCTGGCTACCCACGGTGCCGCCGGAACCGATCACCACCTTGCTCGGGTCCTTTTTCAATGCCGCAACCAGGTCATCGAGGGTCTTGTAGGGCGAGTCGCTTTTCACTGCGATGGCGCCATAGCTGGTGCCGACGGCGGCCAGCCATTTCACCGCGTTCTCGTCGAAACGGCCGAACTTGCCCTGGGCCAGGTTCAGCAGCGAGCCACTGGACCAGGCGACCAGCGTGCCACCATCGGCCGGACGCTGGGCCACCACGGCGTTGTAGGCCACGGCGCCAACACCGCCTGGCATGTAGGTGACGCGCATGGGCTTGCTGAGGATCTTCTCCTCGACCAGTGCGCTCTGCACCAGTTTGCAGGTCAGGTCGAAACCGCCGCCGGGCGAGGCCGGGGCGATGCATTCTGGGCGTTTCGGTTCGGCGGCCAGGGCGTTGCCTGCCAGCACCAGGCAGCCGGTGGCAAGGACGAGTCGGCGTAGTGAAAGGTTCATCGTCTATCTCCGTGAGCGTTGTTGTTATGGGTTACCACAGGGCCACGCTGTAGCTGACCAGCAGGCGTACTTCATCGGCGTCGCGGGCGAAGTTGGAACGGAAGGTGGCGTTGCGCAGGCGCACTGCGACGTTCTTCAGCGGACCGCTCTGCACCACATACTTGAACTCGGTGTTGCGCTCCCATTCCTTGCCTTCGCTGCCATCGGCGCGGCTGACATTGTCGCCGTTGATGTAGCGGGTCATGAAGGTCAGGCCGGGGATGCCCAGGGAGGCAAAGTTGTAGTCGTAGCGGACCTGCCAGGAGCGCTCGTCGGCGCCGGCGAAGTCGTTGATCTGGACGAAGTTGACCAGGTACGGGTCGGCGCCGTCGACATAGGGGAAGGCGCTGTCGCCAGACAGGTGCTGGTAGGCGGCGCTGAACTTGTGGCCGCTGAGCGCGTAGCTGAGCATGCCGTTGACCGTGGTGTTGTCGATCTTGCCGGCCAGGGCCTTGCCCTGTTCGTCGCTCTTCGACAGGCGCAGGTCGGCGCCGAAGGTGCCCGGGCCCCAGGGCTGGGTGGCGACCATGCCGACGAAGTGCTGACGGTAGATGTCGTCGAGCTGGGCGAAGTGGTAGCTGCCGGTGATGCGGTCGGTGAACTTGTAGTCCAGGCCGCCCAGGTCGAAGTGATCGGCGCGGAACGTACCACCGAAGCGGCCGTTCTTGTTGTTCAGCGCCAGGTCTTCCCAGTTGGTGTCGTCACGGTCCTTGGCCTTTTCCAGGCGCCCGCCGGTGAAGGTCAGGTTCTTGATCTCGCGGGAGGTGAGCACGCCGCCTTCGAAGGTCTGCGGCAGGATGCGCCCGTCGTTGGGCTGCAGCGTCGGCAGTTCCGGGATCAGGGTGCCGACCTTGAGTTCGGTCTGGGAGATCTTGACCTTGCCGGTCAGGCCGAGCTTGGAGTACTCGTTGGCCGCCTTGCCGTCGTCGTGGGTCGGCAGCAGGCCGGTGCCTGTGCGGTCCTTGCTGGAGTCGAGCTTGATGCCGAGCATGCCCAGGGCGTCGAGGCCGAAGCCCACGGTGCCGTCGGTATAGCCGGATTCGAAGTTGAGCATGAAGCCCTGGGCCCATTCGTCGCGCTTGGATTGCTGCGAACTGGTGCCATCGCGGAAGTCGCGATTGAAGTACATGTTGCGGGTTTCGAAGGTGGCCGTACTGTCTTCGAAGAAGGCGGCCTGGCTCATCGGGGCGACGCCGGCAAGGGCGATGGCGCTCACGAGCGTGGAAGGGCGGGCGGAAAGGGACCGGCTGGGCTGCATTGACAGCATCGTCGTCTGACTCCGTTTTATTGTTCTTATTGGTTGCACCTTGCTGGTGCTTTTTTTCGGCGCGTGGCGCGACCGTGGTGCGATGCTAGGTAACGAACCTTTCGCTAACCTTTCAGCGAGAAAGGTTTGTTACAAGGGGCTTCACAGAGTCGGCGACGGCGGTACACTCCGCGCCACCGCCCAACCCGAGCAGGGAGAATCCAATGCGTGTGCTGCTGGTCGAAGACCATCTGCCGCTGGCTGAAAGCGTGGCCCAGGCCCTCAAGAGCCAGGGCTTGACCGTGGATGTGCTGCACGACGGCGTGGCCGCCGACCTGGCCCTGGCCAGCGAGGATTACGCGGTTGCCGTGCTCGATGTCGGCCTGCCGCGCATGGACGGCTTCGAGGTGCTGGCGCGCCTGCGCTCGCGGGGCAAGACCCTGCCGGTGCTGATGCTCACCGCGCGCAGTGACGTCAAGGACCGCGTGCATGGCCTGAACCTTGGGGCCGACGACTACCTGGCCAAGCCTTTCGAGCTCACCGAGCTCGAGGCGCGGGTCAAGGCACTGCTGCGCCGTAGCGTGCTCGGTGGCGAACGTCAGCAACGTTGCGGGCCCCTGGTGTACGACCTGGACACGCGGCGCTTTGCGCTGGGTGACGAGCCGCTGACCTTGACCTCGCGTGAACAGAGCGTGCTCGAGGCGCTGATCGCCCGTCCCGGGCGGGTGATGAGCAAGGAGCAATTGGCCGCCCAGGTGTTTGGCCTGGACGAGGAAGCCAGCCCCGATGCCATCGAGATCTATATCCATCGTCTGCGCAAGAAGCTCGATGGCCATCCGGTGGCCATCGTCACCTTCCGCGGTCTGGGCTACCTGCTCGAGCATCGTGATGCGTGATAACGGCAGCCTGCGCGCGCGCCTGCTCGGCAACCTGGCGCTGTTGCTGGTGGTGCTGATGTTGGCCAGTGGCCTGAGCGCTTACTGGAATGGCCGCGAGGCCGCCGACACCGCCTATGACCGCACGCTGCTGGCCTCGGCGCGGACCATTGCCGCCGGCCTCTCCCAGCGTGATGGCACGCTCAGCGCCGATGTGCCCTATGTCGCGCTGGACACCTTCGCCTACGACAGCGCCGGACGCATCTACTACCAGGTGCTGGATATCCACCAGAAGTTGATTTCCGGTTACGAGAAGCTGCCGCCGCCGCCGCCTGGCACGCCGCGCACCGACGACTATCCGGCACTGGCGCGCTTCTACAACGCCACCTACCTGGGGCAGGACGTGCGCGTGGTGAGCCTGCTCAAGGCTGTCAGCGAGCCGAACATGAACGGCATGGCCGAGATTCGCGTGGCCGAGACCGAAGAGGCGCGGGTGAGCATGGCGCGTGGGCTGATGGCCGATACCTTGCTGCGCCTGGGCATGCTTGCGCTGGGTGCGCTGGTGATGGTGTGGTTTGCAGTCAGTGCTGCGCTGCGTCCGCTGGAGCGCCTGCGCACGGCGGTGGAAGCCCGTCAGCCCGACGACCTGAGGGCCCTGCCGGTGGTGCAGGTACAGCATGAGCTGGGGCCGCTGGTGCGGGCCTTGAACCATTTCACCGAGCGGCTGCGTGGGCAGTTCGAGCGCCAGGCGCAGTTCATCGCCGATGCCGCCCACGAGTTGCGCACACCGCTGGCGGCGCTCAAGGCGCGGGTGGAGTTAGGCTTGCGCTCGCGGGAGCCCGAGGAGTGGCGCCAGACCTTGGAGTCCGCGGCCCAGGGTACTGATCGCCTTACCCACCTGGCCAACCAGCTGCTGTCGCTGGCCCGGGTGGAAAATGGCGCGCGGGCGATCGCCGAAGGCGGTGCAAAGCGCCTGGACCTCAGCCAGCTGGCCCGCGAACTGGGCATGGCGATGGCACCGCTGGCCCATGCCCGTGGTGTTGCCCTGGCGCTGGAAGCCGAGGCGCCGGTGTGGCTGAAGGGAGAACCGACCTTGCTCAACGAGCTGCTCAGCAACCTGGTGGACAATGCACTGGCCCATACGCCGATGGGCGGCAACGTGATTCTGCGGGTGCTGGCCCCCGCCGTACTGGAGGTCGAGGACGATGGCCCGGGGATTCCACTGGATGATCGCGAGCGTGTGTTCGAGCGCTTCTACCGGCGCAGTGCCCAGGGCAGTGGGCTGGGGTTGGCGATCGTCGGCGAAATTTGCCGTGCGCATCTGGCGCAGATCAGCCTGCATGATGGCGACAACGGCGGTTTGAAGGTGCGGGTGAGTTTCATCGCGGATTGACCGCCGCACCCGCGGCATTCAGCGCAACATGTCACGCGCCTCGACCAGTTCCATCAGGTCCAGCTCCTTGCCCTCCGGCAGGCGCAGCAGCTTGTAGGCGGGCAGGCTGGTCAAGGGCTGGCCGCGCCCGCGCAGGCTGAGCGAACGGGCGATCTGGACGATGCCGATGTAGTCGATCTTGTCGGTCTCGCGCTCCAGGTTCTGGACCTGGCTGGGCAGGTTGACCAGTTGCTCTGGAAACTCCCAGGCGCTGAGGATCTTGTCGCCCAGCACCGGTTGGATCTGCTCGATCACATAGTGCAGGCACACGGGGTCGGACAGCAGCTCGTTGTGCTCTTCGGCGTAGATCAGCACCGGCAGGGCGCCGATCTGGTGCACGAGCCCGCCCAGGGTGGCCTGATCGGGTTTGAGGTGGGTGTAGCGCCTGCATATTTCGTAACTGATGCCCGCCACTTCCAGGCTGTTTTCCCAGATATCGCGCAACTTGTGCTCCACCGCCGCCGAGCGGGCATGGAAGATCTGTTCGATCACCAGGCCGATGGCCAGGTTGCAGCTGTAGTTGACGCCCAGGCGCGTGATCGCGGTGTGCAGGTCGGTGACCTCCACCAGTGCGCGCAGCAGTGGGCTGTTGACCACCTTGATCAGGCGCGCCGAGAGCGCGGCATCGCGACCGATCACGCGGCTCAAGGCGGCCACGCTGATTTCGCTGTCTTCGGCGGCTTCGCGGATGCTCAGGGCAACCTCTGGCAGCGTGGGCAGGACCAGGTCGTCGTTGTCGATGGCAGCGAGCAACTGCGCTTGAACCATCTCGGCCAGCTTGTTCATGGACTTCTCTACCGCAGTGGTGGGGCTGCCCCGCCGCAGCGGCGGGGCGGGCTGGTCAGCGCTGGATTTCCCGGTCGCGGTCCAGTTCGTAAGGCAGGTCCAGCAGGGTCAGGCGTGGCCCTTCGAGGCTGCCCAGGTGCAGGTTGTCATCTTCCACCGAGTCGGCGCTGAGCACTGCCAGCAGTTCGACACCTTGCTCGGCGGGTGCCGCGATGACTACCTCGCCGACCGACGAGCCGTGGGTGGGCGAGAAGATTTCTGCGCCTGGTGCGGGCGCTTCGTCCACGGGCAGCGAGAGGCGATACTGGCGACGCTTGAGCTTGCCCAGGTACTGCATGCGCGCGACGATTTCCTGGCCGGTATAGCAGCCCTTCTTGAAGCTCACGCCGTCGACGGCCTGCAGGTTGATCATCTGCGGGATGAACAGTTCACGGGTCGGGCCCATGACCTGGCCGATGCCGGCGCGGATCTGGCCCAGCAGCCAGGCATCCAGGGTGCCTTCGGGCAGCGCGGCGGCGAGGGTTTCGCGCACGTTGGCGGCCTGTTCGGCGGGCACCCACAATTCGACGCGAGCGGGCGAGACGGCGATGGCCAAAAGCCCTTCATGACGTACGGTGGCGCCGGCTGCCTGCGGTGTTTCAAGCCCCAGCGCCTGCAGCGCGGCATCGCCCTGCTGCAAGCCGAAGCGCACCCAGGCGGTACTTTCGTCGGTCAGCGTGGCCTTCGAAAAGACCGCATACTTCTTCAGGTCCGCCAGTTGCGCCTCGAGCAGTTCGCTGGCCATGGCAAGTAGGTAGCCATTGCCCTCGGGCAGGATGCGGAAACTGGATTGCATGCGGCCTTTGACCATGCAACGCGCGCCGAGACTGGCGTGCTGCAGATTCAGATAGTCGAGGTTGCAGGTCAGCTGGCCTTGCAGGAATTTTCCGGCG
Source organism: Pseudomonas machongensis (assembly GCF_034961125.1). Lineage (NCBI taxonomy): Bacteria > Pseudomonadati > Pseudomonadota > Gammaproteobacteria > Pseudomonadales > Pseudomonadaceae > Pseudomonas > Pseudomonas machongensis. The sequence continues at coordinate 64,240 of NZ_JAYFUI010000037.1, read as the reverse complement.
TCGGAGCCGCGGACAGCGAGGATGCCCTCGTGGGACAGGGGACAGAAGAAAGCGGAGTCGGCCATGGGTCATCGCGGTAGCTATAAAGACTGGCGGCCATCATAGAACGCCAGTAACAAAATAGGTAGGTGACTAGACCAATGCCTCGTGCCGCTGCGGTTGCAGCGCGGTATACTGCGCGACCATTCGAGGAGGGCCCCATGGTCGAACAAACTGAACTCAACCGGCTTTTCTGGCACAGCCGCCGCGGCATGCTGGAGCTGGACGTGCTGCTCGTCCCCTTCACTCAAGAGGTCTACCCGAACCTGAGCGAAGCGGATCGCGAACTGTATCGCCGCCTGTTGACCTGCGAGGACCAGGACATGTTCGGCTGGTTCATGGAGCGTAACGAATCCGAAGACCCTGAGCTGCAGCGCATGGTCCGCATCATCCTGGACCGTGTCCAGCCCAAGTGAGTGCTTCGAGTGCCGTTGGCAAGGCTCGCGCCTGCTGCTGACGGCCTATCTTTGCGGGCAGGCGCTGGCGCTCGCCACCCTGTGGTCAGTCGAGTTGCCCTGGTGGTTGGCAGCTTTTGCACTGATTGGCTGCCTCGCCCATGCCTGTTGGGTGATTCCCCGCCGTATCCTTCTGACTCATCCCGATGCCGTGACTGGCTTGCGCCGTGATGCGCGTGGCTGGCAGGCGTTCAGCCGTGCCCGTGGCTGGGAGCGGATAAGGTTGTGTCGTGACAGCGTCGCCCTGCCGCGGATAGTGGTGTTGCGCTTCGTGCGCGAGGGGCGGCGGGTTGCCCAGAGTCAGTGCATTCCAAGGGATGCGCTGACGGCGGATGAACACCGGCGGCTGCGTGTGCGCTTGAAGTTCAGCCGGCGCCGGTGGGTGATGGCGCCAGAGTGAGGTGAGAGTTGCCGACCTCCTCGCGGGCAAGTCGCCAAAGGCGAAAAGGTCGGCGCCAGGCTCAGGTCGGGCTGAGTACCGTATCCCTGGCCTCATCCAGCATCCCCGGATAATCCAGGGTGTAGTGCAGCCCACGGCTTTCCTTGCGCTGCATCGCCGAGCGAATCATCAGCTCGGCCACCTGCGCCAGGTTGCGCAGCTCGATCAGGTCGCGGCTGACCTTGTAGTTGCTGTAGAACTCGTCGATTTCGTCGAGCAGCAGACGCACCCGGTGCTCGGCGCGCTGCAGGCGCTTGCTGGTGCGCACGATGCCCACGTAGTCCCACATGAATCGCCGCAGTTCGTCCCAGTTGTGCGCGATGATCACGTCCTCATCCGAATCGGTGACCTGGCTGGCATCCCAACAAGGCAGGGCCTGCGGTCTGCTGACTTCGTCCAGGTGCGCCTCGATGTCCGCTGCCGCCGCACGTCCGTAGACGAAGCACTCCAATAGCGAGTTGCTGGCCATGCGGTTGGCCCCGTGCAGGCCGGTGAAACTGGTTTCGCCGATGGCATACAGGCCCGGCACGTCGGTGTGCCCGCGCTCATCGACCATCACGCCGCCGCACGTGTAGTGGGCCGCCGGTACCACGGGGATTGGCTGGCGCGTGATGTCGATGCCGAAGGTCAGGCAGCGTTCGTAGACCGTGGGGAAGTGGCTCTTGATGAACTCGACAGGTTTGTGGGTGATATCCAGGTACACGCAGTCCACGCCCAGGCGCTTCATTTCATGGTCGATGGCGCGGGCGACGATATCCCGTGGCGCCAACTCTTCACGTGGGTCGAAGCGCGGCATGAAACGCTCGCCGTTGGGCAGGCGCAGCAGTGCGCCTTCGCCGCGCAGGGCCTCGGTGATCAGGAAGCTCTTGGCTTGCGGGTGGTACAGGCAGGTGGGGTGGAACTGGTTGAACTCAAGATTCGCCACCCGACAGCCAGCGCGCCAGGCCATGGCAATGCCATCACCGCAGGCGCCGTCGGGGTTGCTGGTGTAGAGATAGACCTTGGCTGCACCGCCTGTCGCCAATACCGTGAAGCGTGCGCCGAAGGTGTCTACCTCGCCGCTGTTGCGGTCGAGCACGTAGGCGCCCAGGCAGCGGTCGCCGGGCAGGCCCAGGCGCCGCTCGGTGATCAGGTCCACGGCCACACGCTGTTCGAGCAGGTCGATGTTCGGGTGCTGGCGGGCCTGTTCCAGAAGGGTGGTGAAGATCGCGGCGCCCGTGGCATCGGCGGCATGGATGATGCGGCGGTGGCTGTGACCGCCTTCACGGGTGAGGTGGAACTCGAAGCCGCCGTCGTCGACGCCGTGGTGTTCGTCGCGCGTGAAGGGCACGCCCTGCTCGATCAGCCACTCGATGGCTTCGCGACTGTGCTCGACGGTGAAGCGCACGGCGTCTTCATGGCACAGACCTGCGCCTGCATTGAGCGTGTCCTCGACGTGCGACTGCACCGTGTCGGTGTCGTCCAGTACTGCGGCGACACCGCCCTGGGCCCAGAAGGTAGAGCCATTGGCGAGGTCGCCCTTGCTCAGTACGGCAACGCGCAGGTGGCTGGGAAGGTTCAGTGCCAGGCTGAGACCAGCGGCGCCACTGCCGATCACCAGGACATCATGTTGGAATTGTTGGCTCATGTCGGGACACTAGTAACTAGGGAAGGGGAGCGGCACAATAGGCATGCGTATATGGCATTGTGAAACTATTGGAAAAGTGCCGGGATGCCTTTATAGCAGCCCCCGGCGTCGGATTTCCAATGGCGGTTGCGCAGGCGCGGCGACTTTGTGGGAACTTTCCAGCACCCCTGCAAATCTCAAGAAGGCTGCCCGTCTGCCACGATTGCCGAGGCGATGCAGGACAGCAGCTCTACCCGGGCTGAAACCTGTGTATTCGAAACACCGATTATCGACGCAGCCGGCTGCGACCGCGCTGTGTCTTTTTCGTGCGAGCCGACCAGAGGCCGCAGGAAACTTGCTTGGAGGGGAGAACTTTTGCGCAAAGCCCGAGTCTATGGTTGCAAGCCTGAACGATGGCTGTCGCAACGCTCCTTTGAGTTCACTGAGGAGTGTTCATGCTAACCCAGGAAGAGGATCAGCAGCTTGTCGAGCGCGTGCAGCGCGGTGACAGGCGAGCGTTCGATCTGTTGGTGCTGAAGTATCAGCACAAGATTCTCGGGTTGATCGTGCGTTTTGTACACGACACCCATGAAGCGCAGGACGTGGCACAGGAAGCGTTCATCAAGGCCTATCGTGCGCTTGGCAACTTCCGCGGTGACAGCGCGTTCTACACGTGGCTGTACCGCATCGCCATCAACACGGCGAAGAATTACCTGGTGTCCCGTGGAAGACGGCCGCCAGACAGCGATGTGAGCTCCGAGGATGCGGAGTTCTACGACGGCGATCATGGTCTCAAGGATCTCGAGTCCCCAGAGCGCTCGTTGTTGCGGGATGAAATCGAAGGCACTGTCCATCGCACCATCCAGCAACTGCCCGAAGACCTGCGCACGGCACTGACCCTGCGCGAGTTCGACGGACTGAGTTACGAAGACATTGCGAGTGTCATGCAATGTCCAGTGGGTACCGTGCGCTCTCGAATCTTCCGCGCTCGGGAGGCCATAGACAAAGCCCTGCAACCCCTGTTGCAGGAAACCTGAGACAGCGGCGACAGCCAAGAGAGGAACCGCCATGAGTCGTGAAGCTTTGCAGGAATCGCTGTCCGCGGTAATGGATAACGAAGCGGACGAACTGGAATTACGTCGCGTGCTGAACGCGGTCGATGATGCCGAGACCCGTGCCACCTGGTCGCGTTACCAGGTCGCTCGCGCAGCCATGCACAAGGAACTGCTGCTGCCCAAGCTCGACATTGCCTCGGCCGTTTCGGCTGCGCTGGCCGATGAAGCCGTACCGGTCAAGGCCAAGCGTGGCCCGTGGCGCAGCATTGGCCGCCTGGCCGTTGCCGCCTCGGTGACCGTCGCTGTGCTGGCAGGTGTACGCCTGTACAACCAGGACGAGATCAACGGTGCGCAACTCGCTTCGCAGCAGCCTGTGCAGCAGGGCATCACCGTGCCACAGGCTCAGGGCCCAGCCGTTCTGGCAGGCTATAGTGAAAGCAGTGAGCAACCGACCGGTCCGATGGCCAACGGTGTGCTGCAGAATCAGGCTGGCTGGGATCAGCGTCTGCCAGGTTATCTGCGCCAGCACGCTCAGGAGTCTGCGCTGAAGGGCACCGAAACCGCTCTGCCTTATGCCCGCGCCGCCAGCCTGGAAAATCGCTAAGTAAGGAGGCTCATGCGCGCGCTACCTCTTCTGTCGCTGCTGCTCGGCAGTTGCATGACGGTGCCGGTATTGGCGGCCAACTCTTCGCCCGAGGCGAGCGAGTGGCTCAACAAGCTGGCACAGGCCGAGCAAGGGCAGAGTTACCAGGGTTCTTTCGTCTACGAACGTAACGGCAGTTTTTCTTCCCACGATATCTGGCATCGAGTCCAGGACGGCAAGGTCAGCGAGCGGCTGTTGCAGCTTGATGGCGCCGCCCAGGAAATCGTGCGGGTCAATGGCAAGGTGCAGTGCGTCAGTGGTTCCCTGGTCAGCGGGGTCGGTACACCGCCCGATTCCGCCCCGCGTTTACTCGATCCTTTGAAGCTGATGAGCTGGTACGACCTGGGTGTGGCTGGCAATGCCCGAATCGCCGGGCGCGACGCGGTGATCGTCACGCTCACGCCACGCGACCAGCACCGCTACGCCTTTGAGCTTCACCTGGATCGCCAGACCGGCCTGCCGCTGCGTTCGTTGATGCTCAACGACAAGGGGCAGTTGCTCGAGCGCTTCCAGATGACCCGCCTGGACACCGATGATGTGCCGACCGATCGCGACCTGCAGGCCAGTGCCGCGTGCAAGCCGGTGGAACGTCTTGCGGCGACCAAGTCCGAAACAGTCGCTGGCTGGCGTTCCGATTGGCTGCCGCCGGGGTTCGAGTTGGTCAACAGTGCTATTCGCCGTGATCCGGAACGCAACAGTACCGTCAGCAGCCTGATGTACGACGATGGGCTGGCACGTTTTTCGGTCTTTCTCGAGCCGATCAAGGAAGACGCCGGTACCGATACCCGTGCGCAACTGGGGCCGACTGTCGCTGTTTCGCGGCATCTGAACACGCCCAAGGGCAAGGTCATGGTGACCGTGGTCGGAGAGATTCCGCTGGGCACTGCCGAGCGCGTGGCGCTGTCGATGCGCGCCCAGGATGTCCAGGCACGGCAATGACCGTCGCAGACCCTTCCTACAAGCTGCCAGGCATGCAGCTGACATGAAATTAAAGCATTGTCATTTGCAATCAACTGGTAAATTTCCTATAGGTCAGACTCCCTGGAGTCTGGCCTTTCCTGCATCTGCAGGGGCCCTTCTGCTAACTACGCTCGTTGTGACGGGAGCCGTATGTCAATACCACGCTTGAAAACCTACCTATCGATGTTCGCCGCCGTGCTGATGCTCGGCCAGGTGCTCACCGCCCAGGCCGAAGAAGCCCTGCCGGATTTCACCACCCTGGTCGAGCAGGCCTCGCCGGCAGTGGTCAACATCAGTACCAAGCAAAAGCTGCCGGACCGTCGCGTGGCCGCTGGGCAGATGCCCGATCTGGAAGGCCTGCCGCCGATGTTCCGCGAGTTTTTCGAGCGCAACATGCCGCAGCAGCCGCGTTCCCCGCGTGGCGGCGACCGCCAGCGTGAAGCGCAGTCCTTGGGCTCGGGCTTCATCATCTCCAGTGATGGCTATGTCCTGACCAACAACCATGTAGTTGCCGACGCCGACGAAATCATCGTCCGCCTGTCCGACCGCAGCGAGTTGCAGGCCAAGCTGGTCGGCACCGACCCGCGCACCGACGTGGCGCTGCTCAAGGTCGATGGCAAGAATCTGCCGACCGTCAAACTGGGCGATTCCGAGAAGCTGAAGGTCGGTGAGTGGGTGCTGGCCATTGGCTCGCCGTTCGGCTTCGATCATTCGGTGACCAAAGGTATCGTCAGCGCCAAAGGGCGCACCTTGCCCAACGACACCTATGTGCCGTTCATCCAGACCGACGTCGCGATCAACCCGGGTAACTCCGGCGGCCCGCTATTCAACATGAAGGGCGAGGTCGTAGGTATCAACTCGCAGATCTTCACCCGCTCCGGCGGTTTCATGGGTCTGTCGTTCGCCATCCCGATCGACGTGGCGATCGATGTCTCGAACCAGTTGAAGAAAGACGGCAAGGTCAGTCGCGGCTGGCTCGGCGTGGTGATCCAGGAAGTGAACAAGGACCTGGCTGAATCCTTCGGGCTCGACAAGCCTGCCGGCGCCCTGGTGGCCCAGGTGCTGGAAAACGGTCCTGCGGCCAAGGGCGGCCTGCAGGTTGGTGACGTGATCCTGAGCATGAACGGCCAGCCGATCATCATGTCCGCAGACCTGCCACACCTGGTCGGCGGTCTTAAGGATGGCCAGAAAGCCAAGCTCGAAATCATTCGCGAAGGCAAGCGCCAGACCCTGGACATCACTGTCGGCGCACTCCCTGAAGACGATGCCGACATTGGCACCGGTGGTCAGGCCGGCGTGGAGCGCAACAGCAACCGCCTGGGCGTCTCCGTCGCCGACCTCAGCGACGAGCAGAAGAAGTCGCTCGAGCTCAAGGGCGGCGTGGTCATCAAGGAGGTTCAGGATGGCCCGGCTGCCCTTATTGGCCTGCGTCCGGGCGACGTTATCAGCCATCTGAACAACCAGGCCATCAGCTCGGCCAAGCAATTTACCGAGATCGCCAAGGACCTGCCGAAGAATCGTTCGGTATCGATGCGTGTGCTGCGACAAGGGCGCGCCAGCTTCATCACCTTCAAGTTGGCTGAATAGGCTGAGTGAAGGGTAGGAAAGGGCAGCTTCGGCTGCCCTTTTTCATGAGCGTGTCATGATTTTCTGTGGGAACATCAGCGAGCCGAGCAAATTCATGTCGCATTTGCAGGTGTGCGTGGCGATAGAGGAATCTCCCATATCCCTCCGGCTTGAGGTACAATTCCCGGCTATTTTTCCGCGGGCGTCCGGCTCGCAGCCTTTTCGAGTGTTGACCCGTGAGTGATTTGAGTCATATCCGCAATTTCTCCATCATCGCCCACATCGACCATGGCAAGTCGACGCTGGCCGACCGTTTCATCCAGATGTGCGGTGGCCTGACGGCGCGCGAAATGGAAGCCCAGGTCCTCGACTCCATGGACCTCGAGCGTGAACGCGGTATCACCATCAAGGCCCACAGTGTCACCCTGCATTACAAGGCGCAGGACGGCAAAACCTACCAGTTGAACTTCATCGATACCCCCGGCCACGTCGACTTCACCTATGAAGTCTCGCGTTCGCTGGCGGCGTGCGAGGGCGCGCTGCTGGTGGTCGATGCCGGCCAGGGCGTCGAGGCGCAATCGGTCGCCAACTGCTACACCGCCATCGAGCAGGGCCTCGAGGTCATGCCGGTACTGAACAAGATGGACCTGCCCCAGGCCGATCCGGACCGCGTCAAGGACGAGATCGAGAAGATCATCGGCATCGACGCCACCGACGCCGTGGCCTGCAGTGCCAAGAGCGGCATGGGCGTGGACGAGGTGCTCGAGCGCCTGGTACAGACCATCCCCGCGCCGGAAGGCGAGATCGACGCACCCTTGCAGGCGCTGATCATCGACTCCTGGTTCGACAACTACCTGGGCGTCGTGTCGCTGGTACGCGTGCGTCAGGGCCGGGTCAAGAAGGGCGACAAGATCCTGGTCAAGTCCACCGGCAAGGTGCACCTGGTCGACAGCGTCGGCGTCTTCACCCCGAAACACACCGCCACCGCCGACCTCAAGGCCGGTGAAGTGGGCTTCATCATCGCCAGCATCAAGGACATTCACGGTGCGCCGGTCGGCGACACCCTGACGCTGTCCTCGACCCCTGAGGTCGAAGTGCTGCCAGGCTTCAAGAAGATCCAGCCGCAGGTGTACGCCGGCCTGTTCCCGGTCAGTTCCGATGATTTCGAGGACTTCCGCGACGCCCTGCAGAAGCTGACGCTCAACGACTCGTCGCTGCAGTACATGCCGGAAAGCTCCGATGCACTGGGCTTTGGCTTCCGTTGCGGCTTCCTCGGCATGCTGCACATGGAGATCATCCAGGAGCGCCTGGAGCGCGAATACGACCTGGACCTGATCACCACGGCACCAAGCGTGATCTACGAGCTGGAGCTCAAGACCGGCGAAACCATCGTCGTCGACAACCCGTCGAAGCTGCCGGATGTCTCGGCGGTCGCCGATTTCCGCGAGCCGATCGTCACCGCGACCATCCTCGTGCCGCAGGAGCACCTGGGCAACGTCATCACCCTGTGCATCGAGAAGCGTGGCGTTCAGCGTGACATGCAGTTCCTCGGCAGCCAGGTGCAGGTGCGCTACGACATGCCGATGAACGAAGTGGTGCTGGACTTCTTCGACCGTCTCAAATCCACCAGCCGCGGCTACGCCTCGCTGGACTATCATTTCGATCGCTACCAGTCGGCCAACCTGGTCAAGCTGGACGTGCTGATCAACGGCGACAAGGTCGATGCCCTGGCATTGATCGTGCATCGTGACAACGCGGCCTACAAAGGTCGTGCGTTGACCGAGAAGATGAAGGAACTGATTCCTCGGCAGATGTTCGACGTGGCGATCCAGGCAGCTATCGGCGGCCAGATCATTGCGCGGACCACTGTCAAGGCGCTCAGAAAGAACGTACTGGCTAAGTGCTATGGCGGTGACGTCAGCCGTAAGAAGAAACTGCTGGAGAAGCAGAAGGCCGGTAAGAAACGCATGAAGCAGGTGGGCAACGTGGAGATCCCACAGGAAGCCTTCCTCGCTGTGCTCAGGTTGGATAGCTAGGTCCTATGTCGCTAAATTTCCCGCTGTTGCTAGTCATCGCCGTTGCTGTCTGCGGTCTGTTGGGTCTGATTGATCTGCTGTTCCTGGCCCCGCGCCGGCGAGCGGCGATCGCCAACTACCAGGGCAGCGTCAGCCAGCCCGAAGTTGCGGTGGTCGAACGCCTGAACAAGGAGCCGTTGCTGGTCGAGTACGGCAAGTCGTTCTTCCCGGTGTTGTTCATCGTGCTGGTGCTGCGCTCGTTCCTGGTCGAACCCTTCCAGATCCCGTCGGGATCCATGAAGCCGACCCTGGAAGTGGGCGACTTCATCCTGGTGAACAAGTTCTCCTACGGCATCCGCCTGCCGGTGATCGACAAGAAGGTCATCGAGGTCGGTGACCCGCAGCGCGGGGACGTCATGGTGTTCCGCTACCCGAGTGACCCGAACGTCAACTACATCAAGCGTGTGGTTGGCCTGCCGGGCGACCGGATCCGCTACACCAACGAGAAGCACCTGTACGTCAACGACCAACTGGTCGCCGAGCAACTGGTGGGCACCGAAGCCGGATCGTTGGGCAGTGCCGAGCTGTACAAGGAGAAGCTGGGCGCAGCCGAGCACCTGATCCGCAAGGAGATGAGCCGCTACCGCATGCCGCCGGACCAGCAGTGGACCGTGCCTGCCGGGCATTACTTCATGATGGGCGACAACCGCGACAACTCCAACGACAGCCGCTACTGGGACGATCCGAGCATCCCGCGCGAGCTGCAGGGCATGGTCCCGGACCGCAACATCGTCGGCAAGGCCTTCGCAGTCTGGATGAGCTGGCCCGAGCCCAAGCTCAGCCACTTCCCCAACCTGTCGCGGGTCGGCCTGATCCATTGATACCCTTCGGCGCTGTCAACAGACAGCGCCGAATGCATTTCTGACATAGGCTGTGTTCTCAGGGATGGGTAAATTCGCCGCTGCACGACGGCGTGACACAGCCAAACAGTCTTTCAGGATGTTGATTTGAACGCGTTTAACAACGAAGGGGTGGCTGCATGAGCGCTTCCCTCGAACGCCTGGAGCGCAAGCTCGGCTATACCTTCAAGAACCAGGATCAGATGCTCCTGGCACTCACGCATCGCAGTTATGCCGGGCGCAACAACGAGCGCCTGGAATTTCTCGGTGATGCGATTCTCAACTTCGTGGCGGGCGAGGCGCTGTTCGAGCGCTTCCCCCAGGCTCGCGAAGGCCAGTTGTCGCGCCTGCGCGCACGGCTGGTCAAGGGTGAGACCCTGGCCCGCCTGGCCCGCGGCTTCGACCTGGGCGACTATCTGCGCCTGGGCTCGGGCGAACTCAAGAGCGGTGGTTTTCGCCGTGAATCCATTCTTGCCGATGCACTCGAAGCGCTGATCGGGGCGATCTATCTGGACGCCGACATGCAGACCGCCCGCGAGCGCATTCTCGCCTGGCTGGCCGGCGAGTTCGATGGGTTGACGCTGGTCGACACCAACAAAGACCCCAAGACCCGTCTGCAGGAGTATCTGCAGTCGCGTGCCTGCGAACTGCCGCGCTACGAAGTGGTGGATATCCAGGGCGAACCTCATTGCCGCACCTTCTTCGTCGAATGCGAAGTGGTGCTGCTGAACAACAAGAGCCGTGGTCAGGGCGTGAGCCGGCGTATCGCCGAGCAGGTCGCCGCTGCCGCTGCACTGATCGCCTTGGGCGTGGAGAATGGCAATGACTGAGAACAATCCGACCCGCTGCGGTTACGTGGCCATCGTCGGCCGCCCCAACGTGGGCAAGTCCACGCTGCTCAACCACATCCTCGGGCAGAAGCTGGCGATCACTTCGCGCAAGCCGCAGACCACCCGTCACAACATGCTCGGCATCAAGACCGAAGGTGATGTGCAGGCGATCTACGTCGACACCCCCGGTATGCACAAGGCCAACGACAAGGCCTTGAACCGCTACATGAACCGCAACGCCTCGGCAGCGCTCAAGGATGTCGACGTGGTGATCTTCGTGGTCGACCGCACTCGCTGGACCGACGAGGACCAGTTGGTGCTCGAGCGTGTGCAGTACGTCACCGGCCCGCTCATCATCGCGGTCAACAAGACCGACCGCATGGAAGAGAAGGCCGAGTTGATCCCGCATCTGCAGTGGTTGCAGGAGCAACTGCCGAACGCCGAAGTGATGCCGATCTCGGCTCAGCAGGGGCACAATCTGGACGCCCTGGAAGCCCAGATCGCCAAGCACCTGCCGGAAAACGACCACTTCTTCCCGGAAGACCAGATCACCGACCGCAGCAGCCGCTTCCTGGCAGCCGAACTGGTACGCGAGAAAATCATGCGCCAGCTCGGCGCCGAGCTGCCGTACCAGATCACCGTCGAGATCGAAGAATTCAAACAGCAGGGGCATGTCCTGCACATCCACGCCCTGATCCTGGTCGAGCGTGACGGCCAGAAGAAGATCATCATCGGCGACAAGGGCGAGCGTATCAAACGCATTGGTTCCGAGGCCCGCAAGGACATGGAGGTGTTGTTCGACTCCAAGGTCATGCTCAACCTCTGGGTCAAGGTCAAGGGCGGCTGGTCCGATGACGAACGCGCCCTGCGTTCGCTGGGTTACGGCGACCTCTAAGCCTCGCCGCGCACCTTGTAGGAGCGGGCTTGCCCGCGAACACAGGCAACGCCTGTGCCATGCATCCACGGTGCCTGGGCTGGCCTCTTCGCGGGCAAGCCCGCTCCTACAGGTGTGCGCTTTGCCTGAGACCGAGTAACCGCTCATGGACCAACCCACCCCGCAACCCGCCTACGTCCTGCACAGCCGCGCCTACAAGGAAACCAGCGCGTTGGTGGACTTCTTCACCGCCCAAGGCCGTGTGCGGGCGGTGTTGCGGCGCGCGCGGGGCAAGGGCGGTAGCCCGGTGCGCCCTTTCGTGCCGCTGGAAGTCGAGTTACGCGGGCGGGGCGAGTTGAAGAACGTCGGTCGGTTGGATACGGTCGGCCTTGCCGGGTGGCTGCACGGCGACGCGCTGTTCAGCGGTCTGTATCTCAACGAGTTGCTGATGCGCCTGCTCCCTGCCGAAGCGCCGTTTCCTGCCCTGTTCGAGCATTACACCCTGACCCTCGAGGCGCTGGCTGCCGGCCGCCCGCTGGAGCCGCTGCTGCGGGCCTTCGAATGGCGTCTGCTGGACGAGCTGGGCTATGCCTTCTCGCTGACCCACGACGTGAACGATGATGCGGTCGTCGCTGAGGGGCGCTATCGGCTCCAGGTGGACGCGGGGCTGGAGCGGGTCGAGCTGTTTCAGCCTGGTCTGTTCAGTGGTACGGAGCTGTTGGCCCTGGCCGATGCCGACTGGGATGCCCCGGGCGCGCTGCTTGCGGCCAAGCGCCTGATGCGTCAGGCGCTGGCCGTCCACCTGGGGCCCAAGCCACTGGTCAGCCGGGAACTGTTTCGCAAGCGTTGAGCACGTCGTATGCTGTGGGGCTCAATCTTCAGGAGAGCCTTTCGTGACTCACAGCAACCGCATGCTTCTCGGCGTCAACATCGATCACGTGGCCACTCTGCGCCAGGCCCGGGGCACCCGCTATCCGGACCCGGTCAAGGCCGCGCTGGACGCCGAGGAAGCGGGTGCCGACGGTATTACCGTGCATTTGCGCGAAGACCGCCGGCACATCCAGGAGCGTGATGTGCTGCTGCTCAAGGACGTGCTGCAAACGCGCATGAACTTCGAGATGGGCGTCACCGAAGAGATGATGCTTTTCGCCGAGAAGATCCGCCCGGCACACATCTGCCTGGTGCCCGAGACCCGCCAGGAGCTGACCACCGAAGGTGGCCTGGACGTGGCAGGCCAGGAGGCGCGGATCAAGGCTGCAGTGGAGCGCCTGGCGCGCACCGGCGCCGAGGTGTCGCTGTTCATCGATGCCGACGAGCGGCAGATCGAGGCGTCGCGTCGCGTGGGCGCGCCGGCCATCGAGTTGCATACTGGTCGCTATGCCGATGCACAGACCCCGACCGAGGTAGCCGAGGAGCTCAAGCGTATCGTCGACGGCGTGGCCTTTGGCGTGGGGCAGGGGCTTATCGTCAATGCCGGACATGGCCTGCACTACCATAACGTCGAAGCAGTGGCGGCGATCAAGGGGATCAATGAGCTGAACATCGGCCATGCCCTGGTGGCCCATGCATTGTTCGTCGGCTTCAAGGCGGCGGTGGCAGAAATGAAGGCCTTGATCGTGGCGGCTTCGCGTTGATATTGGGGCGGCCTCGCGAGCTTGCGCGCGAAGCCGCCGCCATCACTCGGCCTGAAACACCAGGCTGAACCGAGTCGGTCCTTGCGCTGCGCTGCTGAGCTCGACCCGGCCTCCATGCAGTTGCATGATCGATTTCACGATCGCCAGCCCCAGCCCTGTACCACCCTCCAGACGCGAGCGACCACAGCCGGCCCGGTAGAAGCGCTCGAACAGATGCGCCAGGTGCGCCTCGTCAATCCCCGCGCCCTGGTTCTGCACCCACAACCAGACCTGGTCCTGGCGCCGCTCGATCCCCAGTTCGATCACCTGGCCCTGTGGGCTATGGCGGATGGCATTGCTCAGCAGATTCGACAGCGCTCGCTGGAACATCAATCGGTCGGCCAAGGCCGTGCCCCAGCCGTGTGCCCGTAGCTCGATTCCTTTCAGTTCGGCGCTGAGGTCGAACAGCTCCATCACCCGTGCGGTTTCATCGGCCAGGGACAGTGGCTTGAGCATGGCCAGTGCCTGGGGTTGGCTGACCTGGGCCAGGAACAGCATGTCATTGATGATGCGGTTCAGGCGGGTGAGCTCCTCGACGCTGTCCTCCAGCGCCTCGCGGTAGCGGTTGCCGTCGCGCTCGCGGGACAAGGTGACCTGGGCCTTGCCCATCAGGTTGCCGATGGGGGTGCGCAATTCGTGGGCCAGGTCGTCGGAGAACTGCGACAGCTGGCGAACACCCTGGTCGAGGCGATCGAGCATGATGTTGATGCTGCCGGCCAGCTCCGCGAGTTCCTGGGGCAGGCCACTGGTCGGCAGACGATGCGCCAGGTCGTGCGCGCAGATCTGCCCGGCGATACGGCGGAATCGGCGCAGGGGGGCGAGCCCACGCTGCACCAGTTTCCAGGCACCGATGCCGATCAGCAGCAAGAGTATCGGCAGCGCCAGCAAGGTCGAGTTCAGGTAGGCCTGGAGCAGCGCATTGTCGTCGGCGCGGTCCAGCGACATCATGACTCGCACCGGCTGGTCGTCGCGCAGGCGCATCAACTGGGTGACGGTGAGGATCTGCCGCCCGTCGCTGTCACGCCATTGCGTGAAGCTTGGCTGCTGCCCCGCGGGTAGCTGGCGCAACGCCTGCGCCTCCAGTGCCGGGCCCAGGCTCAGCAGCGATGGGTGCCGGCCGTTGATCGCCAGCACATTGAGACTGAGGTTGTCGTGCCCCATCACCAGGTCGAGCAGGGGATGAGCGCGGGCGCCAAGGTCGTCGCTGCGCAGGTCCACCCGCAGGTTGTGCTCGACTTGCAGCATCTTGCGCGCCAGGTCGCGACGGGCGCGGCTGTCCAGCTCGTGGTCGAGGGCAAACACTGCCAGGCAGGCCAGCAGCAGTACCAGCGCGGCGCCCATCAGGGTGACCGAAAGCCCGAGGCGCAGCGACAGGGTACGGCCCTTCACGCGCGTGCCTCGAGCACGTACCCCACGCCGCGCAAGGTGTGTATGAGCTTGTGCTCGAAGGGGTCATCGATCTTCGCCCGCAGACGGCGGATCGACACCTCGACCACATTGGTGTCGCAGTCGAAGTTCATGTCCCACACCAGCGAGATGATTTGCGTGCGTGAGAGCACCTCGCCGCTCTGGCGCATCAGCAGATGCAGCAGGGTGAACTCCTTGGCGGTCAGGTCGATGCGCTGGCCGCCGCGCCAGGCGCGATGACGGCCGGGATCGAGTTCGAGATCGGCGACCTTCAGGGTGTCTGGTTGCAGATGCTGATCGTTGCGCCGCAGCAGGCTGCGGATTCGCGCCAGCAGTTCCGGAAACTCGAAAGGCTTGAGCAGATAGTCGTCGGCGCCCAGGTCCAGGCCCTTGACCCGGTCGGCCAGGCGACCATGGGCGGTGAGCATCATGATCCGAGTCGACGATTCGGCGCGCAGGCGCTGTAGCACGCCCCAGCCATCGAGCTCGGGCAGATTGACGTCGAGGATCACCAGATCGTAGCTGTGCTGGCGCGCCAGGTGCAGGCCGTCGGTGCCCGTGTATGCGCAATCGACCACGTAGCCGTTTTCGCGTAGGCCCTGCTGCAGGTAGTCGGCGGTACGGGGTTCGTCCTCGATGATCAATAGGCGCATGGTGGGCTCTGAGGAGTTGAAAGGGCGCGATTCTCAAGCCTGTAGGGGCTTTAGGGTCAAGCTGCAGGATGTTACGGCATGAGAATGCGTTGTCGGCGCAGATAACCGATTTGTAATGCGGGCGTCATCTGGCTGCCTGTTTGGGGCCCTTCGCTTGGAAACACCGCCCGCAGGACCACATTGCAAGACTGTAATGCCGGGCTCACCTTGGCGTTAGCTGCCGCTGGCTAGGATGGCGCTGTCTGAACGGTGATCATGAGGCAAGCACGATGAACCTGATCAAATATCTGCTGCTGGCGACCCTCGCGATGGGCAGCACCAGCGTTTTCGCCGAAGGTGGCGCGGAGCGTTCACAGCAGTTCGTGGATACCTTTCTCAAGGAGCAGGAGCGGCTGTTCGGCGACCGGCAGCAAGTGCTGGTCAAACGTGAGCGCCAGGCGCAGGAGACGGCCCGTGAGGTAGCCAAGGACTAGCGGTAGTCAGGCACCGGCGCTGCGACAGCTCCTCGCTGCTGGTGAACTTGGGCGCCCTTCGGGGCGCTTTTTTTATTTACGCGCCAGGAGCGTGGCGCGGCGGGGGGCCGGGAGGCCTTCGATGGTCTTGCTGTGGTCGTTCGGGTCGAGGAAATCGGCCAGCGACTGATAACGCATCCAGTCGGTGCTGCGCTGCTCCTTGACGCTGGTGACGCTTACATCCACGCAGCGTACATCGCTGAAGCCGGCGCGGCGCAGCCAGCGCTCCAGCGCGGGTACCGACGGCAGGAACCAGACGTTGCGCATCTGTGCGTAGCGGTCCTCGGGCACCAGCACGTGCTGCTCATCGCCCTCGACCACCAAGGTTTCCAGCACCAGCTCCCCGCCTTTGACCAGGCAGTCCTTGAGCGCCAGCAAATGCTCGATGGGGGATCGACGGTGATAGAACACGCCCATCGAGAACACGGTGTCGAAGCCTTCGAGGTTGGCGGGCAGTTCTTCCAGGGCGAAGGGCAGGTGCCAGGCGGGCAGGTCTGGCAGGTATTTTTGCACCGCCTGGAACTGGCAGAAGAACAGCCAGTTCGGGTCGACACCGACCACCATGTCGGCACCAGCGCCGAGCATGCGCCACTGGTAGTAGCCGTTGCCGCAGCCCACATCGAGCACGCGTTTGCCCTTGAGGTTCAGGTGCGGACCGACACGCGACCACTTCCAGTCCGAGCGCCATTCGGTGTCCACGTGCACACCGAACAGGTCGAACGGCCCCTTGCGCCACGGCGAGAGCCCCATCAGCGCCTGGTACACCTGAGCACGGGTGGCGTCATCGCAATTGCTGTCCAGACGCAATCCGTCGACCAGGTCGATTTTCTCGGGCGTCAGGTCAGGCAGCGCATCCAGGGCGCCGCGCCAGCGCTCGAGGTCGCCATGGCCCTTCTCCAGCTTGGTGTCGAGTTGTGCTTGCAGCCCCAGGGACCAGGAAGCCAGTGGCGTGCCCGCCAGACGGCGGACGAGGGGAGACAGATCGATCATGGCAGGGCTATCAGCGAGGCGAAATTGAGGCATTGGAACCAGGGTACGACTTTCGAGAAGCCGGCGGCGTGGAGGCGCTCCTGGTGGGCTTGCAGGGTGTCGGGCTTCATCACGTGCTCGATGGCGCTGCGCTTCTGGGCGATTTCCAGATCGCTGTAGCCATTGGCACGCTTGAAGTCCAGGTGCAGGTCGTTGAGCAGGTCCTGTTCCTGTACGTCGTCGAAGCGCAGTTTCTCGGACAGGATCAGCGCGCCACCCGGCAGCAGGGCTTGGTGAATGCGTGCGAGCAGAGCCAGGCGCTGCTCAGGGGCAATGAATTGCAGGGTGAAGTTCATCGCCACTACCGAGGCGGGCTCGAAGGGCAGGGCAAGGATGTCGGCTTCGATTACCTGCACTGGCAGCAGTTCCTGGAACATCGAGTCCTGTGCGGTGAGGTACTGGCGGCAGCGTTCGACCATGGCTGCTGAGTTGTCCACCGCGATCACCCGGCAACCGTCGTGGCGCACATGGCGGCGCAGCGACTGGGTCACGGCGCCCAGCGAGGCGCCAAGATCGTACAGCGCGGTGTGGGGTTGAGCGAAGCGTGCGGCGAGCACGCCGAGGTTCTCGACAATGGTCGGGTAGCCGGGTACCGAGCGCTTGATCATGTCCGGGAACACACGCACCACGTCCTCGTTGAAGACGAAGTCGGGCACCTGCTCCAGGGGTTGGGCGAAAAGGCGGTCGGGGTCTTGGCTCACAGTGGGCTCGGGGAACAGACAAAGGCGACATTCTAGCCAAGCCATGCGGTGCTGCATACCGGGAGTGCGGCCAGTGATCGGTGGGTCTGGGAAGAAAGTGGTGACTCGAAAGAGCTGTATTTCTGCCAAGTGGAAGCGAATTGGATGTCACCAAGCCAAGTCTAGAGCCACGGAAGACGAGTGGGGCGCGACGTATGGTGAGGCTTGCTCTGCGCTGTACTGGCGGAGCACCTCATCCGACCCTCAAAGGACGATCACTATGGAAGTGCTAGAGAATGAGTCGTTAGCAACTCTCGACCCGCAGCTGAAAGCAGAGCTGATACCGCTGCAATACATCGAGACGATCAGCGATCCGATAAAGACTGACCAGCAACCTGGGTTGATCTTCAGCCGCGAAAACCTGCTGGTGATCAAACGCTACGTCAAGGCCGTGGATTCGTTTCCGGGCGCATCGGAGCCAATCAGCGAGTGGATCGACTTCGTGAAGCTGGGCCTGGATGGCGAGGGGGTTAGTAGTTTTATCTCCGACTTGAACCAGCATGCCGAAGGGTGGGAGCCATTAGAGCGCGAAACTCAAGCCCTTAGCGTGAAACTGGAAAATTTCGCGCAGACGTTCGCCACCGAAGGCGCGCTGCTCGTGAGTGAAATCCGCAGTATGCACGGCAATAGTCTCTCCGATATCGAGGATGCGGTGTTGGAGCAACTGGAGACAGTACCGCTTGATGAAAACGAACGTACGCTTAAGGCTGAATCCATCCTCGGCGCGATCGAGGATATCAAAGAGCTGATCGACAGGATGTCGAGGGATATTGATCAGGTTCAAACGCGTGCAGATCGCTTCTATAAGGATGTCGAAGATATTTTGCTGCCAAAGTTGGCAGTGCTGGATTCGACGCTTGACATTGCCGGTGCCGGCGAAAGGGAAGCAGCGCTTGCAGACAACTTGCGAGTATTGGACCAGGAAATCGAGTATCAGTCTTCGATCATTTCCGGCTTCACGGGCTATACCCTGTTTGGGCTGACATTTTCGCTCCTGGGGGTTGGGCTAACCTATTCGCTGTTCGGTGAACTGGCAAAGTCTGCGAAACAAGATAAGCAGAAGCTGCTGGAACGTCGCGAAGCGCTGGTGATGGAGATGCAAGCGTTTACCCCGCAGTTGGCGAACCTGGCCACACTGTCGGGTCTGCTCAATGACATCAAGAGCCGACTCAAAGAGGTCAATACGGCCGCCTGGAACCTGCGCTACGTTATCCGCACCTTGAGTGACCATACAAAAGTCTCCCGTGACGAACTTGACCTGCTCGATACCAATGTCAGCGTGGAACGATTTGCGCGTCGGATCGATCGTGTGGTCCGCCCGTGGCACAAGATTGGCAATATTTCGCACGAGTTGGCATTGATTTTTAACGACGTCATGAACAGTTTTAATCAGGAGAATTGATATGGATATTAGCAGCCCGATGATTGTGAAATACCCCGATGTGTCTGCAATGCGATTGATGCAAGGTGAAATTTCCAAGTTTGTGAATATGCAGGCAAAACATCTGAGCTCGTCTATCCGGGAGAATGTCTCGGATTTGCTGAGGCTGCTCAGGGAGTGCGACGCTCAAATGAAAGACCAGGTATTGAGTGCCACGCTCAATCTTGCGCACCAGAATTGGTCGGAGATAAATGCCGCAGCCGTGAGTTCGCAAAATGGCCAGAACCAAGGCATCAAGAAAGATATCGAAGACGAGCTGGTGCGTCTGCGGGGTCGATTGAAGGCGTCGTTGCAGGTGTTGGGCCAGCGAGTCAGCGCAATACAGGTTTATCGCCTGTCGGAATTGGAGGAGCGCCGTTCACAGCTGGCAGGGACCAAGGAACGTATGCAAGCCAGTGTCGACCACCTGCTGGAAGTGGTTGCAGGCATGGAGCGTCAAAAGAACGAGCTGGACCAGATCATCAAGACGTTCGAAGTGCCAACGCTGCTCAGTACTATCAAGGGCATGATTCCGACAGAGGAGGAAGTGGACCTGTTGATGAGCAGCATCAAGAACCCCACGGTGAGCCCTGAACTGGTGAAGGCAGCCGTCAAGAAGTTCGAGGCCAATCTGGATGTCATAGGCGAAGGACGCAAGTTCTCGGATCTTGTGTCAGCCCGGGCGACGTGTGTAGGGCAGATTGCCGAACAGCGACAGGCATTGTCGTCGTTGCAGAGTTTGTTGCAACAGGCTGTTCAAGAACATGACGAACTGGTCACTGCTGGCAATGTCGACAGTTGGCGTGATCGCTGGGTACTGGAAGCCCAAAAGCTGACGACGACTTGGCAGAGCCATCAGGCTGCTGCACAACAGGCGACTGAATTGGGCACGCTTGGCAATGCCCTCATGGCGTTGTCCGTCTACCTGGCGGAGGTACGCCGCAACTTCGAGACCGTCTGAGCGCACGCATCGCTCCAGGTTTCAACGCACGGTTATCTGGCACTCGAAGGTTTGTACGGGCGCGACCTCAGGGGCCCAGGGTTGTTGGTAGATCAGGGCAAGCGTGGCAGTACCCTCGGCCTTGGCCTGGAAGCGCCAGTTTGAAAGACCTGCACTGCCGACGATACCGGCCTCTTCCGGAGTGCTGTATACCTCTGGGCCCAGGCTGCGTAGCACGCTTGAGGCTGGGTCCTTGAGCGTCCAGCGATAGCCGGTGGAAGGATTGCTGGCCAGCGACAGCGATAGAGTCTGACCGACCTGCAGGCGCTTGGGACATTCGCTGTCGGCATCCAGCTCGACGGTTTGCCGCGGTTGCTGCGCGCAGGCGGCGAGCAAGCTGAGACTCAAGGGGAGCAGCAGGCGGGAGAGGGTCATGGTGGCTCCTGAGGCGGACGATGGCCTGAGGATAACCGATGCGCTTGTGTATGTGGGGCTCTGTGGGGCCATCGCGGGCTTGCCCTGCGATGGCCCCTCAGAGCCCTGTGTTTATCAGAACAACACTTTCGCCACGTCGGCAAAGCGCTTGGCGAAATGCACCGTCAGCCCTTCGCGCAGGTAGTCGGGCAGTTCCTCGAAGTCCCCACGGTTCGCCTCCGGCAGGATCAGTTCGAAGATCTTCTGCCGCTTGGCGGCGATCACCTTCTCGCGTACCCCGCCAATCGGCAGTACCTGCCCGGTCAGTGTCAGCTCGCCAGTCATCGCCACGCCTTTTTTCGGTGCCTGGTCGCGCGCCAGTGACAGCAGGGCGCTGGCCATGGTCACGCCAGCGCTGGGACCGTCCTTGGGCGTGGCGCCTTCGGGGACGTGCAGGTGGATGAACGCTTCGTTGAAGAAGCCTGGGTCGCCGCCATACTGCTTGAGGTTCGCGCTCACGTAGCTGTAGGCGATTTCTGCGGACTCTTTCATCACCTCACCCAGCTTTCCGGTGAGCTTGAAGCCCCGGTTGAGCGTATGGATGCGTGTTGCCTCGATCGGCAGGGTGGCGCCCCCCATGCTGGTCCAGGCAAGGCCTGTGATCACGCCCTTGCCCGCCAGTACTTGCTCGCTGCGGAACACCGGCATGCCCAGTGCTGCCTCGAGGTCCTTGGTGCCGATCTTGAGCTTGGCATCCGGGTTCTCCAGTAGCTTGACCACTGCCTTGCGCACCAGCTTGCCGAGCTGTTTCTCCAGTTGACGCACGCCAGCCTCGCGGGCGTAGCCTTCGATCACCAGGCGCAGGGCGCTGTCGCTGATGCTCAGGCTGGTCTTGGCAACGCCAGCCTTGTCCAGCTGCTTGGGCCACAGATGGCGTTTGGCAATGGCCAGCTTCTCTTCGGTGATATAGCCGGACAGGCGAATCACTTCCATGCGGTCGAGCAGCGGGCCGGGGATCGAATCCAAGGTGTTGGCAGTGCAGACGAACAGCACCTTTGACAGGTCCAGACGCAGGTCCAGGTAGTGGTCGAGGAAGTCGACGTTCTGCTCCGGATCCAGGGTTTCGAGCAGTGCCGAGGCGGGATCGCCCTGGTAGCTCTGGCCCATCTTGTCGATCTCGTCGAGCATGATCACAGGGTTCATCACCTCGACATCCTTCAGTGCCTGTACCAGTTTGCCGGGTTGGGCGCCGATGTAGGTACGGCGGTGACCCTTGATCTCGGCTTCGTCGCGCATGCCGCCGACACTGAAGCGGTAGAAGGGGCGCCCCAGGGATTCGGCGATGGATTTGCCGATGCTGGTCTTGCCAACGCCCGGCGGGCCGACCAGCAGTACGATCGAGCCGCTGATCTCGCCTTTCCAGGCACCGACGGCGAGGAACTCGAGGATGCGCTCCTTGATATCGTCAAGCCCGGCGTGGTGCTGATCGAGCACTTTGCGTGCGTGCTTGAGGTCGAGCTTGTCCTGGCCGTATACCCCCCAAGGCAACGCGGTGGCCCATTCGAGGTAGTTGCGGGTCACAGCGTATTCCGGCGAGCCTGTTTCGAGGATCGCCAGCTTGCCCATTTCCTCGTCGATGCGCTTTTTAGCCTGCTCGGGCAGGGTCTTGCCTTGCAGGCGCTGTTCGAACTGTTCGAGGTCGGCGCTGCGGTCGTCCTTGGTCAGGCCCAGCTCCTGCTGGATGACCTTGAGCTGTTCCTTGAGAAAGAACTCACGCTGATGCTCGCCGATCTGCCGGTTCACTTCGGCGGAAATCTCGTTCTGCAACCGCGCAACCTCGACTTCCTTGCGCAGCATCGGCAGGACCTTCTCCATGCGCTTGAGCATGGGGACGCAGTCGAGCACTTCCTGCAACTGGTTGCCGGTGGCAGAGGTCAGGGCAGCGGCGAAGTCGGTGAGGGGCGAGGGGTCGTTGGGGCTGAAGCGGTTGAGATAGTTCTTCAGCTCTTCGCTGTACAGCGGATTGAGCGGCAGCAGTTCCTTGATCGCATTGATCAGGGCCATGCCGTAGGCCTTGACCTCGTCGGTGGGCTGCGCGGGCTGGTGCGGGTACTCGACTTCGACCAGGTAGGGTGGTCGATGGTGCTTGAGCCAGGTGCGGATGCGTACGCGGGTCAGGCCCTGGGCGACGAACTGCAGCTTGCCGTTCTCGCGGCTGGCATGGTGCACCTTGACCAGGGTGCCGTATTCCGGCAACGCCTTGGTGTCGAAGTGGCGGTGGTCTTCGGGCGGCGTGTCCATGAAGAACAGGGCCAGGGAATGATGATCGGTCTTGGCGACCAGGTCGAGGGTTTCGGCCCAGGGTTCCTCGTTGACAATCACCGGCAGCACTTGCGCGGGGAAGAACGGACGGTTGTGGATCGGGATCACGTAGACCTTGTCCGGCAGTTGCTGGCCGGGCAGGGCAAGGGCGCGGCTGGTCTCGGCCTTGGCCTCGAGGTGTTCGATTTCGCTCTGTGCGTCGGGGTGTTCCGGGAAATCCTGCTGGTCGCTCATGGGGCACCTGCGTGAATGACTATGGTGCTTAGATGGGGCGGGGAGGGATGGGTTTCAATGGTAGACGAAGGCAGGAGGGGAAGGCTTTCATCTTTGCCGGCCGGTGCCGGGCCGCTCGCGGGCCTGCCCGCGAAGGCGGCGGTGTGGCCACCGCCGCAGTCGAGGCTTATTCAGCCAGTTTGTAAGCGATGATGTAGTCGCCCATCTTGGTGCCTAGCGAGCCATGTCCTCCGGCCACGATCAGCACATACTGCTTGCCGTCCTTGCCCGTGTAGGTCATTGGCGTGGCCTGGCCACCGGCTGGCAGGCGAGCGCTCCACAGTTCCTTGCCGTTGTGCACGTCATAGGCGCGCAGGTACTGGTCCAGGGTGCCGCTGAGGAAGCCCACGCCACCGGCGGTGACGATCGAGCCACCCATGCTTGGTACACCCACCGGCAAGCCGATCGGTACAGGGGTGCTGTCACGAGTGGTGCCGTTCTTGCGTTTCCACACCACCTTGTTGGTGAACAGGTCGATAGCGGCCACATAACCCCAGGCCGGTGCCTGGCACGGCACGCCCAGTGGCGACATGAACGGGTGCATGGTCACGGCATACGGGGCGCCGGTGTTCGGCTGCACGCCGCTGGTCTCGCTTTCGCGCTTGCTGCCTTCGGCTACCTGCTCGCGCGGGATCATCTTCGACACGAACGCCATGTAGTTCGGCGAGGTGAACAGCAACTGACGCACCGGGTCGACCGACACGCTGCCCCAGTTGAACACGCCGACGTTGCCGGGATACACCAGCGAGCCCTGTTCGGACGGCGGGGTGTACTGGCCTTCGTAGCGCAGCTCGCGGAACTGGATGCGGCACAGCATCTGGTCGAATGGCGTGGCGCCCCACATGGCCTGTTCGGTCAGCTCGGGGCCGAGCAGGTTGAGGTCGGAGCGGGCTTGGGTCGGCGCCGTGTGATCGCCCTTGACCGCGCCTTGCGGTACCGGGATCTCGCGGATCGGCACGATCGGGGTGCCGTCACGACGGTCGAGCACGTACAGGCTGCCCTGCTTGGTCGGCACGATGACCGCAGGCTTCACGCCGTCGTCGGTCTTCAGGTGCACCAGGGTGGGCTGGCTGCCCACGTCCATGTCCCACAGATCGTGGTGGGTGAACTGGTAGTTCCAGCGTGCCTTGCCGGTGGCCAGGTCCAGGGCGACCACGCCAGCGCTGTACTTCTCGGCGCCTGGGGTGCGGTTGGCGCCCCACTGGTCAGGGGTCTGGTTGCCCAACGGCAGGTAGATCATGCCCAGGTCTTCATCGACGCTGGCCAGCGACCACATGTTCGCCGAGTTGCGGCTGTAGGTCTTGCCCGGCGCCAGGGGCTTGGTGTCGTCGGGGTTATTGCTGTCCCAGTTCCACACCAGGCGGCCGTCGTGCACGTCGTAGGCGCGGATCACGCCGGACGGCTCGTTGGTCGACTCGTTGTCGGTGACATGCCCGCCGATGATCACCAAGTCACGGGTGATCGCCGCTGGCGAGGTGGAGTAGTAGCCGCCGGCGGTGAATGGGCCGATGCCGGTGGTCAGGTCGATCGCACCCTGGTTGGCGAAGCCTTCGCAGACCTTGCCGTTGTCGGCGTTGATCGCGATCAGGCGGGCATCGGCAGTGGGCAGGTACAGGCGTCGTGGGCAAGTCTGGGCAACGACCTGGCCGGCATCGGAGATCTTCGGCGCAGGGCTGCCGTCACGGCTGACGTAGCGGTTCTCGTCATAGTACGAAACGCCGCGGCAGGTCATGTGGGCGAAGCCCTTGAAGGTCTTGACCGGGCTCTTGACCTGCGGGTCGAAGCGCCAGATTTCGGCACCGGTGTCTGGGTCAAGGGCCAGCACCTTGCTGTGCGCGGTGCAGGCATAGAGCATGCCGTTGGCCTTGAGTGGGGTGTTCTCGTTGGTCAATTCGACCGGGTCGTTTTCGGTCGGCAGGTCGCCGGTGCGAATGCGCCAGGCTTCTTCCAGGCGATAAGCGTTCTGCGGGGTGATCTGGCGCAGGGGCGAGTAGCGGTCGCCGTGTTCGGTACGCCCGTAGGCCTGCCATTCGCCGTCCGGCATGGAAGGGGCTGCACTGGCCATTTCGCTGCTGTCACGCCCCAATTCGCCGAAGATCTCCCCGGGATGGGTGAACTGGCTACCAACTGCGGTTGCGCCGGAAGCGACCACGGCGGCGGCCAGCAGGGCGCCGTTGACCTTAGAGGCAGGCCCAAGCAGCGGGCGGCGCGCCCAGGGCAGCAGCAGGACCACGCCGAGGGCGAACCAGATGGCCAGGCGTGGCACCAGTTGCCACCAGTCCAGACCCACTTCCCATAGCGCCCAGGCGGTGCTGGCCAGCAGCACCACGCCATACAGGCCAAGGCCGATGCGGCGCAGGGCGATCAGCAGGATGCCCGAAAGGGCAAAGCCGATCCCGCCGATCAGGTAGTAAAGGGATCCCCCCAGCTGGCTCAGCTTGATACCGCCTGCGATCAGGGCCAGGCCCATCAGCAACAGCAGCACGCCTACGAGGCGCGGTAGCCAGCGGGTTCCATTCTTGGCACCGTCAGTGCTCATCGCATGTTCTCCGTTCGTTCAAGGTTGGGTTCAGAAACTGCTCTGGATCTTCAGGCCGCCGATCAGCGCGTCATCGACCTGCGACACCCCGCCCGGATGGCGGATGTACTGCAGGTTAGGACGCACGGTGAGCCAGTCGGCCAAGTGAATGCCGTAGTAGAGTTCGGCGCTGTATTCGGTGTCCTGGACGGGCAGGAAGCCGGGATTGTCGTAGTCGACGACGGCGTTGGCCTGGTTGGCCAGGCGCGCGTTCTTGCGGTAGGCGGGGTTGACGTGCACGCGGGCGAGGGCGAAACCGATGTCGTCCTTGGCGCGGGCATCGAAGGGCCCCTTGTACACCACACCTGCCTGAACGTAGTTGTCGATGGCATTGGTCTTCTTGTCATGCATCGTTGCATTGGCGAACAGGCTTAGCCCGCGGGAGGCGTCCGAGGCGCGCGAGGTCACCTGCTGCTGGGCGCCGAGCCAGAAACCATGCTTGCTGGCGCTGCTGCGGTAAGCCTGGCCGCTCAAGGCCGCCGGTTGGCCGTTGCCGTCCTTGTAAACATCCTGTGCCTTGGCATTACTGTAGTAGTAGCCGGCGCGATATTCCCCTTTCAGGCCATTGACCCTTGGGGTCCACACCAGTTCGATCGGCATCAGCGCACCTTGCGTACCGCTGCCACTGAGCTTGAAACCATTGCCGGATTCAAGGTTGGAGGGATTCTGTTCGAAGACGCCGACCTGCGCGTAGAGGTCGTCAGTGAGGTTGTACTTCACCCGCAGCGCCCATTGGCTGACCGGCCAGTTGTACCAGATGCCACCCACCCAGTTACCCACCTGGGAACCGCAGAACGCCAGGTTCTGGAAGTCGCAGGGGAAGCTGTTGAAGTCCTCGCCTTCACCGAAGCGGCCGACCTTCACGTCCAGTGCGCCATCGAAGTATTTCTGCTTGATCCACATTTGTGTCAGACGCCAGGTTTCGCCGCGGCCCCAGACTTCCTGGGCGGAGGTGAAACCTCCCACGCGCGGGTCGTTGATCCGGTCGTTGCTGATGTTCTGGCCGTGGCGTTCGGTGACCGTCAGCTGGAATTCGCTGTCGTGCCAGCCGAGGATCTTTTGCAGGTCCAGATGGGCGCCCAGGGTGAACTGGTCGCTGTAGCGTGCGGTGCGATCGTGATCGAAGCCGCCGTGCAGGTTACTGCCCATTTCGCCGGTGTAGCCGAAGGTGAAGTCGTAGCCCTGCGCCTGGAGTGCGGTGCGGGTACCGTCCCAGTCACCGAACATCCAGGGTGAGTCTTTGGCGAAGGGCGCGTCTGCGCTGGCGCTGGGCGAAAAGCCGCTGAGCAGGGCGGTGAGGGCGAGGCCCGGGTATGGATTCTTCGGCAGTTGAAGCATGAGATAGCGCTGTCTTTTGATTATTGAGAAAAACGCAAGCGCATCGAGGAGCGAACGCTTCGATGGAAACGGTGGAGGGTTTATTAGTGAAGCGTTTCAGCTTGCGGTGCGGAGGATATAGGGGAAGTTGTAAGAAAAAAAGACAAAATGTCGCAGGGGATTGTTGTCGCAGACGTAATAGTGGGTGCAGTTCCTGTAGGAGCGGGCTGGCCCGCGAAAAAAACACCACGCTGTCTGGCACGGGCGACGCCCGTGTTCGCGGGCCAGCCCGCTCCTACTCGGATTGGGCTGGCCTTTAGATTTTGAACAAGACAGTTGCGCCTGCAAGCAGGTCAGAAGCTGGTGCGCAGCCCGACTTCGACGCTACGCCCCGGTGCCGGCGCGATATCGCGCAGGATGGAACTGGCGTAGCGCACGGTCTGGTCGGTCAGGTTCTCGCCACGCACGAAGGCGAGCCACTGGCTCTGGCCAATGTCGAAGCGATAACCGACGCTGGCGCCGAGGGTGGTGTAGCCGTCGGTGCCGTGTTCGTTGTCCGGCTTGCGGTGCTGCGAGGCGGCGTGTTGCACGTCCACGCGCGCCTGCCAGCGATCCAACTCCCACAGCAGGCCGGTGCCCAGCCGCAGCGGGGCGATGCGTGGCAGTGGCTCGCCGGTGTCGAGGTTCTTGGCGCGGGTATAGTCGCCAGACAGCTCCAGGGTGAAGCTGCCGTAGCGGTTTTCCAGCAGCTTCCAGCGATCCTGGGCCTCGATACCGTAGAAGCGCGCACGCACGCCCTGATACAGGTACTCAGGAATCCCGCCGTCGTCGTGGTCATGATCATGGTCGTGGTCGTCGTCACCATGGTCATGATCATGACCTTCACGCAGATTACCGCTGCCGATCAGGCCGATGTAGTTGCGAAAGTGGCTGTAGAACACGCCGACACTGCCCTTGTGCGTGCCGTTGTCGAAGCGCAGTGCCAGGTCGCCGGAAATCGCCTTCTCCTTGTTCAGGTTCGGATCGCCGACTTCATAGGCGCCGGTGGCCACGTGCGCGCCGTTGGCATACAGCTCGTAGAAGGTCGGTGCGCGCTCGGTGTAGGCCAGGCTCGCCGCCAGTGCCCAGACCGGATCGAGCTGGTACACCGCGCCCGATGACAGGCTTGCGGCATTGAAGCTGGTCGATTTGTCGGCACCGACGAAGTTCTTGTTACCCTTGGCATCCGGATCGATGCGGGTGTGCTCCAGGCGTGCGCCCAGGCTCAGGTTCAGGCGTTCGGTGGCCTGCCATTGCTCGAGCATGAACAGCGCCAGGCTGTCGGTGTCGGTGTGCGGCACGAAGGCTTCTTCGCCCAGCGCCGAGAACTCGTTGCGACTGACCTGGGCGCCGATCACCCCTTCGACGGGGCCGATCGGCTGGTGGCGGGCTTCGATGCGCGCCTCATAGCCTTTGTTCTTGAAGGTGGTGTGGACCTCGCCCTCTTCGATCTCGCGGTGTTGGTAGTCGGTGTAGCCGGCGTCGACCTTGACCGAACTGAACGGCCCTTCGAGGTCGCGCAGTTCCGAGGCGAAGGCGTAGTGGTCCTGTTGCATGTCCAGGCGCACGCCGGGCTCGGCCACCGAGCCGTAGTTGCTGTCGTAGCGGCTATAGGACAGGCCTGCATAGCCATGGTCCCAATGGTAGGAACCACCGATGGCGCCGCCGTCCTGGCGGCCGTCGCTGTTTTCCAGGCGATGCTTGCTGCCGGGTTCGTCGGCGTCGCGCACCTTCGCGCTGCGTGCATAGCCGGGGATGCGCAGGTCGTTGAACTGACGGCTGTTGGCGTCCAGGTGCAGGGCGAAATTGCCGTCGCCGGCTTCGAGCTTCCCAGCACTGCTGCGCGTGGTGTCGGCGCCGCCATAGCGCAGCTCGCCTGCACCATGGATGCCATCGATAGGCGAGTCGGGAATGCGGTTGTCGAAGGTGTTGACTACACCACCGATGGCGTTGCCGCCGTAGAGCAGCGCAGCCGGGCCACGGACGATCTCGACGCGTTCGACGGTGACCGGGTCCAGCGGCACGGCGTGGTCATAGGACAATGACGAGGCATCCAGGGCACCGACGCCGTTGCGCAGGATGCGGATGCGGTCGCCATCCAGGCCGCGGATCACCGGGCGACTGGCGCCTGGACCGAACCAGGTGGAGGCGACACCGGGCTGTTTGTTGAGGGTTTCACCGAGGCTGCCGTGCTGCTGTTGCAGCAGGTCATCGCCTTCGAGCACGGTGCTTGGGGCGGCGAGCTGGCGGTTGCCGAGCGGGTTGGCGGTGATCACCTGGGGTTCGAGCTCCACCGCCTGGCTGGGCGATGACGCCAGCCACAAGGCGACAGCGAGGGGAGAGAGGCGCAGGGACTTGGACAACATGAGCGCGTGACGTTCCTTGGCAGATATTTATAGTGAAGATACGAATGGATACAATATAACATTTCTATTTCATCACAGAGGTTTCCTGTCTGGCCAGGGGTTTGTGCTGTGGAAGGCTCTGGCCTGGGCTGGGAGCGCAGGCGGTCCGCATCCTTGCACACCAGCCCACTACACTCGTGTAAGGTGCGCATCTTTCAACGCGGGAGCACTGCATGAGCACGGCCCAACACAACGCACTGCACGGCAAGACGCTGGAGCAGATCCTCACCGAGCTGGTGGCCCACTACCAATGGCAGGGGCTGGCCGAGCGCATCGACATCCGCTGCTTCAAGAGCGACCCGAGCATCAAGTCGAGCCTGACCTTCCTGCGCAAGACGCCCTGGGCGCGGGAAAAGGTCGAGCAGCTGTACATCAAGCTGTCACGCAAGGCTTGAGGGTGCCGCGTCCCTGGCTGACCCTGGCCGCGCTGCTCGGCTGGACGGGGTTGGCGGTGCAGTTGTATCTGGTGCTGCTGGCGCGCTGGCAGGAGCAGGCCAGCTTGATCGGTGGCATGGTCAATCTGTTCGGCTATTTCACCGTGCTGAGCAACACCCTGGTGGCCACGGTACTGAGCCATGCGGCGTTCGGCCGTGAGACGGCGGCGCGGCGCTGGTTCCTGACGTCGGCGGTGAGCTCCGGTGTGCTGGTCAGTATCGTGCTGGTGGCAGTGGCCTACAGCCTGCTGCTTCGGCACCTGTGGCAACCCGAGGGTTGGCAGTGGCTGGCCGACGAACTGTTGCACGACGTGATGCCGCTGGTGTTCGTGCTGTACTGGTGTCTGGCGGTGCCCAAGGGGCGCTTGCGGCTATGGCACCTGGGCGCCTGGAGCCTGTACCCGTTGGTGTATTTCCTGTTCACCTTGTGGCGGGGGCATGAGATCGGGGTCTACCCCTATCCCTTCGTCGATGTGGCGAGCCTGGGGTATGGGCGGGTGCTGATCAATGCGCTGGCGGTGTTGGCGGGGTTCTGGGGGATCGGGTTGCTGGTGATCGGGATGGATCGGTGGTGGGGGCGGGTGAAGGGATGAGTCGGGACGAGTCGCTGCGCCGCGCCCCGCGACAGGGCCGCATCGGTCTTACTGGCTACTCATCATCCGCAGTGCCCTCTGCGCGCCAGTAAGCAGCTGCCTTGAGCGCATCCTCGGCCACGCCCTTTTCCAGCAGCAAAGCCTTGGCCTGCCGGGTCAGGCCCTTCTCCAGCGCTACCCAGCCATACAGCCGGCCCTGCGGCAACGCGAGGTTTTTCACCAGGCCGAGCAGGTCCTCTGCCTGCCGACGTACCCAGATGACCTCCACCTGCGCCTTGCTCGGCAGCGGCTGGCGCTCCTGTTCATCCTCGATCTGGATGACCGCCAGCACCTGGCGTCCGGCCGGCAGCTCCTCGAGCCGTCGGGCAATCGCGGGGATGGCGGTTTCGTCGCCGATCAGCAGGTAGCTGTCGAAGATGTCCGGCACCACCATCGACGCGCGTGGGCCGGCGATATCGAGGTGCTGGCCCGGCGCGGCCTGGGCAGCCCAGGTCGAGGCAGGGCCGTCGCCATGCAGGACGAAGTCGATGTCCAGCTCCAGGGCGTCCAGGTCGATGCGCCGCGGTGTGTACTCGCGCATGGTCGGTCGTACGCCGCCGTCGCGGCCCAGGTTGCGGGCCTCGATCGCTTGTTGCTCCTCGGGCGTGCAGCCGAACAGCACCTTGACGTGGTCGTCCGTGCCCAGGCTGGTGAAGCCTGCCAGTTCCGCACCGCCCAGGGTGATACGGCGCATGCGCGGGGTCAGGTCGGTGACCCGCAGCACCTGCAGACGGCGTTGGCGGATCTCGTGGTTGACGCGATGAATGGTGTCGCTCATGGGGTTTTCTCCTGAACGGAATCGGTCGGCCCGCCTGCGATGGCCCTGGCCGTGTCGTTGAGCAGGCCGCGTACCCGCTCGATTTCCTCGGGTGTCCAGCGGCCGCTGTGCATGTGCAGGGCATGGCGCAGATTGCCGACCGCCTCGTTGATCTCTGGCGGCCGGTCATGTCCGCGCAGGGCACGCTTGCTCAACTCGATGCGCATGCGTACGCCGTCGAGGGCGACGGCTTGTTCGGCGAGTGATTGGCGACCGACTTCGGTGATGACATAGAGGCGCTTGCTGCCCTGAATCTGGCCACTGATCAGCTCGGCTTCCTCAAGAAAGTTGAGGGTCGGGTAGATCACCCCGGGGCTGGGGCTGTAGCTGCCATCGAATAGCCCTTCGATCTGACGAATCAGGTCATAGCCGTGGCCGGGTTGCTCGGCGAGCATCGACAGCATCAGCAGTTTCAGATCGCCAGGGGCGAACACCCGCGGGCCGCGCTCACCGCGACCGGGGCGGCGCTCGAAAGGATCATGGGGGGCGTGGTCACGCATGAGGTGCAGGCTCCTTGTGTTTCGATATATCGCAAGATATTACTCAAGATATATCTAAACACAAGGCTTCAAATGCAGATGATTATCATCTGGTTTTTTGATGGGTGCCTTGCCTGTCAGTGCATCGCCAGTTGCGGCGCCTTGCATTCATTGGGGTTTCCCGGCTCCAGGTATGGCATGAGAATCGGCGCCATACCCTTGAGTACCTGCACGGGCAGCGCCGAGGTGAACTTGAACGACTCCGCCGTGCGTCCCGGCACGAAGGCGGTGAGCGTGCCGAAGTGGTTGTCGCCGAGGAAGAACACGAAGGTGGCAGTGCGGTTCAGCGAGCGTGAGCCGATCAGCCGTCCGCCGGCGCCGTAGCTCTGCAGGCGGTTGTCACCCGTCCCGGTCTTGCCACCCATCACCAGCAAGGTACCGTCGTGCAGCTTGAAACTGCCGGAAATACGCCGCGCGGTACCGGCATCGACCACCTGCGACATCGCGCCTTTCAGGGCCCGCGCCACTTCCACCTTGAGAATTCGTTGGCCGCGGTCGGGGTCGCTGATCAGTTTGGTTTCATAGGGGGTGCCGGCCGCGAAGTGCAAGGTGTCGATGCGCAGGGTCGGCAGGCGTACGCCATCGTTCTGGATGATGCCTACCAGTTCGGACAGCGCCGCAGGGCGGTCGCCCGAGCTGCCAATGGCCGTGGCCAGTGACGGTACCAGGTGATCGAAGGGGTAGCCGACGCGCTTCCAGCGCTGGTGGATGTCGAGAAACGCCTCGATTTCGACCATGGTGCGGATGCGGCTGTCACGGGCGCCCTGGTGACGGCTCTTGAACAACCAGCTGTACACCTCCTGACGCTCGAAGCGGCTGGCGTTGACCATCTCGGTGGGGGTGGCGCCAGGGTTTTTCAGCAGGTAGCCAAGCAGCCACAGGTCCAGAGGGTGGACCTTGGCGATGAAGCCCTGATCGGGCAAGTCGTACTTGCCGGGACCGTAGGCGGCGTACATTTCAGAAAGGCGGCCATCGTTGAGCTTGGCCATGGCGGCCTTGTCCTTGGCGCTGTGCGCGCGGACGAAGGCGTTGAAGGTTTCCTGGCCGGCCTCGGGGAACAGGTAGCGGTGCACCGCCGCCAGGCGCTGGGGGGTGACGCGCATGCTGTCGAGGAAGGTGTCCAGGCGTTGCTGGGAGGTCTTGCGCTGGTACTTGCGCCAGAAGCGCATCAGGTAATTGGTGCCCTCGCGATCGGCGAAGCGTGCCAGGTACTCCTGGCGGCGCGGGTCGGCGTCATCCTTGAGCAGCGGCTCGCGGTTGTACGGTTGCTGGTAGGTGACGTAGCGCACCAGATCGCGCATCAGGCGGATGAACGGCAGGTTGATCGACTCGCGCAACGCGTCCTTGAGGGTCGGGTTGCGGCCGTTGTCCTCCTTGCGGAAGTTGTTGAACACGTGCATGCCGCCACCGGTGAAGAATGCCTCGCCGGTATTGGCCGAGTACTTGCGCTCCAGCGCGGCGTCGAGCATGGCATCGAGGTTCTGGTTCTTGCTGTTCTGCATCAGCCATTCCAGTGACCACTGGGTGATGCGGTCCAGGTCGGCCACCTCTACTTTCTTGAGCTCGGCTACCGGCTTGCCGGCGTACTTGTCGTGCAGCTCGGCGACGATTTCAAGGTACGTGGTCAGCACTCGCAGCTTGGCGGTCGAACCCAGTTCCAGCTTGCTGCCCTCGTTGATGTCGAACGGTTGGTTGGTGCTGTCGGTCTGCACCCGAACCCGCGAGCCGTCGGCGGTGCGCTCGAACAGGGTGAAGCTGTAGCTGACCTGGTCGGTGGTCTTGCTGGTCAGCAGGCGCTCGCCGATCAGGCCCATCTGCGCGGCGAACTCGGGGTCGGCGAGGTTCTTCAGGTACTGGCTGACCTGGGTCTGCAAGTCGGCTTGCAGGGTGCTTGTGGCGGAGAGGTCGAGGCGATCGAGGTCGTACAGCGGGCGGTTGAGCATGGCTGCCAGGCGGTTACGGGCCAGGCTGATGCCCTTGTTGGTGATGATCGGCACGATGGTCGGCTGAGCCACCCAGTCGCGGTACACCGCCTTGCTGGCCAGCGCGGCGTCGGCCAGCGGGCGATCGATGATGCCGTTGGCAGCGAGCACGCGGATATGCGAGTCGGTGAGCTCGGCCAGCTCGACGCGGCCTTTGGACAGGTAGTGCGAAGGCCGACGCTGGGCAATCATCAGTGACAGCACTTCACGCAGCGCCAGGCCGCGAGCGGCCATGCTCTGGGCGTCGGTTTCGGTCGCGGTGAGCGCCTTGTTCACCTCGGCGAAGTCTGCGCCGTACCAGACCCGTAGCCCTTCGGCCATGCCATGCACTTCACCGTGCCCGGGTACCGCCGAGAGCGGCACGCTGTTCAGGTAGTCGCGCACGATGCGCTGGCGCGCCTCGGTGGTGTCCGGCCCGCCCTGATAGGCGCGCACGCTGGCAGAAATCATCTGGCGGATCTTCTCGGCGCCATTGACTGTCAGGCCGTCCGGCGAGTGCCGGTATTTTTCCAGTTGTGTGGCCAGGGTGCTGCCGCCCGCCGACTGGCCGGGCAGGGCCAGGTACTTGGCGACCTGGCTGTAAGCAGCCTTGGCGAAGCGTGGCCAGTCTACCGCCGGGTTGTTCTGCGGGTCCTTGCTGTCGAGCAGGTCGCGGTTCTCGATGAACAGCAGGCTGTTGACGATCACCGGTGGGATCGAGGCGAAGTCGTCGTACAGGTGCTGGGGGTAGTGATACTGGTAGAGGGTGTCGCCGCGGCAGTCGGTGATCGACAGGCCGGCTTGGATCTTCTCGACGTAGGGCACGAACAGGCCGTGGTCGACATAGCGCATCAGCGCCGGGGAGAAACGCACCTGCTCGCTGATCAGGTAGTCGCGCTTGAGCAGACGCGGCAGGAACTGGCCCAGGGCGCTGTAGCCCAGGCGTTTGTCGAAGGGGCCGTCGCCTGGGTAGACGATCGCGTCGCTCGGCCCGCGCTCCAGCGAGTAGGTGAGGGTGCTGGCCAGGCGGCTGAATTCACGCGATTGCAGGTCCGAGCTCTGCACCTCCTCATAGACGGCAAAGCCCACCGCCACCATGGCCACCAGCACGATCAGGATGATCAGTCGCCACCACAACCGACGCTGACGAGGTGGCTTCGGCTGTGGTGGCTCGGCCAGAGGTGCTTCGGGTGCTTCCGTTCTGGTCTGTTCCGATTGCCACAGTGCGCCCATAGAGTTCAGTCCGGCCAAGTATTTTCGTCTTGCTTGTCTGAAGCTTAGACGCTGGCCGGACTTGGTGAAAAAATTGTGAGGGCGATGAACGGTGTACCCGGATCAGGCCGCGGCTTCGCTGTGCGGCTCGAAACTGTCGGCGCGGGCCAGTTGCCACATCCGCGAGTAGAACTGCCCGTCCACCTCGCCGGTCAGTAGTTCGCCGGGCTTGAGGAACACGTGCATCTGCGAGAACAGCTTGATCTCGGTGGCGGAAATACGCCGCACCAGGTGCTTGGCCTCCAGTTGCGCAGGGTGCTCGAGGCCTGCAGCGGCCAGCATTTCGGCCAGGGCGCGCAGGGTGTTGTGGTGGAAGTTGAGCACCCGCTGGGCCTTGTCGGGCACCACCAGTGCGCGCTGGCGCAGGGCGTCCTGGGTAGCAACGCCGGTCGGGCACTTGTTGGTGTGGCAGCTCTGCGACTGGATGCAACCGATGGCGAACATGAAGCCGCGTGCAGAGTTGGCCCAGTCGGCGCCGATGGCCAGCACGCTGGCGATGTCGAAGGCACTGACGATCTTGCCACTGGCGCCGAGCTTGATCTTGTCGCGCAGGTTCAGGCCGACCAGGGTGTTGTGCACGAACAGCAGGCCCTCGCGCAGGGGTACGCCGATGTGGTCGG
>NZ_JAYFUI010000037.1:0-28842 GCF_034961125.1 Pseudomonas machongensis | reverse complement strand
TGTGGTGGAAGTTGAGCACCCGCTGGGCCTTGTCGGGCACCACCAGTGCGCGCTGGCGCAGGGCGTCCTGGGTAGCAACGCCGGTCGGGCACTTGTTGGTGTGGCAGCTCTGCGACTGGATGCAACCGATGGCGAACATGAAGCCGCGTGCAGAGTTGGCCCAGTCGGCGCCGATGGCCAGCACGCTGGCGATGTCGAAGGCACTGACGATCTTGCCACTGGCGCCGAGCTTGATCTTGTCGCGCAGGTTCAGGCCGACCAGGGTGTTGTGCACGAACAGCAGGCCCTCGCGCAGGGGTACGCCGATGTGGTCGGTGAACTCCACCGGGGCGGCGCCGGTACCGCCCTCCTTGCCGTCGACGACGATGAAATCGGGCAGGATGCCGGTTTCCAGCATGGCCTTGGCGATGCCCATGAATTCCCAGGGATGGCCCAGGCAGAACTTGAAACCAACTGGCTTGCCACCGGACAGTTCACGCAGCTGGGCGATGAACTGCATCATTTCGATGGGCGTGGAGAACGCGCTGTGGCGAGACGGCGAGATGCAGTCCTCGCCCATGACGATGCCGCGGGTGTCGGCGATTTCCTGGGTCACCTTGTGCTTGGGCAGGATGCCGCCGTGGCCGGGCTTGGCGCCCTGGCTCATCTTGATTTCGATCATCCGCACCTGTGGGTTGGCGGCCTGCTCGGCGAAGCGCGCGGGGTCGAAGCGTCCGTCCGCGGTACGGCAGCCGAAGTAGCCGCTGCCCAGTTCCCAGACCAGGTCGCCACCGTGCTCGCGGTGGTAGGGGCTGATGCTGCCTTCGCCGGTGTCATGGGCGAAGTTGCCGAGCCGGGCACCTTCGTTGAGGGCACGGATGGCGTTGGCACTGAGCGAACCGAAGCTCATGGCCGAGATGTTGAAGATCGATGCCGAGTAAGGCTGGCTGCACTGCGGGCCGCCGACGGTGATGCGGAAACCTGTCGGGTCGGCCAGTGGTGCGGGGCGCATGGAGTGGCCGATGAACTCGAAACCCGACTGATACACATCGATCAGGGTGCCGAAGGGTTTGTCGGAGGCTTCGTTCTTGGCGCGGGCGTACACCAGCGAGCGCTGGGCGCGGGAGAAGGGCAGGGCATCGCTGTCGGATTCGAGCAGGTACTGGCGGATCTCCGGGCGAATGCCTTCGACCAGGTAGCGAATGTTGCCCAGAATCGGGTAGTTGCGGCGTACCGCATGGCGTTTCTGCAGCAGGTCGAACAGGCCGATCAGGCTGAGCACGGCGGTGGTCAGGGTGAAGGGCCACAGCCATTCGTGGTGCAGGAAGGGAAGGCTGGCCAAGGTGAACAGCACACAGGCAGCGAACACGGCGTAACGGCTGAGGAGTGACAGACTCATGCGAAAATCCTTGCGAATGCTTCGGTCAATCAGGCTCAGGGGCCTGGGCAAACCCCGACCATAGCCCGGTCGGGTGACAAATGGCCAGCGGACGAAAGGCGAGGGAAAATGAAATTTCGGGTATCGAAAATCATTCTCAATGTAGTATGTTATAAAGTATCAACTTTATGACCGAGGTGATTTTCATGAAAGCAGGTATCCATCCCGAATATCGTCCCGTGCTGTTCCACGACACGGCGGCGGATGTGTTCTTTCTGATCGGATCGACCGTGGAAACGGATCGCACCCAGGTTCACAGCGACGGCCAGACCTACCCCTACGTGGCGCTGGATGTGTCCAGTGCATCGCACCCGGTTTACACCGGTCAGCAGCGCAAAACGACTGTCGAGGGGCGAGTGGCCGGGTTCAACAAGCGTTTTGCAGGGTTTGCCGCGAAGGTTTAGGTGCGCTCAGTTGTCGCGCAACAGGCGCTGGCGCCAGGTTTGCTGTTCCTCGGCCGGTCCCTCGATCAGAAACCGGTAGTTGCCCGCGATCCGCACTGCCACCGGCACGCCGTCGCGATACAGCAGGCGGTTGCCCCCCGCAGCCGGTAGCTTGCTACCAGGCAGCAGGGTGCCGACCAGGTTCAATGGATCGCTGGCGCTGACCACCACCAGCGCCCCGTCCACTTCCCGCCGCCGCACCTGGCGCAATAACCCCACGGCTTCGGGCAGGGCGAACTGTTCGCCGGCCAGCCCGGCAATGAACCGCCCGCCACGGATTTCCCCGCGTGCCTCCAGCCGGTGATAACAACGCAGGAGTTCGCGCCATGGCGGTAGTGCTGCGCTTTCGCGCTCCAGCAGGCGCCAGCAGATCACCCCATAACGACGCAACAAGCTGCGGGCTATACGTTCCAGGCGCTGGTCGCTGTCCTGTTCGCCAGCGCTGCGCCGCAGCAGCGCCCAGCGACCGGCCTGCACCATGCTGCTGGACAGCGGTGGATGACCGCGGCGGCTATTGCGTGACGAACGTTTGGCCGCCGGCGTTATCAGGCTGCGCAGACCGCTGAAGCTGTCGGCGCCCGCCAGCCCCGAGCCGACCAGTTCCTGCAGGGCGTTTTCCAGCTCGCTGGGCAGCAGGCGGGCTTGCTCGGCCAGCTCGTCGAAGAACAGCGCGCCATGGGCCTGCAAAGCCTGGTGCACGCGCTGTGCCCGTGCGCCGAGCGCCTCGGGCGACGGAATGCTGGCCAGGCTGCGCCACAGGGCGAGGCGTTCGCGCGGCAGAAGCACCAGCGGCGTGCTCGACAGGGTACTGCTCGACACAGTGGCGGCCAGCCGCGTCCAGGCCCACTGGCCACTGCGACAGGCGTCGTCAAGCCAGTGCGGGCTGTAGTCCTTGATCCGCGCAGGCAACAGCTCCGCCTCCCAGGCCCCGGCGGCGCAGGGGAAGCCCTCGAGCTGTCCGAGCACCTGCGCTACCGCCTGCGGCCCGCGCAGGCGTTCCTCCTGGCTCAGGTGCTGCCAGTCGAACTGAAAACGCATGAAATCCTGCAGGCTGACCGGTTCGATCTCCCGGCGCAGGCGCTTGACGGTATAGCGGTGAATGCGTGCCAGCAGGTGACGCTCGCACCATTGCAGTGGCGGCTGGCCTGGGCTGAAGTGCCCGCGCAAGACATAGCCTTCGCGCTCCAGCCGCGCCAACGCCTGTTCGACGTCGCTCTCGCTGCGGCTCAATGGCGTGGCGATCTGCGCCAGGGTGAGTGGGCCGAAGGCGCTCAGGCGGCCACGCAGCAGATCGCTCAAGGCGCTATCCGCATCGACGACCTGGTCGAAGCCGGGCAATGGCTGCAGGGCAGGGGCGAGCGAAGCGTCGGGGTACAGCGTGGTCATCGACCTCAGGCGCTCGCGAGCCAGCCACAGCGGCTGGCCGCAGGTGTCCAGACGGCAGGCACGGCCAGCGTCTGCCAACTGCCCGAGCAGGGCTGCCCAGCCATCGTTGGCTTGCACCTCGGCTTGCGTGATCGTGCCCAGGCTCATCAGCGCCTCGTGCATTTCGTCGAGGTTGAGCGGTCTTGGCCAGGCCTCATCCGCGACCGCACTGATCGCATCGGCGTCCAGCGCGCCGAGGTCGTCGCCGCTGCTTACCTCGTTCCAGCGCCGGTTGAGCACCGCTTGGGTACGGCGCTCCTCCAGCGGTGCATCGTCGAGAAACGCATAGGGACGAGCATTGAGGATGGCCGCGGCCAGCGGTGAGGGGGCGGGCAGGTCGCGGCTGAGCAGGCGCACCTCGCCGCTTTCCATGCGCCGCAGCAGTGCCAGCCAGCCCTCGCTGTCCATGGCGTCGTGCAGACAATCGTCGAGGGTCTGTTGCACCAGCGGATGGTCGGGAATCTGGCGCTCGCCGACGATGTTTTCAAGGCAGGCGATCTGGTCGGGGAACACTGTGGCGACCAGGTCTTCGCTCTTCATCCGCTGGATCTGCGGCGCTACCTTGCGCCCTCCGATGAAGCGCGGCAGGGCCATCGCCACGGCCGCGTTCCAGCGCCAACGCACACCAAACAGCGGCGCGTCGAGCAGTGCCTGGACCAGCACCTGCTCGGCGGTGCGGCTCGACAGGTAGCGCCACACTTCATCGAGGTCGAAGCTGTGGCTGGTGGACAGCGACAGCACGATCGCATCTTCGCTGGCCGCCGCCTGCAATTCGAAATTGAAGGTGCGGCAGAAGCGTTTGCGCAGGGCCAGGCCCCAGGCGCGGTTGATGCGGCTGCCGTAGGGGGAGTGGATGATCAGTTGGGTGCCGCCGGACTCGTCGAAAAAGCGCTCCATCACCAGTGTCTGCTGCGACGGCAGGGCGCCCAGCACTTGCTGGGTACGGCCCAGGTAGTCGAGCAACTGGCTGGCGCTGTCGTCGTCCAGCACATAGTCGGCTTTCAGCCACTGCAGCACGTGGGACTGGTCGCCTGCATGCTGCTGCAGCTGCTCATCGAGACGTGCCTGCAGGCGCGCGACTGCGGTGGACAATTCGTCACTGCGCCCCGGCGCTTCACCGAGCCAGAAGGGGATGGTCGGCGGCAGGCCATGGGCATCCTCGACCCGTACCCGCCCGGGCTCCACGCGCAGGATGCGATAGGAGGCGTTGCCCAGCTGGAAGATATCGCCGGCGATGCTTTCCACCGCGAAGTCTTCATTGACGCTGCCGATGTTCAGTGCCTGGGGTTCGAGCAGCACGCTGTAGTCGGCAGTCTCGGGGATGGTACCGCCGCTGGTCAGGGCAGTGAGCTGGCTGCCGCGACGTCCACGCAGGGTGGCATTCACTGCGTCGCGATGCAGGTAGGCGCTGCGTACACCCTGGCAGCCGTTGTAACCCTCGGTGAGCATCTGCAGCAGGGCCTGGTAATGCGCCTGATCAAGCCCTGCATAGGGCATCGCGGCGCGCAGGCAGTCGAACAACGCCTGCTCTGGCCAAGGCTGGTTGCTGACTTCGGCGATGATCTGCTGGGCCAGTACATCCAGTGGCGCGTTGGGGATGTGCAGCAGGTCCAGCTCGCCCCGGCGCACGCAGTCGAGCAAGGCCACGCATTCGATCAGGTCGTCACGCGAGGTAGGGAACAGTCGGCCCTTGGGAATGCCATCGACCTGGTGCCCCGAGCGGCCGACGCGTTGCAGGAAGGCGGCAATGGAGCCGGGCGAGGCTATCTGGCACACCAGGTCGACGTCGCCGATATCGATGCCCAGTTCCAACGACGCAGTAGCTACCAGCATCCGCAGACCACCAGCCTTCAGGCGCTGTTCGGCTGACAGGCGATGCTCCTTGGCCAGGCTGCCATGGTGGGCGGCGACTGCGTCCTGGCCCAGGCGCTCGCTCAGATGCCGGGTCAGGCGTTCGGCCAGGCGCCGGGTGTTGACGAACACCAGCGTGGTGCGGTGCTCGCGGGCCAGGGCGGCGAGTCGGTCGTAGAGCAGTTCCCAGACATCCGTGGCCATCACCGCGCCCAGCGGCACCGGCGGCACCTCGATGGCCAGGTCGCGCTCGCGGCTGTGGCCGACATCGACGATGGCGCAGGGCCGCTGATGCCCGACCA
This sequence comes from Pseudomonas machongensis, assembly GCF_034961125.1. Classification (NCBI taxonomy): domain Bacteria; kingdom Pseudomonadati; phylum Pseudomonadota; class Gammaproteobacteria; order Pseudomonadales; family Pseudomonadaceae; genus Pseudomonas; species Pseudomonas machongensis. Next base: position 23,404 of record NZ_JAYFUI010000037.1, on the reverse strand, counting down.
GGAACTGCGCCACCCGCTCGACCGGGCGCTGCGTGGCCGACAGGCCGATGCGGCGCAACGGTCGGCCGCACAGGGCTTGCAGGCGCTCCAGGGTCAGTGCCAGGTGGCAGCCGCGCTTGTTGCCGGCCAGGGCGTGGATCTCGTCGACGATCACCGTGTGCACCTGGTTCAGCCCGGCACGACCCGAGGCCGAACCGAGCAGTACGTACAGCGATTCAGGCGTTGTCACCAGGATGTGCGGTGCGCGTTTGCGCATGGCTGCGCGGTCTTTTTGCGGTGTATCGCCGGTGCGCACGGCGGTGGTGATGTGTGGTGCTTTCAGGCCCTGCTCGGCGAGTGCCTGAGCGATGCCTTCGAGAGGCGCCTGGAGATTGAGGCGAATGTCGTTGGACAACGCCTTGAGCGGTGAAACGTAGATCACCTGGGTTTGCGCGGGCAGCTCGCCGTCGTGCTCCAGACCTTGGCGAAACAGTTCGTCGAGCACTGCGAGAAAGGCGCTGAGGGTCTTGCCCGAGCCGGTCGGAGCGGCCAGCAGCATCGACTGGCCGGCGTGGATCAGCGGCCAGGCGCGGGCCTGGGCGTCGGTGACGGTGGCGAAGCGTTGCCGGAACCAAGTGCCGACGGCGGGGTGGAACAGGTCGAGCACCGGGTGCTGCTGTGCGGGCAGGTTCATGCAGTGTTTATGGCGTTTGGCGAGGTGGTTGGCAAGGGGCCGTTCGTCCGGCTTAGGGCGGAGCTGGCGTTTGCCCCGGTAAACCCGCTCAGAGCGCGCTGCATAAGGTATCCTCGCCAGCCTCTGTCCAGGAATGCCCCCATGACCAAGACTATCCATATCGCCGCCGCCCTGCTCATCGACCCGGCGGGCCGTACCCTGCTGGTACGCAAGCGCGGCACCCAGGCCTTCATGCAACCGGGTGGCAAGATCGATGCCGGCGAAACGCCGGTCCAGGCGCTGGTGCGCGAGCTGCACGAAGAGCTGGGCGTGCGCATCGACCCCGAGCAGGCCGTGCACCTTGGCCGTTTCAGCGCTCCGGCGGCCAACGAGCCAGGTTTTGAAGTACAGGCCGAGCTGTTTCGCGTCGAATGCGCCGAGGCGGTGATCCCGGCCGCGGAAATCGACGAAGTTCACTGGCTGGCGGCCGATCAGGCGCCAACCCTGGCACTGGCACCCTTGACCCGCGACCTGATCCTGCCGCTGTGGCGTGAGGGCCTCAGCGCACCGCGCTGACACCGTCGAGGGTGGCGAACGAGGTATCCTTGGCGGTCAGCAGGAAATCACGCATGTACGGCGCATCGAGCATGTCGGTGCGCACTGCGGCATAGAGCGTGGCGAACAGGCCTTTCTCGCCCAGGCGCTTGCCCTTCACGTAGCCACGCGAGCTGTACTCGTGCAATGCCCAGTGCGGCATGCCGCACACCCCGCGACCGCTGGCGACCAACTGCATCATCATCACTGTCAGCTCCGAGGTGCGAACCGCGGCCGGTTCGATATCGGCAGGCTCCAGGAAGCGGGTGAAGATGTCCAGGCGATCACGCTCCACCGGGTAGGTGATGAGGGTCTGGTCGGCCAGGTCGTCCGGAACGATGTAGGGCTTGCTCGCCAGCGCGTGCTGGTTGGCCACCGCCAGCATGGCTTCGTAGGTGAACAGCGGCACGTAGGTGATGCCAGCCAGGTCCAGCGGGTCGGAGGTCACCACCAGGTCGAGATCGCCCCGGGCCAGCGCAGGCAAGGGGGCGAAGGCAAAGCCCGAGGCCAGGTCCAGCTCGACCTCCGGCCAGGCATCGCGGAACTGGTCGATGGTTGGCATCAGCCACTGGAAGCAGCTGTGGCACTCGATGGCCATGTGCAGGCGGCCCGCGGTGCCGCCGGCGAGGCGGGCGATGTCGCGTTCGGCGCCACGCAGCAGCGGCAGGGTGGCGTCGGCCAGTTGCAGCAGGCGCAGGCCGGCACTGGTGAAGCGGATCGGCTTGGTCTTGCGCACGAACAGTTGCATCCCCAGGCGCTCTTCCAGCTCCTTGAACTGGTGCGACAGCGCCGACTGGGTCAGGTGCAGGCGCTCGGCGGCCTCCACCAGGCTGTCGGCTTCGCGCAGGGCATGAAGGGTTTTCAGGTGACGGATTTCCAGCACTTGCAACTCCGGGAGAAACACTTGGTAAAAGATCGATTGGGTTGAGTTTCTCTCATGTTGCTGTGTCTGTCGACAGCACCCTGCAGATGACCGTTCGGCGACATTAATCAAACTGTCACGCAACTGTGGCAGCGCCATCGCATGGATTTCATCAGACTCGCGCTCTACTGGGGATTTGCATTCTGGTGTTTCCTTCCATGCGGGTTTTTCTGATTTTCTTTCTTTTGTTGTGCGGGGTGCCGACAGGTTTCGCCGCCGGGCGTTGCGACGCCCATGTACCGGTGCAGCGAGCCGAGCTGGGTGAGTTGAGCCTGGTCTACCAGAGCGTTAGCACGCCGGGGGATCCGGCATTGCTGCTGGTCATGGGCCTGGGCGGGCAATTGATCCACTGGCCGGATGATGTGGTCGAGGCATTGTGTCGCCAAGGTTTTCGGGTCATTCGTTATGACAACCGCGATGTCGGCCTGTCGCGCTGGAACCAGGCGCCGGCGTCGGCCAACCTCACCGTCGAGTTGCTGCGCTACAAGCTTGGCCTGCCAGTGGCGGCGCCCTACAGCCTGACTGACATGGCCGGTGACGGTCTGCACCTGATGGATGTGCTTGGAATCGAGCAGTTCCATGTGTTGGGGGTAAGCATGGGCGGGATGATCGCCCAGCACCTGGCAGCCATGGCGCCGCAGCGTGTGCGCAGCCTGACGCTGGTCATGTCCAGCTCCGGTGCCGAAGGCTTGCCGGCGCCGAATCCTGCGTTGGTGCAGTTGCTGGCGCGGCGCAGTGCTCCGAGCCGTGAAGTGGCGCTGGAGCAGCAGGCCGACCTGCTGGCGGCTCTGGGCAGCCCGACGGTGCACGATGATCGCGCGGTGCTGTTGCAGCAGGCGGCGTTGGCCTATGACCGGGCGTTCAATCCGGAGGGGGTCAAGCGCCAGATCATGGCGATCCTGGCGGAACCGAGCCGGGTGGCGCTGCTCAACCAGTTGCGTGTGCCTACGCTGGTCGTGCATGGCACGGCCGACCCGCTGCTCCCGGTGATGCATGGGGTGCACTTGGCGGCGCACATCCAAGGCAGCCAGTTACGCTTGATTCCAGGGTTGGCGCACCGCTTCCAGGAGCCGTTCAAGGCGCCGTTGCTGGCGGCGGTGCTGCCCTACCTGAAGGCGCATCGTCAGGATGCGACGCACCTGGCAGGGCTTTGAGTCGGGTGGCGCTGAGCCCTGTCAGCCCAACCCGTACTTCTTCACCTTGTCGAACAACGTCGTCTTGGCCATGCCCAGCTCCTGGCTGGCCTGGCTAAGGTTGCCGCCAGTGCGCTGCAAGGCATCACTGAGCAGGTTGCGTTCGAACGCTTCCACCGCCTCGGCAAAGCCCAGCCCCTGGCTTGCACTGCCACCGGCCTTCTTGAACGCCGGCAAGCCCAGCGCATAGCGCTCGGCGACGTTGCGCAGCTCGCGCACATTGCCCGGCCAGTCATGAGCCATGAGCCGCGACAATGTCTGGCTGTCCAGCTCGGGAACTTCGCGGTCGAAGCGTAGCGCCGATTGCTGCAGGAAATGCTCGAACAACTGCAGTACGTCCTCGCGGCGTTCGCGCAACGGCGGCAACTCGAGCGTAACCACGTTGAGGCGATAGTACAGGTCGCTGCGGAACTGCCCGGCCTGGCCCATGGCGTCCAGGTCCGACTTGGTGGCAGCGATCACCCGGCAGTCCACCGGGATGCTCTGGTTCGAGCCCAGGCGCTCGAGAGTGCGCTCCTGCAAGACGCGCAGCAGCTTGATCTGCAGGTTGATCGGCATGCTCTCGACTTCATCGAGGAACAGTGTCCCGCCATTGGCATGCTCGATCTTGCCGATCCGCCGTTTGCCTGCGCCGGTGAACGCGTTGGCTTCATGGCCGAAGATTTCGCTCTCGAACAGGTTTTCCGGCAGGCCGCCGCAGTTCAAGGCCACGAAGGGGGCTGTCTGGCGCCGGCTGAAATCGTGCAGGCAACGGGCGACCAGTTCCTTGCCTGTGCCGGTCTCGCCTTCGATCAGTACGTTGGCCGAGGTGTCGGCGACGTTGGCGATCAGTTCGCGCAGGTTCTGCATGGCAGGCGAGCGGCCGATGATCCGTCCTTCCAGCGAGCTGTGACCGGCCAGTTGCCGGCGCAGGGCGACCACTTCGCGCGACAGGCCGCGTTGCTCCAGCGCCCGGCGTACCACATCGACCAGTCGCTCTGGCGAGAACGGCTTCTCCATGAAGTCGTAGGCGCCGTTGCGCATGGCGCCGACGGCCATGTCGATGTCGCCGTGGCCGGTGATCAGCACCACCGGCAGGCTGCGGTCGCGGGCCTTGAGGCGATTGAGCAGCTCCAGGCCGTCGATGCCCGGCAGGCGAATGTCGCTGACGACGATCCCGGCGAAATCGTCACCGATCCGCTCCAGGGCCTGTTCGGCGCTGCCGACGCCTTCGCAAGCGATATCCTCGAGCGCCAGCGCCTGCTGGCAACCGAGCAGCACGTGGGGGTCGTCTTCGACGATCAGGACAGTCAAGGGTGCTTGGTTCATGGGGACCCTTCGTTCATGGGGCATCGGCCGAGTCTGTGGGGGAGGTGACCAGGGGCAGGGTGAGGATGAAGGCTGTACCGCCGCCAGCGGGGTGCTCGACGCTCAAGGTGCCCTTGGCGGCTGTGGCGAGGCTGGCCGACAAGGTCAGGCCCAGGCCCAGGCCATGCTCGCCCGGTTTGGTGGTGAAGAACGGTTCGAACAGGTGCTTGCGGGCCTCGATGTCAATGCCGTGGCCGTTGTCGCGAACCCGCAGGCGGTATCTGTCGCCTGCCAGTTCGCCTTCCAGCCACAGCTGCGGATGGGGTTGGGCGGTCATGGCGTCGAGGGCGTTGCCAAGCAGGTTGACCAGGATCTGTTCCAGGCGCGTCTGGTCGATCGCCAGCGGCTGGTCATCGAATTGGCGATGCAATTGCAGGTTGCACGCGCCGATGCGGTTGCCGAGTACCTGCAGGGACGCCTCCACCGCCTTGCCCAGCGAGGCGCGGCCGCTGTCCTCGCCACGCCGGGCGAAGGAGCGCAGGCTGGCGGTGATGCGCCCCATGCGATCGATCAGGTCGTTCATGGTGCGCAGGTTGGTGCTGGCGGTCTCGAAGGCTCCGCGTTCGAGGAAGCGCACGGTATTGCCCGACAGGGTACGCAGTGCCGCCAGCGGCTGGTTCAGCTCATGGGCGATGCTGGTCGACATCTGCCCGATGGCTGCCAGCTTGCCGGCCTGGACCAACTCGTCCTGGGCATGGCGCAGGGTCTGCTCGGCGTGACGTCGTTCGCGGATCTGCCCCTTGAGTCGTTCGTTGCTGGCACGCAGGTCGGCGGTACGTTCTGTGATCCGCCGCTCCAGCAGGCTATTGGCTTCTTCCAAGGCTTCGCGGGCGGCCAGGCGCGTGGCGATCACCTTGCGCCGCTCGTTCCAGGCGATGCCGAGGATTGCCAGCAGGGCGAAGGCAACGCCGACCAGGATGCCCTGGACCATCGATTCGCGATGCAGATCCTGCAGCGGGGTGAGCAGGGTGAAGTGCCAGGGGGTGTCAGCCAGGCGTCGGGTCTGGGCCAGGTAGGCGACTTCACGCACTTTGCCCTGGGCGGTTTCGCTGTTGGCCGGGAAGGTCAGTTTTTCTACACCATCGCCCAGCGTCTCGCGGGCCAGCGGTTGCAGTTCGTTGAGTGGCCACCAGTAGTACTGCAGGCTGCGCGCCAGTTCTTCCTTGATCTGCGGGGTAAGCGGGCGCACCGACTTCAGCCGCCGGGCGGGATCGCTGGAAAGGATGATGATGCCGTTCTCGTCGCTGACGAATGCTTCGAGGCGGGCACGTTGCCAACGCTCTTCCAGGGTGTCCAGGCGGACCTTGATCACCGCGACGCCGATGATCTTGCCGTGCTCTTCCAGGCCATGGGCCAGATAGTAGCCAGCTTCTCCGGTGGTGCTGCCGATGCCATAGAAACGCCCAGGCTGACCGCGCACGGCGTCCTGGAAATAGGCGCGGAAGGCCAGGTCTTCTCCCAGAAAGGAGTCGGCGTCGCGCCAGTTGCTGGTGGCCTGCACCCGGCCGCTGGTGTCCAGGACGTAGATCGCCCGGCTGCGGCTGCGGCGGTTCAGGCCTTCGAGGTATTCGTTGACGACCTGCCGCGAGCCGCCGTCAGGTTCGGCGAGCAGTTGCGAGACGCTGTCTTCGAGCTCCAGCAGACTCGGCAGGTAGGTGTACTTGCTGATTTCGCTTTCGACCGTGCGCGCGTGCAGCTCGAGCTGGCGCTCGCCGTTCTCGCTCAGGGCGCGGATGCCGTTGTTTTCGCTGATCATGTAGCCGACCAGGCCCAGACCGACCATCAGCAGGACGATCAGTGGTGGGAGGAACAGTTGGCGGATCAGGCGGGATTTCACGGCAGGCTTGGCAGGGCGAAGTAGCGAAGGATCGCATTTCATCACAGTGGCCTTGTCACGACCAGCGTCCGCTGCCCTGGCAGGCAGCGGACACCGGGATCATCAGTGCTGCAGGATCTTGCTGAGGAAGTGCTGGGTGCGTTCGTGGCGACCTTCGGGGTTGCCGAAGAAGTCTTCCTTCTGGCAGTCCTCGATGATGTTGCCCTTGTCCATGAAGATCACCCGGTTGGCGACCTTGCGGGCGAAGCCCATTTCGTGGGTCACGCACATCATGGTCATGCCCTCATGGGCGAGCTCGACCATCACGTCCAGTACTTCGTTGACCATTTCCGGGTCCAGTGCCGAGGTCGGTTCGTCGAACAGCATGACGATCGGGTCCATCGACAGGGCGCGGGCGATCGCCACGCGCTGCTGCTGGCCGCCGGAGAGCTGGCCGGGGTGTTTCTTGGCATGGGCGCCGAGGCCTACGCGCTCGAGCAAGGCCAGGCCTTTCTTGGTGGCTTCCGCCTCGCTGCGGCCGAGCACCTTGCGCTGGGCGATGGTCAGGTTTTCGGTGATCGACAGGTGCGGGAACAGCTCGAAGTGCTGGAATACCATGCCCACCCGCGAACGCAGTTTGGGCAGGTTGGTCTTCGGATCGGCGATCGAAGTGCCGTCGACCACGATGTCGCCCTTCTGGAACGGCTCCAGCGCGTTGACGCACTTGATCAGGGTGGACTTGCCCGAGCCGGATGGGCCGCAGACCACCACCACTTCACCTTTCTTGACCTCGGTGGTGCAATCGGTCAGCACCTGGAAGTCCCCGTACCACTTGTTGACGTTCTTGATGGAAATCATACGGCGATCCTTTTTTGCAGACGCTTGACCAACCAGGAAGCGGAGAAACTGATGAGGAAGTACACGACGCCGGCAAAGATCAGGAACTCGTGGGAGCGCCCGATGATGTCGCCGTTGGAGCGTGCCGAGTTGAGGAAGTCCACCAGGCCCACGGTGTAGACCAGCGAGGTGTCCTGGAACAGGATGATGCTCTGCTGCAGCAGCAGCGGGGTCATCTTGCGGAACGCCTGGGGCAGGATGATCAAGCGCATGCACTGGCCGTAGGTCATGCCCAGTGCCTGCGCGGCGCCCATCTGGCCCTTGGAGATCGATTGCACGCCCGCACGCACGATTTCGCAGAAGTAGGCCGCCTCGAACATCATGAAGGCCACGACGCAGGAGGTGAACGCGCCGATCGGGGTGTCTTCGCCGGTAATCCAGCGCAGGACGAAGGGCACGGCCAGGTAGAACCAGGTGATCACCAGCAGCAGCGGGATGGAGCGGAAGTAGTTGACGTAGGCGCCGGCGATATTGGCCAGCAGCTTGCTCGACGACAACCGCATCAGCGCCAGGACGGTCCCCAGCGCGATACCACCGACCACACCCATGACCATCAGTTGCAAGGTCATGACCATGCCGTCCCACAGGGCGGGCAGGGCAGGGATGATTTCGCTGAAATCCATGTCCATTACTTACCTCCCACGGAAATCAGGCCAGGCACGGCAACTTTCTTCTCGACCATGCGCATCAGCAGCATCAGGCCCATGTTCAGGGTGAAGTAGATCAGCGTGGCCAGAGTGAAGGCCTCGAACAGGTTGGCGGAGAACTCGGCGGTCTGCTTGGTCTGGGCCAGCAGCTCCATCAAGCCGATCAGCGACGCCACCGAGGAGTTCTTGAACACGTTCAGGAATTCGGAGGTGAGCGGCGGAATGATGATCCGGTAGGCCTGTGGCAGCAGCACGTTCATGTAGATCTGCGTCAGGCTGAAGCCCATCGCGCGCCCGGCAGACTCCTGTCCGCGGGGCAGGGCCTGGATACCGGTGCGCACTTGTTCGCAGACACGCGCGGCGGTGAACAGGCCAAGGCAGATGATTACGCTGATCAGTGCCGAGGTGGTCGGGTTGAGGTCCTGCTTGAACCACTCCTGCAGGCCCTCCGGAAGCAGGTCCGGTACCAGGAAGTACCAGATGAACAGCTGCACCAGCAGCGGTACGTTGCGGAACAGTTCCACGTAGGCGGTGGCGATGCCCGATACCAGACGGTTCGGCACGGTGCGCATGACGCCAAGCAGCGATCCCAGCAGCAAGGCGATGATCCAGGCGCAGATGGCGATGGCGATGGTCCAGCCCAGACCGGTGACGTACCAGTCCAGATAGATTTCGCTGCCCACGCCAGTGGACTTGAAGAACACGCCCCAGTCCCAGTTGTAATTCATCGGGATTTCCCCTCAGACGGTTGTTTCACGGGCACCTTTGAACTTCCAAGAGCGCTGGGCGCCCTCGGAAGTAAAGGTTAGACACTTATGCGTGGCCCGTCGGTTGGATTCGTGCTTGGTGGAGCACGCGGGCCATTTCAGCAGGGGATCAGGACTTGGTTTCGTCCGCAGCCTTGTCGGTAGGCTCTGCGATCAGCTTCTTCAGCTCTTCGCTCATCGGGAACTGCAGGTTCAGGCCTTTCGGTGGGATTGGCTGCTGGAACCACTTGTCGTAGCTCTTCTGCACGGCGCCCGACTTGTAGTAGGCGACGATGGCGTCATCGACCGCTTTCTTGAACTGCGCATCGTCCTTGCGCACCATGCAGCCGTAGATTTCGTACGATTGCGGGGTGCCGGTGATGACCCAGTCGGTCGGTTTCTTGGCCTTGGCCATTTCACCGGCCAGCAGGGCGTCGTCCATCATGAAGGCTACGGCGCGGCCGCTTTCGAGCATGTTGAAGGCTTCACCGTGATCCTTGGCGGAAATCACGTTCATCTTCATCTGCTTGTCAGCGTTCATGGCCTTGAGCAGGCGCTCGGAGGTGGTGCCGGCGGTGGTCACGACGTTCTTGCCGGCCAGGTCCGGGAAGTCTTTGTAGGAGGGTTGACCGTCCTTGACCTTGGTCAGCAGACGGGTGCCGACTTCGAAGATGCCAACCGAGAAGCCGACTTGCTGCTGGCGCTCGACGTTGTTGGTGGTGGAGCCGCACTCCAGGTCGACGGTGCCGTTCTGCACCAGCGGGATGCGGGTCTGGGAGGTGACGAGGTTGTACTTGACCTTGATGTCGGTGCCCAGTTGCTTCTTCAGGGCTTCGACCACAGCCAGCTGGACGTCGTGGGAGTAGCCCACGGGTGTAGTGCTGCCTGCCAGGTAGGAAAACGGAATGGAGGAGTCACGGTGGCCCAGGGTGATGGTGCCGGAATCCTTGATCTTCTTCAGGGTGCCGGTCAGCTCTTCGGCCATGACCGGCGAAGCGATGACGGCGGCGGCGATTGCAGCGCCCAGCAATTGACGAACGATACGCATCAAATTTTCCTCGACGTTTGTTTTTTTTATGGAGCCGTTGGCGGACTCTTCGTTCAACGAACACAACAAGAAGCGGTGTGCGTTCGGCTACCAAGTGTAGAGCATGACTCGTGCCAAGCTCCGACATTCATCATAACGCCGCGAATTTCCTGGGAATTAATCTTTTCTGACGAATTATTTCCAAGGGTGGACGTGCGGGTTTCCGAATGACTGTTCTGGAAGCGTTCGGAAATCCGAATGGGTGGGTGCCGGGTGTCATGACCCTAGTGGTCAGGGTGAAAAGGGCACGTCACTGCAGGTTCAGCGAAATAAGAGCGCGCGTTCATACGCGCTTGGCCGACCTGGAGATTGAAGAAGAATGCGAGGTGATCGACGAGTGGACGCTCGACCTGCGCAGCAGGGCCCTGAAGGGTTTGCGCGCCTGCAAGGCAAGGGACGGGCTGGTGTTGCGCCAGCCCGTCAATGACTCAGGCCGCGCGGACCCGCGCCCGGTTCGAGGCGGCCTGCTGCAGGTAGTCGGCCAGAGCCTGTTGCTCGGCAGCATTGGTGAACAGGCCCAGTTTGGTGCGGCGCCAGAGAATATCGTCCACGCTGACCGCCCATTCTGCAGCGCACAGGTAATCCACCTCGCGGCTGAACAAACCACCGCCGATCGACTGACCAAGGTCATCCGGCCCTTGTACACCTTCAAGCAGGCGCCAGACACGACTGCCGTAAGTCAGCACCCAGCGCTTGGCGATGTCCACCGGCAGCCAGCCGTGGCGCGCCAGAACGGCATCGACCAGGGCCTGCACGCTGGTCATGCCTTCGCCCCCTGGCAATGGCGCGCTGGCAGTCCAGCTGCCGCGCATCTGGGAGAAGAAAGGCTTGAGTTCGGTCATCGCTGATTCTGCCAGCTTGCGGTAGGTGGTCAGCTTGCCGCCGAACACCGAAAGCAGGGGCGCCTGCCCCTCGCTGGCGGACAACGCCAGGGTGTAGTCGCGGGTCACGGCAGAAGGGTTGTCCGACTCGTCGTTGCACAGCGGGCGTACGCCGGAGTAGGTGTGCTGGATGTCGGCGCGTGACAATTGATGATTGAAATGTTCGTTGACCACCTTGAGCAGGTAGTCGGTTTCCGCGTCGGTGATCGCCACCTTGGCCGGGTCGCCGCTGTATTCACGGTCGGTGGTGCCGATCAGGGTGAAGCGGTCCAGATAAGGGATGCAGAAGACGATGCGCTGATCTTCGTTCTGCAGGATGTAGGCGTGTTCGCCTTCGTACAGCCGCGGCACGATGAGATGGCTGCCCTGGATCAGACGGATGCCGTAGGGCGCATCGAGCTTGAGGTCATCCTTGATGAAACGTGCCACCCAAGGACCGGCGGCATTGACCAGGGCGCGGGCGCGAATGGCCTGCAGGCTGCCGTCGGCATGCTGCAGTTCGACCTGCCACAGGCCATCGACGCGCTCGGCGCGCAGGCAGCGGGTACGGGTGTGCAGGTGGGCGCCTTTTTCACGTGCGGCCATGGCGTTGAGCACCACCAGGCGAGCGTCATCGACTGCGCAATCGGCGTATTCGAAGCCGCGTGTGATCGTCGGCTTGAGCGGATAGCCCGCACCGAAACGCAGGCTGCGCGAGCCGCCCAGGCGCTTGCGCTTGCCCAGATGATCATAGAGGAACAGGCCAGCGCGAATCATCCAGGCCGGACGCAGGTGGGGACGATGTGGCAACACGAAGCGCATGGGCTTGACGATGTGCGGCGCCTTGGCCAGCAGCACTTCGCGCTCGGCCAGGGCTTCACGTACCAGGCGGAATTCGTAGTGTTCCAGGTAGCGCAGGCCACCATGGATCAGCTTGCTGCTCGCCGAGGAGGTGTGCTGGGCAAGGTCGTCCTTCTCGCACAGGAAGACCTTCAGGCCACGCCCGGCAGCATCGGCGGCGATACCGACGCCATTGATGCCACCGCCGATCACGGCGAGGTCATAGCAGTCGGCGAGGGGCGGCTGGGGCTGGACGGGCTGGGACACGGGCAAGGCCTCCTGAGGGCGGTTCACAGCGAATGTGAACATCTATGTTCGTTTCCGAAAATAGTAGCGCAACAAAAAGACCATCGCCAGTCGCTGATCATAGAAAATACTGATCAGATGGCAATAAAGTGAACATTATTGAACATTTCATGGCGCTGTCTCACCGGCGGCTCGCCACCGGTGATGTTCAGCGCTGCGCGCTCAGACCACTTCCAGGCGGATCTTGTACTGGTTCAGCAGCTGCGTGAGCGTGGGGGTGGGATGCTGGTCGGTCACCAGACAGTCGATCAGGTTGATTGAGCCCAGGCGCACCATGGCGTTGCGCCCGAACTTGCTGGAGTCTGCGGCGAGGATGACCTGCCGGGCATTGGCGATGATGGCCTGGGATACCCGTACTTCCTGATAGTCGAAGTCCAACAGGCTGCCGTCTTCATCGATGCCACTGATGCCGACCAGGGCGAAATCGACCTTGAACTGGCTGATGAAGTCGACGCTGGCCTGCCCCACGACACCGCCGTCACGGCGAACCGTACCGCCTGCCACCAGGACTTCGAAGTCATCCTTGGCACCGAGGATCGACGCCACGTGCAGGTTGTTGGTGATGACCTTCAGGTGGCTGTGGTTGAGCAGGGCCCGGGCGATGGATTCGGTGGTGGTACCGATATTGATGAACAGCGAGGCGTGATCGGGGATCTGCCGTGCGACGGCCTCGGCGATGCGCTGTTTCTCGTCGCGCATCTGGTCGGCGCGCATGGCGTAGGCGGTGTTCTCGACGCTCGAGTCATAGGCGGCACCACCATGATAGCGGCGCAGCAGGTTGACCTCGGCGAGCTGGTTGATGTCACGACGGATGGTCTGGGGCGTGACGACGAACAACTGCGCCATTTCCTCGATACTGACGTAGCCGCGTTCACGCACCAGTTCGAGGATTTGTTGTTGGCGAGGGGGCAGATTCATGGGCGGTCCTTTGGGGCTGCCGGACAAATGCTGCAATGATGCCGTAGGAAGGGGATGACGACCAGTAGACTGTCGTCGCTAGCCTGAGACCGGTGCTTATGTGGAAGCGGCCTTGCGCCGTGAGCGGGCGCGCAAGGCCGTTGCTGAACAGGATTGGGTGGGCTGATGCGGTCAGCCTTCGTGATCTTCCCAATCGCGGGTGCGCTCGATGGCTTTCTTCCACCCCGCGTACAGCTTTTCTTTCTGCGTGTCATCCAGTTGCGGGCTGAACTCGCGTTCGATGATCGCCTTGTCACGCAACTCGTCGAGGCTGCTCCAGAAGCCACAGGCCAGGCCTGCCAGGTAGGCGGCGCCGAGGGCGGTGGTTTCGCGCATTTTCGGACGCTCTACGCAGGTGCCGAGAATGTCGGCCTGGAACTGCATGAGGAAGTTGTTGGCCACTGCACCGCCATCAACCCGCAGCTCCGAGAGTCGCTGGCCGCAGTCGTGCTGCATGGCGTCGAGCACATCGCGGGTCTGGTAGGCGATCGATTCCAGGGCGGCACGGATGATGTGGTCGACCTTGACGCCACGGGTCAGGCCGAACAGGGCGCCGCGGGCGTACGGGTCCCAGTAGGGTGCGCCGAGGCCGGTGAAGGCCGGTACCAGGTAGACGCCATTGCTGTCCTTCACCTTGCTGGCGAAGTACTCGGTGTCGAGCGCGTCATTGACGATCTTCAGCTCGTCGCGCAGCCACTGGACCGTTGAACCACCGTTGAACACTGCGCCTTCGAGGGCGTAGGCCACTTCGCCGCGAGGGCCGCAGGCAATGGTGGTGAGCAGGCCGTGGGACGAGGTGACGGCCTTGTCGCCGGTGTTCATCAGCAGGAAGCAGCCGGTGCCATAGGTGTTCTTGGCCTGGCCCGGCTCCACGCACATCTGGCCGAACAGCGCCGACTGCTGGTCGCCGGCGATACCGGCGATGGCGATACCGCTCTTGGTGTGGCCGTAGACCTCCGAGGACGGGCGCACCTGGGGAAGCATCTGCCGCGGGATGCCGAGAATGTTCAGCAGCTTGTCATCCCATTGCAGGGTGTGAATGTTGAACATTAGCGTGCGTGAGGCATTGGTGTAGTCGGTGACGTGCACCTTGCCGCCAGAGAATTTCCAGATCAGCCAGCTGTCGACGGTGCCGAACAACAGTTCGCCACGTTCGGCGCGCTCGCGGGCACCTTCGACGTTGTCGAGGATCCACTTGAGCTTGGTGCCGGAGAAGTACGGGTCGGTGACCAGGCCGGTGGTTTCGCGGATGTACTGTTCGTGGCCGTCACGCTTGAGCTGGGCGCAGATCTCGGTGCTGCGACGGCACTGCCAGACGATGGCGTTGTATACCGGGCGACCGGTTTCCTTGTCCCACACCACAGTGGTTTCACGCTGGTTGGTGATACCGATCGCCGCCACCTGGGCGTGGCTCAGACCTGCCTGCGCCAGGGCCTCGACCATGGTCGCGCTCTGCGTGGCGAAGATCTCCATCGGATCGTGTTCGACCCAGCCGGCCTGCGGATAGTGTTGGGCGAACTCGCGCTGGGAGGTGCCGACCACATTGGCGTCGCGGTCGAAGATGATCGCCCGCGAACTGGTGGTGCCCTGGTCCAGGGCGATGATGTAGTTCTTATCCTGGGTGTCTGTCATGGTCGTTGCCTTGCACGAAAAGGGAGTGAGTCAGCGCGCGGGCGAGATCCCGCAGCGCCAGCCTCAGGAAGTTTGAGTATCGCCCTGGGTAGCAGCATCTGTCTTTGGGTTCGCGGCGTCGGCCGTCGGCAGGTTGCGGGCGATCAGGACGCGATAGCTCGCGGCCCCCAGGCACGCGCCAAGGATCGGTGCGAACACCGGAACCAAGAAGTAGGGAATGTCCCGTCCACCAGTGAAGGCAATTTCGCCCCAACCCGCCAGGAATGTCATGAGTTTGGGCCCGAAATCCCGGGCGGGGTTCATCGCAAAGCCGGTGAGCGGCCCCATGGCGCTACCGATCACCGCGATCAGCAGGCCGATCAGCAGCGGTGCGGTGGCGCCACGCGGCAGGCCGTTGTTGTCATCGGTGAGGGCCATGATCACGGCCATGAGGATTGCTGTGATCACCACTTCGACCAGAAATGCCTGGCCGATGGACAGCGATGGATGCGCATAGGTGGAGAACACCGACGCCAGCTCGAGGCTGGCCTGGCTGCCCCTGACCATGCCGTGCACCTGTTCGAAATCGAAGAAAAGCGTGCTGTACAGGGTGTAGACCAGTGCCGCACCGCAGAAGGCACCACAGACCTGGGCGAGGATGTAGAAAGGCAGTTTGCGCCTGTCGAAACCGGCGAACAGGGTGAGCGCGATGCTGACCGCCGGGTTCAGGTGCGCACCGGAAACGCCGGCACTGAGGTAGATCGCCATGCTGACGCCGACGCCCCAGATGATGCTGATTTCCCAGAGTCCGAAGCTGGCACCCGCGACCTTGAGCGCGGCCACGCAACCGGTACCGAAGAAGATGAGCAACGCAGTACCCAGGAACTCGGCCATGCACTGGCCGGAAAGCGTTGGTTGTCGTAGAGCTGTCGTCATGTAGGACCTTCGGTTCTTGTTGTTGTGAGGCGCAGGACGCCCGGCTGTCGACGCCAGTTGTCCATCCCCATGAACGACCGGCGAGTGTACGAATGTGCACTGTTTATGTGCGTGTTTTCTTCAGAAACGAAAAAATATAGACAAGAAACGCTGATGTCAAAGGTCGAAAGTGAACCATCGGCCACATTCTGACCCGCGAACATGCTCCTGCCTGCACAGGTCCGGTGCAGCCCCGACGTGCGCTGGCTGCCCTCCGGGATTTCCCCTAAAGTAGCCGGCACGCCGTCATCGACTGGAGCTGTACATGACCCCCGCACTCGACCTGCTGAAGAAGGCGCGCGCCGAACATCGCGTGCTCAGCTACGAACACGATCCCAAATCCGCCTCCTATGGCCTGGAAGCCGCCGAGAAGCTCGGGCTCGATCCGCAGCGGGTATTCAAGACACTGCTGGCCAGCAGCGAGAAAGGTGAGTTGCTGGTGGCAGTGGTGCCGGTGATCGGCACGCTCGACCTCAAGGCGCTCGCCCAGGCTGCCGGGGTCAAGAAGTGCGAGATGGCCGACCCTGCCGCAGCCCAGCGGGCCACGGGATATCTGGTCGGTGGTATCAGCCCTCTGGGGCAGAAGAAACGCCTGCGCACCTTCATCGATGAGTCGGCGCAGCAGTTCGACAGCATTCATGTCAGCGCCGGACGGCGCGGGCTGGAAGTGGAGCTGGCAGCAGCAGTGCTGGCCGAGCATACCCAGGGCAGGTTTGCCGGGATCGGCAGAGGCTGAGGGCGCGCAGCAGAGCGCCTTCAGGTCGCCGAACTGTAGCGGCGTACGCCGTTCTCCTGGGCCTGCAATTGCGCCGCGACACTGCCCGGTACGGCGAACAGCACCAGATGGTCAGCCGCGACGGCGATGCCTACGTCCTGGCCGATCTGGTGATCGACATGACTGGGGAAAATCGCCTCCAGTTGGCTACCGGTGGGCAGTTCCAGGCGATAGAGCGTCGAGGCGCCCAGGAAACTCTTGCCATTGATGCGCGCGCGCAGCGTGCTGTTCGGTGCGTGCACGATGTCGTCCGGGCGCAGCAGGACGTCCACCGAACTGCCTACTGGCATCAAGTAGGCGCGATTGCCGCGCAGTTCACCGAGCTCGGTGTTCACCGCTTCCGGGCTGCTCATCTGGCCGCGGATGAAGTAGCCCTGGCCGATGAAACTGGCCACGAACGGCGTCTGTGGCTCGTGATAGAGGTTGTAGGGCGTATCCCATTGTTCCAGGCGACCTTCCTTGAACACGCCGACATGATCGCTGACGGCGAAGGCTTCTTCCTGGTCGTGGGTGACCAGGATTGCGCTGGTGCCACGGCTCTTGAGAATGTCGCGCACCTCGTGGCTCAGGCGTCGGCGCAGCTCCACGTCGAGGTTGGAGAACGGCTCGTCGAGCAGCAGCAACTGCGGCTCTGGCGCCAGTGCGCGGGCCAGTGCGACGCGCTGCTGCTGGCCGCCGGAAAGTTCGTGGGGGTAGCGTGCGCCCAGGCCGCCGAGCTTGACCAGCTCGAGCATTTCATTGACCACTTCGCCTTGGCGTGGATGTTTGCCGATGCCGAAAGCGATGTTCTGTGCCACGGTCAGGTGCGGGAACAGCGCGTAGTCCTGGAACACCATGCCGATCCGGCGTTTTTCCGGGGCGAGGGTGAAGCCTGCACGGGAGATGACATCTCCGGCCAGCTGGATCTCGCCGTCATGCACCGGCTCGAAGCCGGCGATGGCGCGCAGGGTGGTGGTTTTGCCGCAACCCGATGAACCCAGCAGGCAACCGATGTCGCCTGCGTTCAGGTGCAGATTGAGGTTCTGGACGATGCGCTGCTCGCCATAGCCGCAGGCGAGGTTGCGCAGATTGAGCAGCAGGGGTTGACTCATGCGTGGTGGTAAGCCGGTTCTACAAGGAATTCAAGAAGAGCCTTCTGTGCATGCAGGCGGTTCTCGGCCTGGTCCCAGGCGACCGAACGTGGGTCGTCTAGCAGGTCCTGGCTGATCTCCTCACCGCGGTGAGCGGGCAGGCAGTGCATGAACAGGGCGTCGGGTGCCGCCAGGTCGAGCAACTCGCGGGTGACCTGGTAAGGCGCGAAATGCGCCAGGCGCCGTGCAGTTTCCTCTTCCTGGCCCATGGAAGTCCAGACATCCGTGGTCACCAGGTGCGCGCCGCGTACCGCTTCCTTCGGATCACGGATGATCCGTACGTGCTCGCCACCGAGCTCGAGGAAGCGTGGATCGGGCTCGTAGCCCTCCGGGCAAGCGATGTGCAGCTGGAAATCGAACTGGCGGGCAGCCTCGATGTAAGAGTTGCACATATTGAAGCCATCACCGATCCAGGCCACGGTCTTGCCCTGGATCGAGCCACGGTGTTCGACGAAGGTCTGCATGTCGGCCAGCAGTTGGCAGGGGTGCGATTCGTCGGACAGGCCGTTGATCAACGGCACCTTCGAATGCGCAGCGAATTCGGTTAGGGTGCTGTGGGCATGGGTGCGGATCATCACCGCGTCGACCATGCTCGAGAGCACGATGGCGCTGTCGCTGATCGGCTCGCCGCGACCCAGCTGGGTGTCGCGCGGGGACAGGAAGATCGCCTGGCCGCCGAGCTGGATCATGCCCGCTTCGAACGATACGCGGGTGCGGGTCGAGGACTTCTCGAAGATCATCCCCAGTACGCGGTTCTTCAGGGGTTCGAAGAGCACGCCTCGCTTGCGCAGGTCCTTCAGCTCGATGCCTCGACGGATCACGCCGAGCAATTCGTCAGCGGTGAAATCCAGCAGGGAGAGAAAGTGCCTGGTGCTCATGATTGACTACCTTATCTGCAACGTTTTGCAGGTCGACCGTATGGTTTTTTTTGACAACGGGAGTGACCTGCGGCGTAAGCCGCACGGGGCGGACGGAATAGGGAAAGGCGCAATACTATAATTAAATGTCGCCTGAAACCAAGAGGGGAAACAGCGGGGCTGTTTCAAAGGGTGTCGTAAACCCTTGTGGAAGGTCTGTTTTTTATTTTCTACAGGGGTTTGTACACGGCTTGGCGGGGCTTTGGCAAACGCCGTGTCGCGAATCGTGTGCCTGATGACGCCCGATTCACGTGACTAAGCGGCGTGGCATCGGTGGGTGGTCAGGGGCATAGTCAGCGCTTCCAGAACAACAAGGCAGAGGCGGCCATGACCAAGACCCTGCATCACCGTGCTTGTCACCTGTGCGAGGCAATCTGCGGGCTCAATATCGAAGTCAGCCATGCGCCTGACGGGCGGGCGTCGATCAGCGCGATCAAGGGCGATCCGCAGGACCCGTTCAGCCGTGGGCATATCTGTCCGAAGGCGGTGGCGCTGCAGGACATCCAGGAAGACCCTGACCGCTTGCGCCAGCCTCATCGGCGCGTGGGGGAGCTCTGGGAGCCGATCACCTGGGAAGAGGCCTTCGCGCTGGCTGCGGAACGCTTGTGGAGCATCCAGCAGGCGCACGGGCGCAATGCCGTGGCGGTCTATCAGGGCAATCCCAGCGTGCACAATTACGGCCTGATGACTCACAGCAACTACTTTTTAGGGCTGCTCAAGACGCGCAACCGGTTTTCCGCCACCTCCGTCGACCAGTTGCCCCAGCACCTGACCAGCCACCTGATGTATGGTCATGGCCTGCTGCTGCCGATCCCGGATATCGACCACACCGATTTCATGCTCATCCTTGGCGGCAATCCATTGGCGTCCAACGGCAGCATCATGACCGTGCCGGACGTGGAAAAGCGCTTGAAGGCGCTGCGCGCGCGCGGCGGACGACTCGTGGTGATCGACCCCCGACGCAGTGAAACGGCGGCGATGGCCGACCAGCACCTGTTCATCCGTCCTGGCGGTGATGCCGCGCTGCTGTGTGGTCTGCTCAATACCTTGTTCAGCGAAAACCTGGCGCGTGGCTCGCACCTGCCGGTCAATGGGCTTGAGCAGGTGCGCGAGGCGATCGCGCCCTTCACGGCGCAGGCCATGAGTCCGCTTTGCGGCATCGAGGCGGGTGAGATTCGCCAGTTGGCGCGAGATTTCGCCGCGGCCGGCAGTGCCGTGTGCTACGGGCGCATGGGCGTCTCCACCCAGACCTTCGGCACGCTTTGTCATTGGTTGGTGCAACTGATCAACCTGGTCACCGGCAACCTCGACCGCCAAGGTGGTGCACTGTGCACCGAGCCTGCGGTTGACCTGGTCGCCAGCACCTCGGGCGGTCATTTCAACCAGTGGCAGAGTCGGGTTTCGGGCCTCCCGGAGTACGGCGGGGAGCTGCCGGTTGCAGCGTTGGCCGAAGAAGTGCTGACACCCGGCGAAGGGCAGGTGAGGGCGCTGGTGACCGTCGCCGGCAACCCGGTGCTGTCCACTCCCACTGGTCGCCAGCTCGATGGGGCTCTTGCGGGTCTTGAGTTCATGCTCAGCATCGACCTGTACATCAATGAAACCACTCGCCACGCCGACCTGATCCTGCCCTCCACGTCGGCACTGGAAAACGATCACTACGACAGCACCTTCAACCTGCTGGCAGTGCGTAACGTCACCCGCTTCAATCGGGCTATCCTGGCCAAGCCTGAGGGGGCGCTGCATGATTGGGAGATCTTTGTCGGGCTGGCCCGGGCGTTCGCCGAGCGTGCGGCGCTCGAGCTCAAGCCGACCCTGCCTCCAGCGCAGATGATCGATCTGGCGCTGCGCAAGGGGCCGCGTGGCGAGGCGTCGTCCTGGAGGCTGTCACTGCAGGTGTTGGACGAGCATCCCCATGGCCTTGATCTGGGGCCGTTGCAGCCAAACCTCGCAACCCGCTTGCGCACTCCGGCCCAGGCGGTGGAGGCCGCACCGCAGGTGCTGCTCGACGATCTGCAGCGCCTGGCCCGGCAGGTGCCGACGGAGCCCGACCAGTTGCTGCTGATCGGGCGCCGGCATGTGCGCAGCAACAATTCCTGGATGCACAACTACCATCGCCTGGTCAAAGGCAAGCCCCGCCACCAGTTGCTGATGCATCCGCAGGACTTGCAGCAGCGCCAGCTGGAGGACGGGCAGTGGGTAAGGGTTCGCTCGCGTACCGGTAGTCTGGAGGTGCAGGTGCTTGCCAGTGAGGAGGTAATGCCGGGAGTGGTCAGCCTGCCACATGGCTACGGGCACGGTCGCCAGGGGGTACGTTTGCAGATCGCCCACGCCCAACCGGGAGTGAGCGCCAATGACCTGACCGATGAATTGCTGCGCGATGCGTTGTCGGGCAATGCCGCGCTCAATGGTGTGCCGGTGCAGGTGGAGGCGGCTTGATTGCGAAATGGACCTGCTCAACGCTCCAGGTCCATTACCAAGCACGACACTCGGCTTTCCGATACAATGCCTCACCGTGCCGACGACCGTGTCGGAAAGTTCAGCCGAGGTGCTCCATGGATATCATCGAAACAATCAAAGAGCAGATTGCCAACAACACCATTCTGCTTTACATGAAAGGCTCGCCGAATGCCCCGCAGTGCGGCTTCTCGGCCCGTGCTTCGCAGGCTGTGATGGGTTGTGGCGAGAAATTCGCCTACGTCGACATCCTGCAGAACCCGGAAATTCGTGCCAACCTGCCCAAGTATGCCAACTGGCCAACCTTCCCTCAGCTGTGGGTCGGTGGTGAGCTGGTTGGTGGCAGCGACATCGTGCTGGAGATGTTCGAGAAGGGTGAGCTGCAGACCCTGATCAAGGACGCAGCCGCCAAGGCCAAGGCATCCGAGGCCTGATCCAGGTTTTCCGCCGGCGTGAAAAAGCCCCGCCTAGGCGGGGCTTTTTCATGGGTGCTATCCAGGGAGGCTTATTCTTCGCCCATCTGCGACTGCAGGTAGTTCTCGATGCCGATCTTGTCGATCAGGCCCAACTGGGTTTCCAGCCAGTCGATGTGCTCTTCCTCGGACTCCAGGATGTCTTCGAGCAATTCGCGCGAGCCGAAGTCGCCGACCGTTTCGCAGTGCGCGATGGCGGCTTTCAGGTCAACCAGGCCTTTCTGCTCGATCTTCAGGTCGCACTCGAGCATTTCCTTGGTGTGCTCGCCGATCAACAGCTTGCCCAGGTCTTGCACGTTGGGGATGCCTTCGAGGAAGAGAATACGCTTGATCAGCTTGTCAGCGTGCTTCATCTCGTCGATGGATTCCTTGTACTCGTGCTTGCCGAGCTTGTTCAGGCCCCAATCTTCGTACATGCGTGCGTGCAGGAAGTACTGGTTGATCGCGACCAGCTCGTTTCCGAGGATCTTGTTGAGATGCTGGATGACGCTTACGTCGCCTTTCATGATCGGGTTCCTGCCCTGTAGAAGTGTGCCAATGCAGGAAGTTTGAGCCCGACAACTTCGCGTGTCAAACCTAAGTTATTGAATAATAAGTGAAAATTAATAGGAATAAGAATGTTTGTGAACCGCGTTCGAAGGCTAACTTATTGAATTACAGGCATAAAAAAACCGGACGCGAGGTCCGGTTCTTCGAAATCGGTTGTTTCAGGCGGCGTTAAATTCTACCGGGTAAGGCAGGGCGGCCTGTTGGCTGAGCTGGAGATCGGTCAATGTTTCGCGGACCACCTGCTTGGCGAGACACGCACACTTGCCGCACTGGCTGGCGACGTTGGTGGCGGCACGGACTTCCTTGTAGCTGCAGCATCCTTCGTAGATCGCATCACGGATCTGTCCATCGGTCACGCCGACGCAGAGACATACATACATAAGGTCAGACCATCGCTGGTTGAGTCGATGGAGTGGAGCTTAATGGTAATGAGAATGCTTGTCAAAGCACTTGAAGAAAGCTTCATCTTCCCGCGACCGATGGTTCGATTCGGTCTGTCACGATAAGCCGTGTATGATGGTCGGCCTTTGTTGGATGCCGGGCGTGCGAGCCTCGCCCGGGCAACGGTTTTTCACCATCATCAGGAGATAACGAATGAGCGTGCTCGTTGGTAAACAAGCCCCGGACTTCACCGTTCCAGCCGTGCTGGGCAACGGCGAGATCGTCGACAGCTTCAACCTGGCTTCGGCCATCAAGGGCAAGTACGGCCTGGTGTTCTTCTACCCGCTGGACTTCACCTTCGTCTGCCCGTCCGAGCTGATCGCCCTGGACAACCGCATTCCTGACTTCGAAGCCCGTGGCGTGGAAGTGATCGGCGTTTCGATCGACTCGCACTTCACCCACAACGCCTGGCGTAACACCCCGGTCAACAACGGCGGTATCGGTCAGGTCAAGTACACCCTGGCTGCCGACATCACTCACGAAATCTGCAAGGCCTACGACGTCGAGTCCGAAGGCGGCGTAGCTTTCCGTGGCGCCTTCCTGATCGACAAGAACGGCGTTGTCCGTTCGCAGATCGTCAACGACCTGCCACTGGGCCGCAACATGGACGAGCTGCTGCGTCTGGTCGACGCCCTGCAATTCCACGAAGAGCACGGCGAAGTCTGCCCGGCCAACTGGAAGAAAGGTGACAAGGGCATGAACGCTTCGCCAGAAGGTGTTGCGGCGTACCTGAGCGAGAACGCTGGCAAGCTGTAATCGCCACGCGTAAAAAAACCGGCCCATGTCAGACTGTGTGAAAACCTAGCAATCTGCCCCGCCCTTTAAGAGAATGCTCCGTATCGAAAGATACGGAGCATTCTTCGTTATGGCCTACATACAAGGAGAGTCCCGCAGCCAGACCAGCTTGTTCCCGGTCTCGCTGGAGGAATTGATCCCGGAAGATCACCTCGTACGGGTCATCGACCTGTATGTCGCCAAGCTTGATCTGGGTCAGCTCGGCTTTGAGAAAACTCAGCCCAAGGCCACCGGGCGCCCCGCGTACGACCCCGCCGATCAGCTAAAGCTCTACCTTTATGGTTATTTCCAGCGCATTCGCTCGTCCCGGCGCCTGGAAGCCGAATGCCAGCGCAACATCGAAGTGATGTGGCTGATCAACCGGCTCAAACCCGACTTCAAAACCATCGCCGACTTCCGCAAGAACAACAAAGCTGCGTT
>NZ_JAYFUI010000036.1:0-25190 GCF_034961125.1 Pseudomonas machongensis | reverse complement strand
CTGACCAGCCCCAGCACATTGACCTTCGGCCCGTACTGCTGCTGGATCCAGCTGCGCACCGGTGCGCCGAAAGCCACCATCGGCAGGGGCTTGGCGTCGTGGCGCAGGGTCATCTCCTTGACCATGCGCGTCTGATAGTCGGCGAAGTAGCTGTAGGTGCCTTCCAGGTCCTTGCCGGCGCTGGCGGGCGCAGCGATCGGGGCGATGTCGACGATGGTCTGGTAGGCCGGGGTCTGGCTGGCCTCGACACCGTTGAAGGTCAGCAGCTGCGCCCAGCGATCGGTGGTGTTGGAGCGCAGGTAGTCCTGGGCCTGGGTCAGCGAATAATCCGGCGGGAAGTGCAGCAGCTCGATGCTGCGGCGATTTTCCAGGGCCATGCCCAGTGGCAGGAACAGGTACCAGTCGTAGGCCCACTTGCCATCGTTGTTCAGACGGGTAGCGCCCTGGTAGGCCAGTTCGCCGCTGTCGAGTAGCTTGCGCAACGGCTCGGCATAGCTGGCTGGAACGGCGCCGATATGGGCATGCAGCCTGTCGTTGTCGCGACGCACCTGCACCTGGGCGTCGGCATAGCCGTCGCGGCGTACGCTCTGGGTCAGGTAGTGCTCGACGGTCTGCTCCAGCGTCCAGTCGCGAAAGCAGATCACGTGGCAGTTGTTGGGGAAGGCGAACAAGCGGGTGACCCGTTGCGCATCGCCCAGGTCGATCTGTGCATCCGCCAGTGCCAGGCCGCTGAAGGCGAGGGCGGCCAGGCCCGATACAGCCATCTTTTGCATGCTTAACTCCTTGTCAGTGGCCGCCAGGGTCGGCGGGCTGCTCATACTGGATGAAGAGGTGGGGGATGAAAAGCGTCGGAACATGGCTGTTGGCGACGTCGCTTCTGGCGATGACAGGGGTCTGCGCCGATGAGCGTGATGTGCGGATGTTCGCGCATTGGGCGGGCGACCACGAGACCCGCGCGTTTCGCCAGATGCTGGTGGATGCGCGGCTGTACGGGGTGGTGCCGATCCATCAGTTGCTGCGTTCGGCATCGGACTGGCGTCTGTGCCGCGCCTCGCCGTTCGCCGTGGCGCCCAGCGCGCAATGGCCGGCAGTGCGCTCGACCCTGGCATTGATCCGCACCCTCGAAGAGCAGGGCATCCTGCGTCGGTTCGAGGTGGTGTCCGCCTACCGCGAGCCCAAGCTCAACGCCTGTGCCGGGGGGGCGGTGGGCAGCGTCCATACCCGCGCCTTCGCTGTCGACCTGTTGCTGCCCGACTGGGCCGACCCGAATCCGCTGTGCGCCTTCTGGCAGCAGCAGGGACAGGCCTGGAACATGGGACTGGGGCGCTATCCGTCAGGCCGTATCCATCTCGATACCGCGGGCTATCGCACCTGGGGTGGCGACGGCAGCGCAGGTTCGTCGTTCTGCGTCAGGCTCAGGTGATCGAGGCTGCCCTGGCACTGGCGCAAGACCCATTCGGCGAAGCGCTGGCGCTTGCTGTCATCGTCCAGGGGCTGGGGGCTGAGCAGATGATAGGCCGAGCCGTCGCGCAGAAACCCGTAGGGCGCCTGCAACTGGCCGCTGCGTAGTTCATCGCCAACCATCAGCGCCGAGGCGATGGCCATGCCCAGCCCGGCACTGGCGGCCTGGATCGACAGATAGAAATGCTCGTAGTCGCTGCGTTCTGTGCCGGTGGCGCTGTGGCCGCTCAGGCTCAGCCAGGTGTTCCAGGCTGTGGTGCGGGTGTGGCTGTGCAGCAGGCGCTGGCCGTCGAGCGTGGCGGGCGCGCCCGCGCGGGCGACAGGGCCGATCCATTCCTCGCAGATCATCAGGCTGTGCAGTTGGCGATCCCAGCGGAAGTCGTCTCGGCGCAACGCCAGGTCGATACCGCCGCGGGTGAAGTCGACCGGGCCGCCCGCGGCCACCAGGTGCAGTTGCAGGTCCGGGTGGTGGGCATGGAAGTCCGGCAGGCGCGGGATCAGCCAGCGCATGGCAAGGGTGGGCTCGCACGACAGCACCAGGACGTTGTCCTGTGCGTGTTCCTGCAGGCGCTGCACCGTGCTGGCGAGCTGTTCGAAAATCGTTTGGGTGGTGTCGAAGAGGGTTCGCCCGGCCGCGGTGAGGAAGACTGCGCGGTTGCGGCGCTCGAACAGTTCGATCCCCAGGCCCTCTTCGAGCAGCCGGACCTGGCGGCTGACCGCGCCATGGGTGACGTGCAGTTGCTCGGCGGCGCGCACGAAGCTTTCGCTGCGCGCAGCGCTGTCGAAGTAGCGCAGGGCGGTGAGGTGGGGGAGTTTCATGGGGCGTCCGCTGTCTGTTCTGGGCGGCAGTGGCGGCAAGACGCCATGCGCGATGAAAGATAGGTGATGAAAACTAGCAGATAGGGTAGCGGCAAAATCGATTTTTTCCCGCACCAGCGCCTTCGATAATCGTATTTCCTGTGTACTGACGTCACCTATCGAGGCTTCTCGCATGACCGAACTGATCGCCGTTGCCCTGTTCACCCTCCTGGCTGTCATCAGCCCCGGCGCGGACTTCGCTATGGTCACCCGCAGCAGTTATGCACAAGGGCGTCGAGCTGGGCTGGCGGCAGCTTTGGGGATCGCCCTGGGGG
Organism: Pseudomonas machongensis; assembly: GCF_034961125.1. Taxonomy (NCBI): domain Bacteria; kingdom Pseudomonadati; phylum Pseudomonadota; class Gammaproteobacteria; order Pseudomonadales; family Pseudomonadaceae; genus Pseudomonas; species Pseudomonas machongensis. Next base: position 22,596 of record NZ_JAYFUI010000036.1, on the reverse strand, counting down.
TTCAGGTGCACGTGCTGTACACATTGTTCGGCATCGCTGTGCTCATCAGCCGCAGCCCGACGCTGTTCGTGCTGATGAAAACGCTGGGGGCGGGGTATCTGGTCTATCTGGGATACCGGTCGCTGACCAATACCCAACGCATCCGTCTCGACAGCCAGGAGCCGGTCAGTGCGGCGGGCACATTCGCGGCCCTGCGCACGGGGTTTCTCACCAACGCACTGAACCCCAAGACCATGCTGTTCGTGATCAGCGCCTACACGCAGGTGGTAAAGCCGGGCAGCGAACTGGCGATAAATCTGGCCTATGGTGCCTTCATGTCGTTGGCCCATTGGGCGTGGTTCAGCCTGGTGGCGGTGTTTTTCTCCAGCGCCGGGCTGCGCAAGGCGATGATCGAACGACAGGTCGTGGTAGATCGGGTGATCGGAGTGGCGTTGATTGGCCTGGGGGTGGCCGTCGCCATGGCGGGAATACGCTGAAGGGATTCTCGAGGGCAAAGAAAAAGGGCTTACCTTGCGGTAAGCCCTTTTCGTATTTGGTGGCTACACAGGGACTTGAACCCCGGACCCCAGCATTATGAATGCTATGCTCTAACCAACTGAGCTATGTAGCCAATGGCGCGCATTATTCTCTTGTGATGACCCTCTGTCAACACTCATTTCAAAAAAAATCTGCACGCTTTCAAAAACTTAGCCGGAAGGCCCGCTTCAGCGGACGATCAGCCACTGCCCGAGCAGGTTGTTGACCCGCAGTTGTTGGGCGGCGGCGAGGCTGTCGAGGGTTTCGCCTGTGCGGTCGAGGTTGAAATCACCGCTGATGCGCCGGTAAGCGGTTTGCTCGTCCATCATCCACACCCGCTGCCCTTGGTAGCTGGCAAGCCGCTCCAGCACCTGCTGCAAGGGCATGTCCCGGGCGGCCAGTTGCCCGTTGCGCCAGGCATCGGCCGTCTTGATGTCGGCCTTTTCCACCGCGTCGATACGCACCGGGTTGAACCTGACCCGCTCGCCCGCCGACACCATGCGCTGGTCGCCGCCCTGGCTGACCATGGCCTTGCCGCTGAGCACCACCAGTTCGTCGTAGTCGCTGTTGCGAGCGATCATCAGGCGGGTGCCGAACACCTGGATCCGTGCATCGTCCACCTGCACTTCCAGCGCGCGCCCATCGAGCATCACTTCAAGGTACACCTGGCCCTGCACCAACTGCAGTTGGCGGGTGCGGCTGCGCAGGTCGACGTTCATGGCGCTGGCGCTGTCCAGATGCAGGGTCGAACCGTCCGCCAGGCGCAGGCTGCGGCGCTCGCCCGCAGCGGTGTGCAGTTCGCTGCCCAGGCGCTGCATCAACGGCCAGTAGAGGTAGGCCAACGCGGCCAGCAGCAACAGGAACAACGCTCCCAGCGCCTTGCCCCAGTGACTGCGACGTACCGCCACTTCCCTTGGCCGCAGCCGCGCAGGCGGGCTCTGCAGCTGCTGCCAGCGGCTTTCCAGCGCTGCAAAGGCGCGGGCATTGTCCGGATCCTGGCACCACAGGGCGAAGGCCTTGCGCTGCCGTTCATCACCGCCCGGCTGGCGCAGGCGGGCGAACCATTCCAGTGCTTCGCGTTGGGGATCGTGATCGAACTGCACGGCGGGCATCGGGTTCATGGGATCGGTCTGCTCGCGAGAAGGGCGGTTTGGCCCTGTATCTACGGGGGAATTGGTTGAGGATGCTAAATATAGTGAGAACCATTTGCAAGTGCGTGACGAATGGATGGCACATCCAAGGCAAATAAGGGTGGCTTCGTATCGAGATGTTTCTAATAATCGGATCCCAACCGACTGAGCACGGATGTCGAGCCCATGGCCATCAGCAGTACCTCGTCCAGCCCCGCGACCAGCAGCGCAACGCCGACTTCCGGCAGCAGCCCGCTGGTGATGCGGATCATCACCTTCTGCGCACTTGCACACCTGATCAACGACCTGATCCAGTCGGTGTTGCCGGCGATCTATCCGATGCTCAAGGCCAACTACGACCTGAGCTTCGCCCAGATCGGCCTGATCACCCTGACTTTCCAGGTCACCGCCTCACTGCTGCAGCCATGGGTCGGTTTCTATACCGACAAGCGGCCGACGCCGAACCTGCTGCCGCTGGGCACGCTGTGTACCTTGGTGGGTATCGTCATGCTTGCGTTCGTCGGCAGCTTCCCGATGATCCTGCTGGCCTCGGCGCTGGTGGGGATCGGCTCTTCGACCTTCCACCCGGAAACCTCGCGCATCGCCCGCCTGGCCTCCGGCGGACGCTTCGGCCTGGCGCAGTCGACCTTCCAGGTGGGGGGCAACGCCGGCTCGGCCTTCGGCCCGCTGCTGGCGGCGGCGATCGTCATCCCGTTCGGTCAGACCCACGTCGCCTGGTTCGGCCTGGCGGCGTTGTTCTTCTTCGGTGTGACCTTGCTGCTGCGCCGCTGGTACAAGGATCACCTGAACCAGTTCAAGGCGCGCAAGGCCGGTGCCGCCACCCATGGCCTGTCGCGCCAGCGTGTGCTCGCCGCGCTGATCGTGCTGGGGCTGCTGGTGTTCTCCAAGTACTTCTACATGGCCAGCTTCACCAGCTACTTCACGTTCTACCTGATCGAGAAGTTCGACCTGTCGGTGGCCAGCTCGCAACTGCACCTGTTCCTGTTCCTCGGCGCGGTGGCGGCGGGCACCTTCTTCGGTGGGCCTATCGGTGACCGCATCGGGCGCAAGGCAGTGATCTGGTTCTCGATCCTGGGCGTTGCACCGTTCACCCTGGCGCTGCCCTACGCCGATCTGTTCTGGACCACGGTGCTGAGCCTGGTGATCGGCTTCATCCTCGCCTCGGCGTTCTCGGCGATCGTGGTATATGCCCAGGAGCTGGTGCCGGGGAACGTCGGCATGATCGCGGGCATTTTCTTCGGGCTGATGTTCGGCTTCGGCGGGATCGGCGCGGCGCTGCTGGGCTATCTGGCGGACCTGCGCGGGATCGAGTACGTATATGGGCTGTGCTCGTTCCTGCCGTTGTTCGGCTTGCTGGCGGTGTTCCTGCCTTCCACCGGCAAGCGTTGAGACACCAGGGCGCGTGTTGCGCCCCTTTCGCGGGTTCGTCCGCGAAAGGGGCCGCCCAGTTGACTGAACGATCAGCCCTGGCCTAGAGTGCCGCCTCCTTCATTTTTCCCTGCGATTCAAGCAATGCGCCGCTCACCCTCCCTCAGCCACACATGCCTGCCTGTCCCCCCGACAGCGCGTCGCGCGTGGCCGAGCGACACGGTGCTCAAGCGCCGGCGCAGCGTCCTGTTCGCCTTCACCTTCTCGCCACACACCACGCACTGAACTGATCTGCGCCCCTGTCTGCTGCGCCGCCTCGGCGTGGCCGTGGGCGCCTGCGTTTGCACGTCTTTTTCAGTTGTCTGGAGTGGTACATGAACATGCGTTTGCTGGCGGGCCTTCTGTTCGCCGTGTCGGTGGTGGGCTTCAGCCTGGGGGCCAGCCTGCCGCTGGTGTCGTTGCGTCTGCACGAGGCGGGGGCAGGCACCCTGGAAATCGGCATCGTCTCGGCCATTCCCGCTGCGGGCATGATGCTCTCGGCGTTCATGGTCGACGCCTGCTGCCGGCTTTTCACCCGACGCACCATCTACCTGCTGTGCTTCAGCCTCTGTGCCCTGAGCATCGGCCTGCTGGAGTGGTCGTTCGCGTCGATCTGGCTGTTGGCGCTGTTGCGCCTGGCGCTGGGGATCGGCATGGGCATCGCGATCATCCTGGGCGAGTCGTGGGTCAACGAGCTGTGCCCGGAGCACAACCGCGGCAAGATCATGGCCCTGTACGCCACTAGTTTCACAGGCTTCCAGGTGCTGGGCCCGGCGATGCTGGCGCTGGTCGGTGCCAACAGCCCCTGGGTGACGGGGGTGGTTACCGCCTGCTATGGCTTGGCGTTGCTATGCATCCTGTTCACGGTGCCGAACGATCATGTCGAGCATGGCGAGGAAGACGACAAGAGCTTCACCCTGGGCGGCTTCTTCCGTGTTGCCCCGGCCCTGTGCGTGGCGGTGCTGTTCTTCTCGTTCTTCGACGCCGTGGTGCTGTCGTTGTTGCCGGTGTATGCCACCAGCCATGGCTTTGCAATAGGCGTGGCCGCGCTGATGGTGACGGTGGTGTTCGCTGGCGACATGCTGTTCCAGCTGCCGCTGGGCTGGCTGGCGGACCGGGTAGAGCGCACCGGGCTGCACCTGGTGTGCGGGCTGGTGGCGATGGCGATCGGTATTGCCTTGCCGTGGCTGCTGCAGATGACCTGGCTGCTGTGGCCGTTGCTGGTGGTGCTGGGGGCTGTGGCCGGAGGGATCTATACCTTGGCGCTGGTGCTGATCGGGCAGCGATTCAAGGGCAAGGACCTGGTCACGGCAAACGCCAGCGTCGGCTTGCTGTGGGGCGTGGGCAGCCTGGTCGGGCCGCTGGTCAGTGGTGCGGCGATGGGCGTGGCGCCGCATGGGTTGCCCATGGCGCTGGCGCTGATGGCGGGGTTGTTCGTGTGCTTTGCACGGCAGGCCTGGCGGCGGGCTGGGCGGGCTTCTGTAGAAGTCAGCCCGGGCCAGTGAGGCTTCTTCGCGGGCAAGCTTGCGAAGAAGCCGGTTCAGGCAGACAAGGTCAGAAGCTCCCGCGCAAGGTCACCGACACATTGCGCGGATCCCCCCAGTAGTAGCCGGTCGCGGTCGGCGCCACCTGGCGGTAGTACTTCTTGTCGAAGACGTTGTTGGCGTTGAGCTGCAGCGAATAATTGTCGTTGAAGCGGTAGTTGACCATGGCGTTGTACACCGCATAGCCGGACTGCGAGGCCTCGACATTACCGCTGCGGTTATAGATGGCGCTCTGCGCCTGCACGCCACCACCGACGGTCCAGGCCTGCAGCTCGCCGGGCAGGCGGTAGCTGGTGAACAGCCGCAGCATGCGTTTGGGGTCGGTGGTGCGAATCGCATTGCCGGTATTGCTGGTGGTGTCCTTCAGGTACTCGGTGGTGTTGTAGGTGTAGCCACCGCTGACATTCCAGCCCGGCAGCACCTCGCCGGAAATCTCCAGCTCGAAGCCCTGGCTGCGGTTCTTGCCGGCTGCCACCTTGCAGTAGCCGCTGGTGTAGTTCGGCGGGCACGGGTTGGGGCCGCTGACGTCGTCCAGCGGGTTGCCGACCTGGTAGATGCGGAAGAACGCCAGCGAGGTGTTCAGCCTTCCTTCGTAGAACTCGCCCTTGATCCCGGTCTCGTAGGCTTCGCCGGTAACCGGGGCCAGTACCGAGCCGCTGACGTCGGTGGCGGTCTGCGGGTTGAAGATTTCGGTGTAGCTGGCGTAGGTGCTGAAGTTGTCGTTGAGGTCGTAGATCAGTGCGGCATACGGCACGATTTCGTTGTCGACGCTGAACTTGCCATTGGAGCGGACGTTGTTTTCCTGTTCGTAGTCGTACCAATTGGCCCGCGCGCCGATGATCGCGGTGAGCGGATCGGCCAGCGAGATACGCCAGGTGGCGTAAGCGCCTTCCTGGGTGGTGCGGGTGCGTACCGGGTGGGCGGTGATGTTGATGTTCGGGTTGCCCAGGCTGGTCTTCGGGTCCCACTCGCGGATGTCGAACACGCCGTTGGTGACGAAGTTGGTCGCCGAAGGCGAGGAGTCGTTGCGAATGCGTTCGACGCCGAGCATCAGGTCGTGGGTACGTCCGAGCAGGTCGAACGGGCCGTTGAGGGTGGCGCTCAGGTTGTTCTGCAGGCTCTCGCCGTCATCGCCCTCGGTGACCTGGTAGTTCATCAGGTAAGGGTTGTTGGTCGGGTTGGCGGCGCCGGTGGCGCGGCTGATGAAGGTCTGCTTGAAACCATCGTCGGCCAGCTTGAACTCGGTGCGCTGGGCCATCAGCTTGAGCTTCCAGTCGTTGTCGAAGCGATGCTCGAGCTCGGCGAAGGTCTGCAGGTTGCTGCGGTTCCAGCGGTTCCAGTCGGCGCCCAGGTAGGTGCTGCGTCCCAGCGGCAGCGGCTTGCCGTTGTAGTCGGCGGGCAGGCCACCCCATGAACCGGTGGTGTCGAGCTTGGTCCATTCGAGGCCGGTGGTCAGGGTGGTGCTTTCGCTCAGGTCGAAGGCCACCACGCCGTACAGCACTTCCTTGCGCTCCTGGCGCGACTCCTGGAAGTGATCCTTTTCATCGTGCACGGCGATGATCCGCCCGCGCACATTGCCGGTCTCGGTCAGCGGCCCGGAGATGTCGGCAACGTAGCGCTGGGCATCCCAGGAACCGAGGGTGACGCTGCCTTCACCCTGGAATTGCGCGGTCGGGCGCTTGCGCACCAGGTTGACCGTGCCCGACGGGTTGCCGGCGCCGCGCAGCATGCCGGTGGCGCCGCGCAGGATCTCGGCGCGGTCGATGATCGCCGCGTCACTTTGCACGAACGAGCCATTGCCGCTGCCCTGGGCGACGGTGGCGCCATCGTACTGGATGGCGTCGATGGAATAGCCGCGCGAGAAGTACTGCACCCGCTCGCTGTCGGTGAGGTTGACCACCACGCCTGGGGTCTGCTCGAGCAGATTGGTGAGGTTGGTGATGTTCTGGTCGTCGAGGCGTTGGCGGGTGACCACGGTCACCGACTGCGGGGTGTGGCGGATGCTTTGCGGGGTCTTGCCGATGGTCACCGCACCCGTGGTGTAGGAACCGGTGTTCTCGGTGGTCTCGCCCAGGCGATCGCTGGAGATGCTGGTGGCGCCGAGCTCGAGTGCATCACCGACGTCCAGCGCCGGGATCAGCATGAAGCTCTTGTCGCTCTGTTGCTGAACTTGCACGTTGCTGCCTTGCAGCAGGATCGACAGGGCCTGGGCGCTGTCGTAGCTGCCCTGCACGCCGCGGGTGGTCTTGCCCTGGAGGCTGTTCGCGTCGAACGACAGGTTCAGGCCGCCCTGGCGGGCCATCTGGTCCAGCGCTGGGGCCAGCGGGCCGGCCGGGATGTTCCAGGCGATCTGCTGGTTTTGGCCTGCTGGGGCGGCAAGGGCTTGGGCCGAGAGTGCGGAACTGGCCAGGCCCAGGCCGAAGGCAGCGGCGTGGATGGCATTGCGCAGCCTGTCGTTACGGGGGGAACACGGGCGAATCATGAAGCGCTCCTGAAGGTTGGGGGACCACTTTTCGGGCTTTGTTCCTTCAGGCCGGACGAGAATGAGATTCCACCTCATTTATTTTCATGACACAGGGTGACTGGCCAAACGCCCGGGATCAGGCCAGGTCGATGCTCACCCAGTAGCGCGTGCGGTAGTCGATGCGTACCGGCAAGCTTCGTGCGATCAACAGCAGGATCTGATCGGTGTCTGCCAGTTGATAAGTCCCCGAAACCTTCAGACCGGCGACTTCCGGTGCGCACCTGAGCAGCCCCGGTCGATACCGCGAAAGTTCGGCCACGAACTCGCCCAACGGCATCTGCTGCACGCTGAGCACGCCATCGGTCCAGCCCCACGGGTCGCCATGCAGGGCCGCCACCTCGGTTTGCCCAGAGGCATTCACCTGCAGCACCTCGCCGCTCTTCACCCACCGTGGGCGAGCGGAGGAGGGGAACAGCAGTACCTCGCCACGGCGAACCGCCAGCAGCAGGCCGTCGTCGTTCTCGCGCAGCAGCAACTGGCCGTTGCGGGTGTCCATGTCGGCGATGGCGGTGTCGATGTGGAAGGTGCGGTTGTCGCTGGCGTTGCTGTCCAGGCTGACCTCGCCGCGAATCAGTGTCAGCAGGCGCTGGTCGGCACTGTAGCGCAGGTCGATGGCGCTGGCGGTGTTGAGCTGGATGCGGCTGCCGTCGCTGCCTTGCAGGTCGCGGCGTTCGCCGGTGGCGGTGCGACTGTCGGCCATCAGCGCAGGCAGGCCCAGGGGCTCGCGCGCGGTCCAGACAGCCCCGCCGACAACCGCGAATGCGACCAGTAGCTTGAGGTTGTCGCGTCGGCTCATGCGTTGGCGCTGGCTGCCCTCGAGGGTACGTCGGCTCAGATCGGGGGGCAGGCCGGCCAGTTCGTTGCCCAGGCTGTTGACCCGCTGCCAGGCCAGGACGTTGTGCGGATGGCTGTGCAGCCAGTGCTGGAATTGCTGCTGGTGATGCGCCGATGGATCGTCGAAGCGCAGTTTCACCAGCCAGTCGATCGCCTCATCTACCTGGGCCTGGGCAGGGATGCGCTCAGGCGTCGGCATAGCGCAACCGATAGCAGGTGCCCAGCGCCCGGGCCAGGTCGCGCTCGACCGTGGCCCGGGACACTTCCAGGCGCCCGGCGATCTGCGGGATGCTCAGGCCATCGAGCTGGGCCAGCAGGAATGCCTGGCGCACCCGCGGCTTGAGCAGGTGCAGGGCGCGGTCGAGGCGTTCGAGGGTGTCGAGAATCACCAGGCGATGCTCCTCGCTGGGCGCTTCGCCTTCGGGCAGGCAGGCCAGGGTTTCCTGGTAGGCGCGTTCCAGCGCACGGCGACGGAACTGATCGATCATCAGGCCGCGGGCGATGCTGCTGAGGTAGGCGCGTGGCTCTTTCAGCGGTGAAACCTGGCGCGCGCGCAGCAGGCGTACGAAGGTGTCCTGGGCGAGGTCCGCGGCATGTTCCCGGCAGCCGACCCGTGCTCGCAACCAGCCGCGCAGCCAGGCGTGGTGGGTCTGGTAGAGCAGATCGACTTCGGCAGGCTTGAGCATGTCGTTCATCTGCATCGTGGCTGCGGCCCTGGTTGCGAAGAAGGAGTGAGGAGTGACTGTGAATAGTTCTCAATTCTATGCGGGGCAATGCTGTCGGAGCAATGGCATACCAGGAATTTGTCGCGCAAGATTCGGCGATCTGGCGATGAACGGTTGGTCTAACATGGGTCTTTCAGCTCATTCCACGGGTAACGTGCCATGATCCATGCCGATCTCTCGCCGCACGCCTATCAGCAGGCGATCGACTTTCTCAGCGGGCTGGACCCGGACTGGGCCCGGCATATCGCCGCGGTCGGGCCGTGCCTGCACCGCGCTACGCCTGGGCGTGAGCCGTTCGAGGCGCTGGTGCGGGCGGTGGCCTACCAGCAACTGCATGCCCGGGCAGCCGAGGCGATACTCGGGCGCTTGCTGGCGTTGTATCCGCAGGTGGCGTTTCCTGCGCCCGAGCAGTTGCTCGCCACCGACCCCGAGGTGTTGCGTGGTTGTGGCTTCTCGGCGAGCAAGCTGGCGAGCATCCTGCACATCGCCCAGGCCCGGCTCGAAGGGGCAGTGCCCGGGCGCGAAGAGGCGCTGACGATGAAGGACGAGGCGCTGATCGAGCGCCTGGTGGCCTTGCGTGGCGTGGGGCGCTGGACGGTTGAGATGTTGCTGATCTATAGCCTTGAGCGCTCGGACATCCTGCCGGTGGATGACTTCGGGGTGCGCGAGGGATACCGTCGGTTGAAGGGCCTGGAGAAGGCACCGACGCCGGCGCAGATGCGTTCGCTGGGCGGGGTCTGGAGCCCTTATCGGACGGTGGCGGCCTGGTATCTGTGGCGGGCTTGAGGCGGGGCCTTTTCGCGGGCAAGGGTGTGCTGGCTCTTGTAGGAGCGGGCTTGCCCGCGAAAAGGCCGGCACAAAATAACCCCGCAAGAACCGGAGAGCCCAGCCCAACAGAACCTGCCACGCTGACAACCAATCACCCCAGAGGCCCCGCCCATGCCAGCCACCCCGTACAACACCGATGCAGCCCGCTGGCAGGCCGTCCAGGCCCGCGATCCAGAAGCTGCCGGTCACTTCGTCTATGCCGTGCGCACCACGGGCATTTATTGCCAGCCAGGCTGCAAGTCGCGCATGGCCAAGCGCGAAAACGTCGAGTTCTTCGATGATGCCGTCGCTGCCGAAGCCGCCGGCTACCGCCCGTGCAAACGCTGCACGGCAACCCTCGCCGACCCTGGCGCCAAGCGTACCGCGCTGGTTGCGCGGGCCTGCCGGCTGATCGAATCCCACGACAGCGCGCCTCAGCTCGAGCAGTTGGGTGCCGAACTGGGTGTCAGCCCCTTCCACCTGCACCGCTTGTTCAAGGCCGAAACCGGCCTCACACCCAAGGCCTATGCCTCGGCCTTTCGTGCCCGACGCTTGCGTGAAGGGCTGGAGCAGGCTGGCAGCGTCACTGACGCGATCTACGACGCAGGCTACAACTCCAACAGTCGCTTCTATGCCAGCGCGGGCCAGCGCCTGGGCATGCAGCCGCGTGAGTACCGGGCCGGCGGCGTGGGCGCGACCATTCGTTTTGCCCTTGGCCAGTGCTTTCTCGGGGCGATCCTGGTGGCGCAAAGCGAGCGCGGCATCTGCGCGATCCTGCTCGGCGATGACCCGCAAACGCTGCTCGAACAGCTGCAGGACCAGTTCCCCAAGGCCCATTTCATCGGTGGTGACCGCGCTTTCGAGCGCCTGGTTGCCGAGGTGGTGGGTTTTGTCGAGCAGCCGTCGCTGGGGCTGCAACTGCCCCTCGATGTACAGGGCACCGCGTTCCAGGAGCGTGTCTGGCAGGCGCTGCGCGAGGTACCGGCGGGCGGCCGGGTCAGCTACAGCGATATCGCCGAGCGTATCGGCGCACCCAAGGCGGTGCGTGCCGTAGCCCTGGCCTGCGCAGCCAACCGCATTGCCGTGGCAATTCCCTGCCACCGAGTGGTACGGCGTGACGACGATATCAGTGGCTATCGCTGGGGCGTGGAACGCAAGCGTCAGTTGCTGGCGCGAGAAACGGTCATCACCTGATCGCCGCGGCAGCGTAGAATCCTCCGCCTGTCGAGCTGTATAGAGGGGATTTCGATGAGGCGTATGAGCCTTGAGCGTTTTTACGTAGGAATTTTGGCATTGTTGCTGTGGGTGGCGACGCCTGCCTGGTCCGCACCGGCCACGCCGGTATCGAGCCTGGCCGCTGCCGAACAGCAGGTGCTGGACGAAGATGCCAGCCTGGATCAGTTGAGCGACCGGCTCGACCAGATCCGCCAGGGCGTGACCAGCAATGCCAATGACGATCTGCTCTCGCAACTGCGTCAATCGGCGTTGCAGGTTCAGCGCCAGGCCGATGCCCTGGCCACGCAGCGTACGGCGGATGTCGCCCGGCTGGATGATCAGCTCAATGTGCTGGGGCCGGTGCAGCCTGAGGAGGCCGAGAGCCTGACGCGCCAGCGCCAGCAGTTGGACAAGCAGAAAAAGGCCCTGGTGGCCGAGCAGACCGAGGCTACCCAGCTCACCCAGTCGGCGCGCGACCTGTCTACCCAGATCGTCAACCTGCGCCGCAGCCTGTTCAACTCGCAGATCACCAGCCGCGCCGCCAGCCCGCTGAGCCCGGCGTTCTGGTCGAGCCTGATCCGTCCTACCGATGAAGACGTGGCGCGCCTGCGCGACCTGCGCGGCGAGGCGGCAGATGCCGTGGCCAGTGCCCTCAGCGCCGAGCACCGCTGGTTGTTCATCACCGCTCTGGTCGCTGCCGTGCTGGTCTGGACCTTGGTGCGCAAGGTGCTTGAGCGCCTGCTGGCCGACGCGATGATCCGCTGGCTGCCCGAAGGCCGCTTGCGCCGCAGCGCCCTGGCCTTGAGTGTGGCGCTGGCCACCCTGGCGACCATCGCCGGCTCCGTGTCGCTGCTGCGCTGGGGCCTGGAAAGCAGTGCCGAGCTGGGCGCGGATCTGGCCAGCCTGACCAACCACGTCCTCACCCTGGTGGTGTTCAGCGCCTTCATTTCTGGCCTGGGCCGCGCCATGCTGATGCTGCAACGCCCGTCCTGGCGCCTGCCGCCGATTCCCGACGAAGTGGCCAGCGCCCTGGGCTGGTTCCCGCAGGCCCTGGCCCTGGCCTTGGTGCTGCTGCTGACCCAGGAGCGCATCAACAGCGTCATCGGCACCAGCCTGGCGCTGACCCTGGCCACCAACGGCCTGACCGCGCTGGTGGTATCGCTGCTGTTCGTCGCTGTGCTGGTGCGCTATCGCCGCACTCGCCGCCAGCATGGGCTGGAGCGTCCGGCGGGCCTGGCCGGGCTGATCCCCTTCGTGGTGGTGGTGTGGGTCATCGCGATCCTGCTGGCACTGCTCACCGGCTACCTCACCCTGGCCTACTTCCTGACCGCCAAGTTGCTGTGGATCAGCGTCGTGGCGGTGTGCGCCTACCTGCTGGTGACCGTGTTCGGCGACCTCTGCGAAACCTTGCTGTCGCCGCGTCAGCCCGGTGGGCTGGCGCTGGCCTCGGCGCTAGGCCTGCAGCAGCGCCACCAAGCCCAGGCCAGCACGGTGCTGGCCGGTATCGGTCGGACCGTATTGCTGTTCATAGCCGCGCTGCTGGCCTTCATGCCTTCGGGCACCAGCCCCGGCGAGCTGCTGCTGAGCCTGGCCGACTGGGATGGTAGCGGTGGCAAGATCCTCGGCAATCTGAACATCGTGCCCCAGGATATCTTCCTGGCGCTGGCGATCTTCTTCGGCGGGCTGTTCGCCATCCGTGTGGTCAAGCGCTGGCTGAGCGAGCGTCTGTTGCCGGAAACCGACATGGACGCTGGCATGCGTGCCTCTTTGGTGACGCTGGTTGGCTACCTGGGCTTCCTGTTCCTAGCCATGCTGGTGATGTCGACCCTGCACATCAACCTGACCAGCCTGACCTGGGTGGTCAGTGCGCTGTCGGTGGGTATCGGTTTCGGTTTGCAGCAGATCGTGCAGAACTTTATCTCCGGCCTGATCCTGCTCACCGAACGTCCGGTGAAAGTGGGCGACTGGGTCAGCCTGGCGGGGGTGGAGGGTGACATCCGGCGCATCAACGTGCGCGCCACCGAGATCCAGATGTCCGACCGTTCGACGGTGATCGTGCCCAACTCGCAGTTCATCTCCCAGAACGTGCGCAACGTCACCATGGCCAACGCCTTGGGTGTTGTCGGTGTGACCTTGACCCTGCCACTGGAGACCGACGCCAACCACGTGCGCGAGCTGCTGCTGCAGGCCTACCGTGACCACGAGGCGATCCTCGATGCCCCGGCGCCGTCGGTAACCTTCAAGGATTTGACCGCCAGCGGCATGGTGCTCAGCGCCAGCGGCTACGTGGCCGGGCCGCGTCAGGTATCGGGCGCGCGCAGCGACCTGCTGTTCGCCATTCTCGGGCGCCTGCGCGATGAAGGCATCGCGCTGTCGTCGCCGCAGAGCATGGTGTTGCTGCAGGAAGGTACGCGGGCGGCCGATGAGTCGGTTTGATGCTGCGGGCCCTCTTCCACAGATGTTTGTGGGGGAGGGGGTTCGCATGTGATTGCGTGAGGGCTGGCAGGTGCTCGCCGAAAGTTCTCTAGTGCCTGTGAAATCGAGCGCCGCCCGCGCGGCGCTTCGCGGGCAAGTCGGAGCGCCGAACCGCCGCTCCCACAGTTTGTTTCGGGCCAATTATTCCTGTGAAAGTACCGGCGCCTGCCTTGGTGCATGTCTTGAGTCATGTGGAGCGGCGGCAAAGCCCGCACCGAAACCGCGTCGGATCACCAAGGCGGACCCGGTGATGGCTCAGGAGAGACTGGCCCGAAACAAACTGTAGGAGCGGCGGTTCGGCGCTCCGACTTGCCCGCGAAGCGCCGCGCGGGCGGCGCTCGATTTCACAGGCCCAACAAAACTTTCGGCGAGCACCTGTCAGCCTCTACGCAAACACCCTTGAAAGGGATGCGTCTGCGAGCGGCTGTCTTGTTCCAAATCTGACCAGCCCGCTCCTACGGGTATTGGGCAAAGTTGTTATCTGCGGTTGCCATCCCCCAGCACATGCTCAGCCAACAGCCTGCCCATCTGCACGCTGTGCGCCGCATTCACCAGCATCCCGTTCCCAGGCAGCCCGGCATTGGCGCAGCAGTATTCATCGAGGGTGTCCTCGATTCCGTGCATCAGTTGGATAAGGTGGACGAGGGCGTCGGTGGCGGGCATGTCGGGGTTGATGATGAAGAGGGGACGGTGAAGAGGCTGGGCCGGTGGGTCTGGAACGATTTTTTTCATGGCTTTCTTCCGATTTCATCTCAAGAAACTGCCATGCATCTTCCTCCCACAGAATCAGGTGGCAGCCGTGCGTGGGGTGAGAGACCGGCGAACATCGGAATTCCGGCCAGGCCGAAGCCTGCCCACGAACGGCTGCCATAACGCTGGCACGATGTATCGCCGGGCTCTCACACCCGGTCGCCAAATGACGACCCGGGGAAATTAGCCCTGCTTGCCAAGCCCAACAATAGCGAAGCGTCTGGAGCGGTCGTAGGATAGTTCGTTGCCCACTATGTCCTGAAGTGTCGGGTGAAAGATTCGGAAATCTCTTACGTTTCGATGCCCGGAGTTGTAAGGCAGCCCCGGTTTCATCTCCGAGGCCTCAGCCTACGCACCGCGTCACGTGCTTCACCGACAGATACCCCGACAACCCCCAAGGCCCAAGCTCGCGCCCGATCCCGCTGCCCTTGGTGCCCCCCCATGAAGTTTCGACGAACACCGCCTGCACCGAATTGATCCATACATGCCCGACCTCCAGCGCATCGGCCACGCGCTCGGCGCGTTCGAGGTCCGCCGAGCAGACCGTGGCTACCAGGCCGAAGCGGCTGTCGTTGGCCTGGGCGATCGCTTGTTCCTCGGTGGTGAACCGGCGTGCGCACAGCACCGGGCCGAAAATCTCTTCGCTCCACAAGCGGCTGGTCTCGGGCACATCGACGTACAGCGTCGGGCTGACGAACCAACCCTCTGCGTCCAACGCCTTGCCTCCGGCCAGGCACTTCAGCCCTTCCTCGCGCGCGGTGGCGAAATAGCCGGCGACCTTGAGCCACTGCGCCTGGCTGGTCAGCGGTCCCATCTCTACTTCCTCGACCAGCGGGTTGCCCACGCGCAGTTTCTCCAGCGCCGCCTGCAGCCGTGGTAGCAGCGTGTCGGCGATACCGTCCTGCACCAGCAGGCGCGAGGTGGCCGAGCACATCTGCCCGGCGTTCCAGGTGATGCCGGCGACAATCCATTCCACCGCCTGGTCTGGGTCGCAGTCGTCGAACACAACGATCGCCGACTTGCCGCCCAGCTCCAGTGTCACTGGCCGGCACTGGGCTGCGGCGCTGCGCATGACCTGGCTGCCGACGGCATTGCTGCCGGTGAACGACAGCTTGTCCAGGCCGTTGTGGCCACTCAGCGCCGCGCCGGTCTCGGCCTTGCCGTTGACGATGTTCAGCACCCCGGCCGGCAGCCCAAGCTGCTGGGCGATCTGGCCGTAGGCCTGTTCGATCAATGGGGTGATCTCCGAAGGCTTGAGCACCACGGTGCAGCCGGCGGCCAGGGCCGGGGCGAGCTTCCAGGCGCTGGTCACCAGCGGGAAGTTCCACGGCACGATCAGGCCGACCACGCCGACGGCTTCAAGGCGGGTGCGCGCGGTAAAGCCTGGGGCTGCCAGGGGCACGTCGCGGTTCTTCTGCGGCAGTTGTTCGGCGAGCTCGGCGTAGTAGTCGAAGGTTGCCACCGCGTCGTCCAGATCGATCTCGGCCTCGTGCCGTGGCTTGCCATTGTTGCGCACCTGCAGCGCGATCAGTTCTTCGCGACGGGCACCAAGCTGTTCGGCAAATCCGCGCAGCAGGGCAGCGCGCTCGGCGGCCGGGCGGCTCTTCCAGGCGGGCAGGGCACGGCGTGCGGCTTGTACCGCCTCGTCGACCTGGGCGCTGCTGGCCGATCTCAGCTCGGCGAAAGGTGCGCCCAGAGAGGGATCGTAGACGCTGATGCTGTCGTTGCCTTGGCCTTCGACCCAGCGGCCGTCGATGTAGTGGGGAGTGGTCATGGTCGGATTCCAGTCAGGCCATTTCGGCAGTGGTCACGGGTGTCACAGGAGCGCTTTTGCAGCGTACCCAGCGCGGTCCGCGCGGGCCGTAGACACCGGCAGGTTCGGGGAACAGGTTGAGCAGGATCAGGTACAGCACGCCGGCGATGCCGAGGGTGACCGGCAGGCTCAGGTCGATGCCGCCAGCCAGGTGCCCGAGCGGGCCGACGAACTGTCCCGGCAAGTTGACAAAGCACAGGCCCACGGCGGCGCTGGGGATCCAGGCGCCCATGCCGCGCCAGTTCCAGCCGTGCAGGAACCAGTAGTGGCCGCCACGCTGGCCGCGGGTGAACACTTGCAGGTCGTCGGCGTGGTAGAAGCCACGGCGGGTGATCAGGCCGAGAATCATGATCACCATCCACGGGCTGGTGCAGGTGATGATCAGCACGGCGAAGGTCGATACGCTCTGCACCAGGTTGAAGGCGAAGCGGCCGATGAAGATGAAGGCGATCGCCAGCACACCGATCAGCAGGGTGGCGGCCGCGCGGCTGAGCAGGCGTGGGAACACGCTGGACATGTCCAGCCCGGTGCCATACAGCGCGGTGGTGCCGGTGGACATGCCGCCGATCACGGCAATCAGGCACACCGGCAGGAAGAACCAGGCCGGCGAGATCGCCAGCAGGCCGCCGACATAGTTGTTGGCGGCGATGTAATCCGGCGCCTGGCTGGCCACCAGGGTCGCGGTGCACAGACCGAACAGGAACGGGATCAGGGTCGCGGCCTGGGCCAGGATCACCGCCAGCATGATGCGCGATTTCGGGGTCTGGCGCGGGATGTAGCGTGACCAGTCACCGAGGAACGCGCCGAAGGACACCGGGTTGCTCATGGCGAGGATCGCGGCGCCAACGAAGGCGGCCCAGAAGCCCGGCTGGCCGAGGTTGACGCTGCCGGCGAAGCTTGCGTCGAACGGGCCGGCGAAGGCGGCGATGCCGAGCAGGAACAGCAGGCTCGAAGCCCATACCGCAATCTTGTTGACCCACAGCATGAAGCGGAAACCGAAGATGCATACCACCAGCACCAGCACTGCGAATAGCCCATAGGCCAGGCCCAGGGTGAGGTCGGTTTCGGGCAGTCCGACCAAGCGCTTGGCGCCTCCGATCAGGGCATCGCCCGAGCTCCACACCGACAACGAAAAGAACGCCACGGCGGTCAGCAACGACAGGAACGAGCCGACGATGCGTCCGTGTACGCCAAAATGCGCGCCGGACGAGACGGCGTTGTTGGTGCCGTTGAGTGCGCCGAACAGCCCCATGGGTGCAAGGATCAGCGAACCGACCCCGACGCCGAGCAGGATCGCCCACAGCCCCGCCTGGAAGGACAGCCCGAACAGTACCGGGAAGCTGCCGAGCACGGCGGTGGCGAAGGTATTGGCACCGCCGAAGATCAGGCGGAACAGGTCAAGCGGGGTGGCGTCGCGTTGATCGTCGGGGATCTGTTCGACGCCATTGGTCTCGATACCGGTCGAGTGGCTCATGTTGATGCTCCAGCGCGAGTGTTGTTGGCCTGTGGCAGGCTTTGTTGTGGGTGCGATGGCAGTGCGGCAAGGCCGTTGTCGAAGGTCAGGCGCAGGAGGCGACCGACAGGTGTTCATGGCACGCCAGCCAGCGCTCGCCTTGCAGGCGGAACACGATGGTCTCGCGCTCGTTCAGCGCCTGTTCCTGCTCGGCAATGCGAATGCGTGTGGCCACGTCGTGCATGAAGATCGCCAGATCGCCCTGCAGGCTCACGTGGGCATTGCTCGACGCGCACTCGAGCACGGCAAAGCCGTCGGCTTGCCACTGAGCCCAAAGGTCTTCATAGGCGCGCCGAGACAGCAGCGGTTGGGGCAGCGTATGGAACAGGAAGGTGGCGTCTTCGCTGAAACAGGCGAAATAGCGGGCGGTGTCGTTACTGGCAAAGGCGTCGACGAGGTCGGCGGCAGCTTGCCGTACCTGGAGGGTCTGGTCCACGGGAGTGGCCTCACGGTTATTGTGATTGTGGTGAGGCGATTCTGGAGAGACGTGCCAAGGGGAAAAATCGGCGGGGGCAAATAATCAGTTCACGATTTTCTGAACTTTTTTTTTGCCCCCGCCGGGCGGCCATTAATCGGCGTTGAGTTCGTTACGGTAGTTTTCCAGGTACACCTGACGCTCGTGGCTGGCGGCATTGCGATCGGCTGCGATCATGTCCAGCTTGCCCGCCGCCTCGGTGAGATAGGCGGGCAGTTCATCGTTGGTGATGTACTTTCCGGACAGTTTGTTGAGCTTGCTCCAGCCGTCCTTGAATGTCAGGGCGAAATGATCGGAGACAATGCCGACGGCGATCCACTGCCCGGTCTGGCTGATGAAGAATGCGTCGGTGGACTCACACAATTGCGAAAAGAGGTAGTCGCGGTTCGAGTCGATGTCTTCGGCATCTTCGAACTCTTCGATCTGCTCTTGGGCATCCTGGCGGATGACCTCCATGAAGTCGCAGAACGAGCGGAAGAAGAACGCTATTTCCACGACGATTTCACGGGTGCGCTTGAGGGCGCTCACGCTCAGGTTCAGTGACCTGATCGCCAGCTCGATGATCTCCTGCTCGCTGCCTTTGCCTGCCATCAGCACGGAAACTTCCAGCAGTTCGGCTGCCTGTTCGCGCCTGGCGGTCTCGTACTTGTCGGCATTATCGAGCATCTGCAGCTGCATCTGGCGCAGGTTGTTGGCCTGTACCCGGCTGGCATCGCTGATATCACCGGCTGCCGAGGCCAGAGTCTGGAGCGCGGACTCCAGTGAACCAAGGTGCTCCTTGGCCTCCTGGTACTTGGCCTTGGCCTTGACCAGAAGCCCTTCGGCTTCGGTGATCCGGTTCTCCAGCACCTTGAGTTTGCCGGTGTCGGCCTCCTTGCCTTTCTGCGCCTGATAACCTGAGATCGACGTCTGCAGTTTGTCCACCTCCTCCTGTATCAACGCCAGTTCGGCGCGATGCTCGGAGCGCTCTTTCTTCAGGCGGATGAGGTCGCCAGTGGCGTTGCCCTGGGCGCCGTTGGCGCCTTTTCCGACGCCTGCGGCGACTGAGGCCGCGGCGACCAGAGACGAGCTGCCGCCGCTGGCAGCCATGGCCGCCAGTGGCATGGCGGCCGATATCACCTGCGCAGCACCACGCAGGATGCCTGCCCAGAAGGCGCGCTCCTCGGAAGACTTGGCTTGATCTGCATAGTCGCGGGCGAGGGACTCGTAGCGCTTGACCTGTTGTTGCATGTCGGCTATCAGCGATTCCAGTTGTTTGCTGCGAGCCTTGTGCTGAAGAATTTCCTGGCGAATTTTTTCGTTGGCCTCAAGTGTTGTGCTCAAGGCCATCTCGCTGCTGGCGGTCACTTCGTGGGTGTCATCGATGATGCCATCGTAGCGGTCGACGATGGTTTGCAGGCTCGCGTTGACCGCCATGGCCGAGTTTTTGATCTCGTTGGCCATGTCCATCAGTTCTTTGTTTACGAAGCGCTTGATCTGCGCGATGTCACCGGTTTCCTTGGCGGCGGTCCAGCCGGTCAGGCCGCGGTTGAGCTTTCGGGTGAGACGGCTGGCGGCAGTGCTGGCGGCCCTGATCTGGCGTTCGCTGTCCTGCTGTGCTTTGAGCAGCTTGTCCATGATGCTGTTGATCTTGACGCGGATTTCGCCGTTGCGCTGGGGCGTGGTGTTGTAGGCGATGTAGAGCAGCTCGATGGCGTGGTCCGTATCGATTTTCGCGCGTGATGAGTCATAGGAGCCTTCGATCCTGTTCACGTAGTGAGCCACGAGCGGGCTGTCGACAGTTGGCAGGCTCAACGGTTGGGATGCGCCATGGGTTGTCAGTTCCTGACGGATGTTTTTTTCGATCAGGGCTCTGCGGCTGATGAATGGGGTGAGTTCAGACATGGTGGACCTCTTCTGAGATTTGGGGAACTATCCAGCGGGGGCGTGGAACTAGAGGGATGGCTGTTGGCCGAATCCCGGGGGGGCTGTTGCAGCGCAGTCGTCTATCCATGCCATCGAATAGAAGACAACGTTGCTGAGCGGTGACCAGAGCGTTTCGAGCAGCGCATGGGTGTCGTCGAGTGCCGACTTCAGCAGAGGGTGCAGCGGTGCGACCTCCTCTGCGTAGCACTGAGGGCTGTGTTGGGGGTGTTCACAGTCATGGCGTGCGGCGACGAATGCGTCCAGTTGCAGGATTAGGGCGCTCTGTTGCTGGCGGGTGCTGCTGAGTGCCGGTTTCATCACCGTCAGGTTGCGCTCGTCGAGCTGGGTCGAACGGATGGCGCTCTGGTTGCTCCAGATTTCGTTTTCAAGCGCTTCCAGACGTATGCGGTGCTCTGGGCGCCACGGCAGTTTTTCGTAGTCCTGGCGCTCTTGGTCCAGCTGCTGGCGTAGGCGTGCTATACGACGTTCGATTTCGGGAATCTGCCGTAGCCTTTCACCCATCGCGGGCTCCAGGCCATTAATCCTGTCGACGAGCAGCCGCTCCAGACTCTCCAGATGTGGTGCGCACTGTGCCGCACGACTTTCCAGTTGCAGGGTCTCGGTCTGCGGGTCGGCTGGCTGTGCGCTGGCGAGCCCGGTATACAGCAAGGCCACCGCCAGACCTGGCAATTGCATGAACGCGTTGATGAGTGGCATGGGACGCTCCGTTCCTGGGGGAAGCGGAGCGTCTTCGACGCACCGCTTCCGGCATTAGAGCGTCGGGGCACAGCTCGAAAAAGAAGGAATGGATGCACGCCTGGGACGGTTTACCAAGGCGGGTGGCGTTGCCTCAGATCGAGATGAGACCGCCGGACTTCACCTCGTTGAGCACGAAGAACGTGCGCACTTGGCGCACCCCAGGCAGGGCGATGATCTGCGTATTGTGCAGGTGGTTGAAGGCCGGCAGGTCACGCACGCGGATCTTCAGGAAGTAGTCCACATCCCCCGCCACCAGCCAGCATTCCAGCACCTGCTGCAGGTTGCGCGCGGCCGCTTCGAACGCGGCGAAGCTCTCGGGGGTGGAGCGATCCAGCACCACGCCGATGAGCACCACGGTGCCCTGCTGCAGCACGTTCGGATCGACGTGGGCATGCACCCCCTTGATCACGCCCGCATCGAACAGCCGTTTGGTGTGGTTCCAGCACGCGGTGGTGCTCAGCCCGACTTTCTTCGCCAGTTCCGCGTTGCTGATTCGGCCGTTGGCTTGCAGTGCACGCAGGATCTTGCGTTCGTGGGTGTTGACCTCGATAGGCTTGGCGGGCTCTTTCATCGCGTTTCCTCGGTCTGGTGTGTAGCCCGCTTGCCGTCAGGTTTGTGCGGCTGCCGGGATGATTGCCTGCTTTACGAAGCCATGACGGGACAGCCTTCAGTTGGGGGTTGAAGCTTGGAAGGTTGTTCCTGTTCACGGGTAAGAATAGGTATGAAATTCAATCGTGCGCTGAGTATCGTTCTGGAGCAGGTTTCATGCGCACAGACCCGACGAGAGGGAGCAGGCCATGCTGACGATTTCCAGGTTCGCAAGGTGGGTGAAGGCGCCATCGCAGGACGTGGCGGTGGTGGTGGTGTCCAGTGCAGCGTTGCCCGAGATTCTGAGCATCGGGTTGCACGCTGCGCTTGAGGGCTGGAACGAAGTTGCCCATCTGCACGTGCAGGACATGGACGGCCTGCAGGCCAACTGGCTGGCAGCAGGCGATGGGCAGCGCACGCTTGCCGCCGAGTCGGCATGCGAGGCCAGCGCCCTGTTGCGAGCGGTCTCCAAGCGTTGCTACCTGCTGGACCTTGAGAGCGACGGGCAGGTGCGCCTGGCATGGCTAGGCTCAGTGTGTGGCCATGAGCTGCGCTGCCTGCAGCTCGATCCCGCGATCAATCGCCAGGGCTCGCCCGTGACACAGGTCGAGCAGGTCGTCGATGTCGCGCGGATGCTGGTCAAGCGAATTCTCGAGGAACGCTTCCTGGCGGTCTGAAACCGTCCCCCTCCAACAAGTACACCGAGGTGCAAGTGCTGTCATGAGCATCCATCACGCTGCAGGATCGTTGCGCGAGGCGTCCGCCGAGGACGACATCGACACCCAGGGCCTGGATGAGTGGCGCGACGCGTTACTGTCGCTGCTCGAACACGAAGGCGCGCCGCGCACGCGGGCTCTGCTCGACAGGCTTGCGGCCCTGGCGCGGCATCATGCCGTCGGCTGGCAGCCAGGGCATGGCACGCCCTATATCAACAGCATCGGCGTCGAGCAGCAGCCGGCCTTTCCGGGCGATCTGGCGACCGAGGAACGTCTGGCCTCGATCATGCGCTGGAACGCGCTGGCCATGGTGGTGCGCGCCAACCAGGCCTACGGTGAGCTGGGCGGTCATATTGCAAGCTACGCCAGTGCTGCCGACTTGTTCGAGGTCGGCTTCAACCACTTCTTCCGTGGCGGCGATACGCCGGGCACTGGCGACCTGGTGTTCTTCCAGCCGCACTCGGCGCCGGGTGTCTACGCCCGGGCCTTCCTCGAGGGCCGCATGCAGGTTGAGCAGCTGGAGCACTATCGACAGGAAATCACTGCACGGCGCCGCGATGTGCAGGGCCTGTCGAGTTATCCACATCCCTGGCTGATGCCTGATTTCTGGCAGTTTCCCACCGGCTCCATGGGCATCGGGCCGATCAGTTCGATCTACCAGGCGCGCTTCATGCGCTACCTGGAACACCGGGGCCTGCGTCAGGGCGCTGGGCGGCGCGTGTGGGGGGTATTCGGCGACGGCGAGATGGATGAACCGGAAAGCATGTCGGCGCTCACTCTTGCGGCGCGCGAGCGCCTGGACAACCTGGTGTGGGTGGTCAACTGCAACCTGCAACGCCTGGACGGCCCGGTACGTGGCAACGGGCGCATCATCGATGA
>NZ_JAYFUI010000035.1:0-24704 GCF_034961125.1 Pseudomonas machongensis | reverse complement strand
CCAGCCGCTGCTGACGTTCCCCGAGCTGGACAAGAGCCCGCTGAGTATCCGTGCCAAGGCGCTGGTATTCGTCGATGCACGTTCGCAGCAACTGCGCGAAGCGCTCGAACGCCTGGCGCCGCAACCGCTGCCGGTGCTGATCCGTGGTGAGACCGGCACCGGCAAGGAGCTGCTGGCAAGGCAGATCCATCGCGCCAGCGATCGCGCGGGGCTGTTCGTCTCGGTCAACTGCGCGGGCATCAGCCACACCTACGCCGATGCCGAGCTGTTCGGCTACAGCGCCGGTACCCATGGCGGCACGGCCAGCAGTCGCGCGGGCTGGTTCGGTTCGGCCAATGGCGGCACCTTGTACCTGGACGAGATCGCCGACCTGCCGTTGGCCATCCAGGGCAAGCTGCTGGCGGCCCTGGAAAACCGCGAGGTCACCCGGGTCGGCGCCCAGCAGCCACAGGCCGTGGATGTGCGCCTGGTGGCCGCCTCCAGCATCGACCTGGCCCAGGCAGTGCGTGCCGGGCGCTTCAACGAGCGGCTGTACCTCTATCTGCGCGAAGGCGAACTGGAGCTGCCAGCGCTGCGCCAGAGGGTCGGGGACATCCTGCCGCTGGCTGAATACTTCGTCGGCATCTACAGCGTGCGCCTGGAACGCAGCGTGCCGCTGATCAGCGAAGCGGCGCAGCAAGCGCTGGAAGCCCATGCCTGGCCCGGCAACACCCGCGAGCTGGAGAACGTCATCCACTTTGCCCTGCTGGTGGCCGAGGGCGATGAAATTCTCCCGCAGCATCTGGACCTGCCCGAGCGCGCGCCCCTGACCCGTCTGGCCAGCCAACTCGCGCAACTGGGGCGCAGCCGTGATCCAGGGACGCTTGCCGCCTTGCGCGAATTGCTGGAGCGAAGCCTGGTCGAACTGAACACATCCGCGCGCTAGAGCGGTTGCCGACGGCTCATAAGCAAAGTGGGTGATGGCTTTTTGTTTTTGGAATAAGCAGCGAATCAAAAGATATTGTTAGGGCATAAAAAATCCCGGTATCGTCCGCTCCACGCCCACTGTCGAGACGGTGCGGCACCTGACTTCGCCATCGTCGATGGCCCCAGCTTGATAACAAGGATCACCATGAAAAAGACCCTGCTGACGACTGCCCTCGCCGCTGCCCTGTCGCTGTCCGGCCTGGCTCACGCCGCCGAAAAACTGGTGGTAGCCGCCACCCCGGTGCCACACGCCGAAATCCTCGAGCTGATCAAGCCGACCCTGGCCAAGGAAGGTGTGGACCTGCAGATCAAGGTCTTCACCGACTATGTGCAGCCGAACGTGCAGGTCGACCAGAAGCGCCTGGACGCCAACTACTTCCAGACGCTGCCGTACCTGAAGAACTTCAACGAAGGCAAGGGTACCCACCTGGAAACCGTGATCGGCGTTCACGTCGAGCCGTTCGGTGGCTACTCGAAGAAGGTCAAGAGCCTGTCGGAGCTCAAGGAAGGCGCCACCGTGGCTATTCCGAACGAGGGCAGCAACAGTGGTCGTGCCCTGCTGCTGCTGCAGAAGGCCGGCCTGATCACCCTGAAGGATCCGAAGAACGCCCTGGCGACGCCGAAAGACATCGCCGAGAACCCGAAGAAACTGAAGTTCCGCGAGCTCGAGTCGGCCATGCTGCCGCGCGTGCTGGATCAGGTCGACCTGGACATGATCAACACCAATTACGCGCTGGAGGCGGGCCTGAACCCGGCCAAGGATGCGCTGGTGATCGAGGGCAGCGACTCGCCTTACGTGAACTTCCTGGTTGCGCGTCCTGACAACAAGAACAGCGACGCCATCCAGAAGCTGGCCAAGGCCCTGACCAGCCCTGAAGTGAAAGCCTTCATCGAGAAGAAGTACCAAGGTGCGGTGCTGCCGGCGTTCTGATTTGCCCGGTTAGTGCTTCACATGAAAACGCCGACACTGCTGTGTCGGCGTTTTCGTTTGGAAACCGAAACCTTCAACGCTGCCCGGAAAGCGCCTTGCGCAGTGCCAGCAACCACTGAAGTTGTTCATTCGAAACGGGCGTGCTTGGGCTGTTCATTGTTGTCGTCCCTGTGAGCCTGGCTGGCCGATCAGTCTGAAGTCCTTTTGAGAGGTATTTCGAAGGAAAGATCCCTGGCAGATGTATGAAATTTCCGGTTAGCCCGTAGGGTGATATCAATATGCAATAAAGGTATTTAGAGAAAGATTTTTATGCATTTAGAGTCTACCCATCGTGCTTACCGGCACACCCATTTCATCGTCCACGACGCCGAGCCATCCTCGCGTCGAGCCCGGAAACCTGCCCATGTCGTACCTCCGTGACCCTGTGCCGAGGCGTTATCCATGACCTTCGACACTGCCTTCATGCTTAGCACACTCCCGGCATTCCTCAAGGCCGTTGGCGTCACCCTGCAGGTCGGAGTGATCGCCATCGCCACCTCGTTGCTGGTCGCCGTGTTCAATGCCACCGTCCTGGTGTTTCGCACCCCCTACCTGTGGCGGCTGGTCAAAGGCTATGTGGAGCTCGCGCGCAACACGCCGCTGCTGATCCAGTTGTTCTTCGTCTATTTCGCACTGCCGACCCTGGGTTTGAAAGTCTCCGGCTTCGCTGCCGCGATCATCACCATGACCTTCATGGGCGGCGCCTACCTCACCGAGGTGCTGCGGGCGGGTGTCGAAGCGGTGCCACGGGCGCAGCTGGAGTCCGGGCGCTCCATCGGCTTGTCCGAGGGCCAGCTGCTGCGCCACGTGATCCTGCCCCAGGCCGGCATCCTCAGCTTGCCGGCGCTGTTCGCCAACTTCATCTTCCTGCTCAAGGAAACCACCGTGGTCTCGGCGGTGGCCGTGCCGGAAATCCTCTACACCACCAAGAACTACATCGCCCTGTACTACAAGACCTACGAGATGCTCGCAGTGCTGACGTTGCTCTGCGTGCTGCTGTTCCTGCCGCTGTCGCTGCTGCTGCGCCACCTGGAAAGGAGGTTGCAACATGGCCAGTTCGGCAATTGAGCTGCTGCTGGTGTCCTTGCCGCAACTGGCCAAGGGCGCCGGACAGACCCTGGCGATCTCGGCCTTGGGCATCGTCTTCGCCACCCTGGGCGGTGTGCTCTATGGCGTGCTGGCCACGCTGGGCAAGCGTGCGGTGAACATCGCCTTGCAGGTCTACCTGGAGCTGTTTCGTGCAATACCGGTGCTGGTCTGGTTGTACCTGGTGTTCTTCGGGTTGCCGATATTCTTTTCGCTGAGCATCCCCAGCTTCTGGTGCGCGGTGCTGGTGCTGGGGCTGTGGGGCGCCAGCGAGGTGGGCGAGGTGGTACGCGGGGCGCTGGCTTCGCTGCCGCGCGGCCAGCGCGAGGCGGGGCTGTCGATCGGTCTTTCGGGCCTGCAGTTGTATGGGCACGTGCTGTTGCCGCAGGCGCTCAAGCGCATGACGCCACCCACCATCAATATCTACACACGGATCGTCAAGACCAGCTCGCTTGCCGTGCTGATCGGCGTCGTCGACGTCATCAAGGCCGGCCAGCAGATCATCGAGCGCACCTACGAGTCGGTGCTGATCTACGGCGTGCTGTTCCTGTTCTTCTTTTTCATCTGCTACCCGCTTTCCGCCGCCTCGCGCGCGCTGGAACGCCGCTGGGCCCACTCATGAGCGCATTGATCGAATTCCAGGGTTTCAACAAGTTCTTCGGCGAGCACCAGGTGCTCAAGGATGTCGACCTGCAGGTTCAGGCCGGTGAAGTGGTGGTGATTCTCGGCCCCAGTGGCTGCGGCAAGAGCACCTTGCTGCGTTGCCTGAACGGCCTGGAGGAGGCCCATGGCGGTAGCCTGCGCCTCGATGGCCAGGAACTGCTTGGCTCCGGCACCGACTGGCGCCAGGTCCGCCAACAGGTGGGCATGGTGTTCCAGAGCTATCACCTGTTCGGCCACATGAGCGTGATCGACAACCTGCTGCTCGGCCCGCTCAAGGTGCAGAAGCGCGAGCGCACCGAAGCCCAGGCGCAGGCCGAGGCGTTGCTGGCGCGGGTGGGGTTGCTGGACAAGCGGGACGCCTTCCCCCGGCAGTTGTCGGGTGGCCAGCAGCAGCGCATCGCCATCGTTCGTTCGCTGTGCATGAACCCGCAGGTGATGCTGTTCGATGAGGTCACCGCAGCCCTGGACCCAGAGATGGTCAAGGAGGTGCTGCAGGTGATCCAGGGCCTGGCCCGGGACGGCATGACCCTGCTCATCGTCACCCACGAAATGGCCTTCGCCCGTGCGGTGGCCGACCGTATCGTGTTCATGGAGGCCGGCAGGATCCTTGAACAGAGCGACCCCGAGAGCTTCTTCAGCCAACCGCGGACCGCACGCGCGCAGCAGTTCCTGGACAAATTCTCCTTCGTCGAAAGCCTGCCGAAGACACTACACAAGGAACTGTCATGAAAACTGCCCACTTCACCAAACTGCTGGCGCCGCTGTTCGGCCTGGCCTTGCTGGCCGGTTGCGACAAACCCGCGGAGCCGGGCAAGTCGGCTGCGGCGACGTCTGCACCGTCCACCAGCTACCTGGAAACCATCAAGGCCCGCGATAAGCTGATCGTCGGCGTCTTCACCGACAAGCCGCCGTTCGGCTTCGTCGACGAGAGCGGTCGCTACGTGGGCTTCGACACCGATATCGGCCGTCGCTTCGCCAAGGACCTGCTCGGCGACGAGAACAAGGTCGAGTTCGTGGCCGTGGAACCGGCCAGCCGCATTCCATTTCTGCAGAGCGACAAGGTCGACCTGATCCTCGCCAACATGACCGTCACCCCGGAGCGCAAGGAAGCGGTCGATTTCACCAACCCCAACCTGCGCGTGGCGGTGCAGGCCATCGTCGCCGATGGCAGCCCGGTGAAAGCCCTCGATGACCTGGCCGACAAGACCATCATCGTCACCACCGGCACCACTGCCGATATCTGGCTGACCAGGAACCACCCGGATTGGAAGCTGCTCAAGTTCGAGAAGAACAGCGAATCGCTGCAGGCCCTGGCCAATGGTCGTGGCGATGCCTATGCCCAGGACAACCTGATCCTGTTCAGCTGGGCCAAGCAGAACCCAGGCTACCGCGTGTTGCCAGAATTGCTGGGCGATGAGGCTCCGATCGCCCCGGCGGTGAAGAAGGGCAACACCGAGCTGCGTGACTGGGTCAATGCCGAGCTGGCCAAACTGGGTGAGGAGAAATTCCTGCTCAAGCTGTATGACCAGTACGTGCGCAAGGAGCTGAGCGATGACACCAAGCCTGAGAGCGTGATCGTCGAAGGCGGCAAGTGGCAGGGTTGAGTCAGGGTCCAATCGCGGGGCTGCACTGCAGCCCCGGCGATATCAGCGGTTACGCGGCAACCAGTTCAACAGGAACTCATTCACCACCTTCGGGTTCTCCAGGCTGGAGATATGCCCTGCGAATGGAATCTGCGCTGCCAGGCAGCCGATGATCCGTGCCATTTCGTTGCTTTCGGCAGGCGGACGCGGGATGTCCTGGTCGCCGCAGACCACGATGGTCCGCTCTGCCGGCAACTCGCCCAGGCGGCCCAGCAGGTCAGGGCGTCCGAAAATCACCCGCCCCATCGGGTCGAGGCTCTGGCGAATGGCCTCGGCGCTGCTGGCCTTGAGGTCGGCGCGGAACTGCTCGCGAACCTCCGGCACCGTCTGGCCGCCGGCATGGAAGAAGATCGGCACCACGATGTCGAGCAGTGGGTCAGGGAAGAACCCTGCGCCGCTGGCGGCATCCAGCAGGCCGAAGTACTTCAGGCGCGTTGCTTCAGGTTCGGCGCCGAGGTAGGTATCCATCAGCACGATGCGGTCAACCCGTTCCGGGTGCTCGATCGCCAGCTCAGCACCCCACATGCCGCCGACCGACAGGCCGACCAGATGGCATTTGTCGATGCCCAGTGCGTCGAGAAACGCCAGGTGCTGGCGTGCCAGCGCGCTCATGTCGATGGTGGTGGCTGGGGGTGCCTCGGAGTCGCCATGGCCCCAGAGCTCGGGCACCAGCACGCGGAAGTGTTTCGACAGCGCATCGATCTGCGGTTGCCACATCGCGGCAGACCACAGATAGCTATGGCCCAGCAGCACCGGGAAGCCCTGGCCCTGGTCGACGTAGCTCATGCGGGCGCCGTCGATTTCGATGAAGTGCTTTTGCATGAGGAAGGCTCTTGGAAGAAAGGGGCGGACAGGTTACCTGTTCGCAGTGTGAAGGGTTGTGAAACCGGTCATGTTCGGGCTGCGCCTGTGGTGACCTTTTCGCGGGCACGTCGGCGCGCCGAATCGCCGCTCGCGCAGACGTGCACCGCCGATGTCCAGGGCTCACTGCCCCGGCGGCACCAGGCGCAAGGTGCTGCGCGCGGGAATCACCCCCATCTGCGCCTTGTGATAGCGCCCCTGCACATAATCCTCGGCCTGGTCCGAATAGTGCCGGTCGAACGGTACGCCACTCTGGCCTACAGGGTTGATTGTCAGCGCTTGCCCGGCATCGGCGAAGTCGATCAGGCGTCGGGTCGAAGGCCCGTAGTTCACCGGCCAGGGCGCTGGGCCGATCTTCGCCGACAGGTTGTTCGGCACCTCGTGGGTGCCCGGTGCGGCGAAGGGGCCGACATTGAACAGCAGGTTCAACGGTTTCTGCTGGCCCAGCGGGTGGTTGTGGGTGAGGGTGTGGGCTTTGCCCCATTGCCAGTCCGCCGGGTCGTTGCCGTACAGCTCGCGCAGATGCGCCAGGCTGCGTTGCCAGGCCTGACGGACGATGGCGGTGCGGTCGGTACGGTCGTGGCCGCCGCGCAGGTTCCACCAGGGTGAGTCGGCGTCGGCCGCCAGGCGCGGTAGCGCGGCGTCGATGGCGCGTGTGCTGATCAGCACCTGGAACCAGGTGTCGCCCAGCTCGTCATGCAGGGCGGCGAACGCCAGTTCGTAGAGGAACTGGTTGAACAGCGTGGCGCTGGTCGAATCCAGCGGGTAGTCGCCGCGCCATGCGGCCAGCTGTTCGACCAGCTCCTTCTGCTCGTCACCCTCGGCGATCGCACGCAGGGTATTCAGCAGCGGCGCCAAGGTACGAGGGCCATAGTCGGTGCTGGTGTCCAGCTGCAGCGCCTGGCTGTTCTGCACATCCCATTTGACCTGCGGGTCGGCCAGTCGACGATCCAGCTGGCGGCCACGGTCGGGCAGGTTGTAATAGCCGGGAATCGGGATGGCGGCCGGCGGCTGGTAGTTGGCCGAGACAATGTAGCCGCTGGGCGGGTTCTCTTGCTG
Organism: Pseudomonas machongensis; assembly: GCF_034961125.1. Taxonomy (NCBI): domain Bacteria; kingdom Pseudomonadati; phylum Pseudomonadota; class Gammaproteobacteria; order Pseudomonadales; family Pseudomonadaceae; genus Pseudomonas; species Pseudomonas machongensis. The sequence goes on along the minus strand of NZ_JAYFUI010000035.1, from coordinate 17,456 downwards.
GGGATTGGCGCTGAAGGGGTAGAAGCCGAGCTTCTCGGCCTGGTGAGTACTGCCGTCGAGAATGAACGCCGGGTTGACCCCGTCTGGACGAATGGGTAACTGCGCCGAGGCCCACCAGCCGATGTCACCGCGAGCGTTGGCCCATACCAGGTTCAGCCCCGGTGCCTGGATCTTCGCCGCGGCCTCGCGCATCTTGCCCAGGGTGTCGGCGCGGTTGACCTGGTAGAAGGCGTCGAGAATAGGGTTTTCGGTTTCCAGGAACGCCCACCACATGGCGATGGGGGTTTGCCCTGCGGTTTCGCCGAGTACATCGTTGACGATCGGCCCATGGGGTGAGCGGCGCAGGTTGATGGTCACCGGCGCTTCGCCCTTGACCGCGATCTGTTGCTCGGTCGTCTCCAGCGCACGCCACTGGCCATCGACCATGACCTGGTTGGCGTCGGCGGGATTGGTCTTCTCGGCGATCAGGTCGACGTCGTCGTTCTGGAACATGGTCAGGCTCCAGCCGAAGTCGCGATTGTGACCGAGCAGGGCGAAGGGGTTCAGCGCCTGGAAATAGCCGTAGAGGTTGAAGCCCGGGGCCGATAGCTCGGCCTCGTACCACACCGCCGGTACTGCGAAGCCGATATGCGGGTCGCCCGCCAGCAGGGGGCTACCACTGCGGGTATGGCTGCCCGCGACGGCCCAGGCGTTGCTGCCTTCGAACTGCGGGATGCCGGCGTCGCCGAGCGCCTGGTGGCTGAGCTGGGCCAGGCCTTCGAGGGTGCGCCAGTCACCGGCGGCAAGGGCCGGGCGCAGAGCGCCATCAGGCTGCCAGTCGAGGTCGAAGATCTTCAGATACTCGGGGCCGAGCTGGTCACGAATGTAGGTCAGCGCAGGCTCGGTGCGGAAGGCTGCGGCAAAGCTGTAGGCCAGGTAGCCGGCGATGCTCAGGGTGTCTTCGGCAGTGAAGGGCCGTTCAGGGATGCCGAGGACGTCGAACTCCACCGGCTTGGGATGGCTGGCCTGCCAGCTGTTCACGCCATCCAGGTAGGCCTGCAATGCAATCCATGACGGTGACTGGTGATCCAGGCGTTCGACCATCCGCGCCGCCTGCTCGCGGATGCGCAGGCTGCGAAACAGGGTGTCGGTGGGCACCAGCTTGCTGCCCAGCACTTCGGCGAGCTCACCGCGGGCCAGGCGCCTTACCAACTCCATCTGGAACAGCCGGTCCTGGGCGTGCACATAGCCCAGGGCACGGTATAGATCGGGCTCGTTCTGCGCCTGCAGATGCGGCACTCCGCGTTCGTCATAGCGCACGCTGACCGGTGCGCTCAAGCCGGTGATAGCCACTTCGCCTTCGCGCTGCGGCACTTTGCCGTGCACGTACCAGTACGCGCCGGCGGCGGCCATGGCCACGACGACGGCAAGCAGAGTCAGGCTGCGCTTCATAGAATTCCTTGTACGTTGGCAGAGAGGCCGTGGCTACCGAGGGATGCGAACCGCGTTGAGAATAGCTTCCCCGAAGCGGCAGGTCTGCCGTTCACTGCGCATCTTTCTGCCATGGGCAATAGCACCCGCTGGCCAACGCATTGGAGGCCTGTACCCGGCGCCCTTGCAGCAGCGCCCGGATGACGGGTTCGATGAAGCTGTTGCTCGAGTTGCACACCGCGCCTTCGCTGTAGGGGCCGAAGTAGGCGAGCTGCCCCTGTCGATCCCAGATCGCCACTGCCGGAGAGGCTGGCAGGTGTTCGCTGCCCGGCAGCTCGCGGATCGGCTGCAGGGCGCCAAGGTTGGCGGGAAGCTGGCCGTGGCTGCCGGGCTTTTGCAACACGTGGAAGGTTACACCCTGCGCGGCGAACTGCTCGATGAGCTCGGCCAGATGTTGCTGGTTGCCGACATTGCAAGGACAGGTGGGGTCCCAGAAGTGCACGATGCGGATCGGGCCAGGGCCTGCGAGTTCGGCGGGCAGTTGCAACCGGCTGCCGTCGAACAGCGTGGCCTGGTCGTCGAACTGGCGCAGGTAGCGCGACTGGAAGCTGTCGTAGGCCCACCACAGCAAGGCGGCGCAGAGCAGGGTGGCGAGCAGCGTGGTGAGGGTTTTCATCGGTAGTCCGCAACGTTGCACCGGGCTTTTTCGCGGGCTTGCCCGCCAAGAGCGCGTCTGGGTGCATGACAAAGACAAGAAGACGCCAGCTTGCCATGGCCGGGCACAGAGCTGAATATCGCAGATCAATACTCGCGCCACTCTGGATGTACCGATGCCTTCACCCTTCCACCCTGACCTGCTGCGCACCAGCCTTGACGCTCTTGCGGCGCGCCAGCCACTGTCGGCCCAGGCCCTCGACTACCAGCGCTTCTACGGTCTCGACCTGCCCGCACACAGCTGGTTGGGTGGCTTCAGCGTGGCAGGTTTCGACCTGGTCGGGCAGGTGTGGCTGCCGCAAGAACCGGTGGCAACGCTGTTCCTGCTGCATGGCTACTACGACCACATGGGGCTGTACCGCCATGTAATCGCCTGGGCCTTGCAGCAGGGCTTCGCGGTGATTGGCTGCGATCTGCCCGGTCACGGGCTGTCCAGTGGCGAGCGGGCCAGCATCGCCGACTTCGCGATTTACCAGCAGGTGCTCGATGCCCTCTTCGAACAGGCGCGCAGGCTCGACTTGCCACGGCCTTGGCATCTGTGTGGGCAGAGCACGGGTGGAGCCATCGTTGTCGATCATCTGCTGCACTGCAGCGAGCAGAGCCCGGCGGACGGCCAGGTGATCCTGCTGGCGCCGTTGGTGCGACCGCGGGCCTGGCACTGGTCGAAGCTGAGTTATCGGGTGCTGCGCCATTTCGTCGATGGTATCGAGCGACGCTTCAGTGCCAATACCAACGACCCGGCATTTCTTGCGTTTCTCGAGGCCGATCCGTTGCAGCCGCGGCGCCTGCCGACGGCATGGGTGGGGGCGCTGATGGCCTGGATCAAACGCATCGAGGCGGCGCCGCATAGTCGGCGTCGGCCGCTGATCGTTCAGGGCGAGGCAGACGGCACGGTGGACTGGCCCTACAACCTCAGAGTGCTGAAGGAGAAGTTCGCCGAGCCGCAGATTCTCCTGCTGCCCGAGGCGCGGCATCACCTGGCCAACGAGCTGCCGGATATCCGCCAGCGCTACTTCACCTTTCTCGACCAGCGCCTGCTTACTTGAGGTTGGCGCTGCTCTGGCCCACAGCCAGCCCCGCACGCACCGCGGCCAGCGCGGCATTGTAGTAGGCCTTGCCCTCTGCGGATTCGGCGAAAGTGGCGAACGCTTCCAGTTCGTCGTCGGACAGCTCGCGGTAGACGTACAACAACGTGTTGTTCAGGTCTTCGCCAATCTCGTTCATCAAACGTTGGCGCTGACCATCGAGCAGGCCCTGGGCCTGGCCGCCGCCGAACAGGCCGGGAATCATCGAGCTGAGGCTGTCGGCGGCAACCCCGGCGATCGCCAGGCTGACCTCGGCCCCAGCTTCGCGGGCCGGCAGGGCCTGGGCCAGGTGACCGATGGCCAGCAGGCGGTTGTCGCTGGCCTGGATCCTTGGCAGGCCCTTGGCGTTCTTGGCCAATTGGTCCTTGCGCGTGGCCAGCAATTCGGCGGCAACCACCTTGCGTCCCAGCGGCGATTGGAAGAACGCCAGCGCCGGCGCCGGATTCTTCAGGTTGGCGCGCAGTTGGGCCTGGGCACGCTGATCCATCGCCTGGGCCTGGAAGCGTTGGTTGCTGTTGTTGACGAGTGCCTGGTAAACCGCGGGCGGCAGGCTGTTGCGGTAGCGCTGCTGGGCGGCACCGATGGCATCATTGAAGTGGGCGCGCTGGTCGGGCCAGCCGGCGGCCTTGTACAGCTGGTCGAGGCTGTCTGCCCAGACAGGCATGGTGCAGATCATCAGCACAAGCAGGGAAAACAAACGGCGCATTCAGGACTCCTGTCGGCAGGCCGCTATTGTCTGTGGGGTGGTACGCCTTTGTCGAGATATCAGCGCGCTTCTCGGCCAAGTGGCGCTGTCCGTGTACATGGCTAATGGATATGATGCGCGCCATGCATACCTCTCCTGAACATCCGCTGCTGTCGACCATCGTCGACGACCTGGCCACCCGTGGCTGGTCGCAGCAGGCACTTTTCCTGCCGCTTGAGCTGGTCGGCGCACTGGCCGCCGAGTGTCGCAGGCGCCATGCCGAGGGCGAACTGAACCCCGCAGGTGTCGGCAGGGGCGCGGCCCAGGAGGTACGCGAGGCGATCCGTGGCGACCAGATCCAGTGGATCGACCCCGGCCAGGCCGAGCCCTGCGACCGTTACCTGGAGCTCATGGACAACCTGCGCCAGGCGATCAACCAAGGGCTGTTCCTGGGGCTGGAAGACTTCGAGTGTCATTTCGCCCTGTATCCGCCGGGCGCCTTCTACCGCAGGCATCTTGACCGTTTCCGCGACGACGACCGGCGCATGGTGTCGGTGGTGCTCTATCTCAATGAGTGCTGGCAACCCGAAGACGGCGGGCAACTGCGGATGTTTCTCGCCGACGATGTCGAGCATGATGTCCAGCCCGAGGCTTGCAGCCTGGTGGTGTTCCTTTCGGGTGAAGTCCCGCATGAAGTCCTGCCGGCCAATCGCGAACGCCTGTCGCTGACGGGCTGGTTCCGGCGCCGTGGCAATGATCCCTTCTGAGTCGTCCAAGGTCCTGGTCAGCGCCTGCCTGCTGGGGCAACCGGTGCGCTATGACGGGCGCGACAGTGGCCACCCCGATCTGCTCAAGCAATGGCAGGCCGAGGGCCGTGTAGTGCCCTTGTGCCCGGAGGTGGCGGGTGGCTTGCCGACGCCGCGACCGGCCGCGGAGATCCAGGGCGGACAGGGTGGCCAGGTGCTTGATGGGCAGGTTCAGGTCCTGACCGTGGCTGGCGAGGATGTCAGCGCGGCATTTTTGAGCGGCGCTCGGCAGGCCTTGGCGCTGGTGAGGCGGCATGGGATTCGGGTTGCGGTGCTCAAGTCCGGTAGCCCGTCGTGCGGCAACCGACTGACCTACGATGGCAGTTTCAGCGGGGTGAAGGTGCCGGGGGAGGGCGTCGTTGCTGCGCTGTTGCGTCGGGAAGGGGTGCGGGTGTTCAGCGAGCTGGAGCTGGATGAGGCGCAACGGGCACTGGGGTAGTTCGGTGTCGTTCTTTTCGCGGGCAAGTCGGAGCGCCGAACCGCCGCCCCCACAAGGCCTATGGTGAGTCCAACCCTGTGGGAGCGGGCTTGCCCGCGAAGAGGACGACGCGATATCACTGCTGCGCTGCCGTCTTCTCGAACCACTTCTGCTCGAGCTCCGCCATCCGCCCACTGTCCTTGAGCCGCTGCAGGGCATTGTTCAGCGTGCTTTCGAATGCCGGGTTATCTTTCTGGAACGGAATCACCAGCTTCTTCTCGCCAAACGGCTGGCTGGCATCGAGCGCGCTTTCGGTCGCAGATTGTTGGCCTGTCGGGGTCAGCGCGATGTCGTACTTGCCGCTCTCCACGCCTGCTAACACTTCGTCGGCAGGCGCTTCGATGAATTCGGCACGCAGGTCCATCTCCCGGGCCAGGTCCTGGCCGAATTCGATGTCGAACCCGGTCAGGTGCTCGTTTTCCTTGAAGGCGTAGGGTGCATTGTCGGCTTGGACGGCGATGCGCAGTTCACCCCGGTCGTTGATTTCGTCGATCAGCTCTGCCTGGGCCAGGGGGCTGATGAGTACTGCCAGCAGTAGGCCAATGGTCAAACGCATGAATATCCCTTTTATTTCTCGGCAGATGAATGTCATTCGCCGTGGCTTTCTGTGTTTGCCGCGATCGAACGCAGCCTATGACCCCTACATCGCGCGTATGTTTGAGCCGGCATTGAAATTTTCATGCCGGCATTTTTGAACCTGCGGCGTGGCAGGTGGACTATGGTGAAGTACCGCCTCGCTTCTTTTAAGTGATAGCGGTCAATTGAAGTGAATGACAGGAGATGTGAATGAAAAGCCCAGTTTCGCGTGCTGCCCTCGCCGGTTTGCTGATGGGAGCCTCTTTGCTTGCCACGGCTGCGGATGCCCTGAAAAGCCAGGAGCCGCCGAAAGATGCGAAGGTCTTCATCGTTTCCCCTGCCGATGGCGCTACGGTCGACAAGACCTTCACCGTCAAGTTCGGCATTGAAGGGATGGCGCTCAAGCCGGCCGGCGACCAGACTCCGCATTCCGGGCACCATCACCTGCTGGTCGATGTCGACAAAGCGCCTGTAGCTGACCAGCCATTGCCGACCAGCCTGATGCCTGAGGGCAACCAACCTCTGCCAGCCGGGCCGCAGGTGCTGCACTTCGGCAAGGCGCAGACCGAGGCGACCATCACCCTGACCCCGGGCAAGCACACCCTGCAACTGGTGCTGGGCGACCAGTACCATGTGCCGTTCAAGCCAAGCGTCGAGTCGAAGAAGATCACCGTCAATGTGAAGTAACGCGGGGGATTGTGCGCGGGTAAATCCGCGCCCGCGCAGCACAAGACACAGATCGCGCAGACAAAAAAGGGAGGCCACCAGGGCCTCCCTTCTTCATGCAGCCATCAGGCTCAGAACAGTACGCGCGAGCGGATGGTGCCCTTGACGTGCTGCAGCTTCTCTTGCGCCAGGTCCGAGTATTCGGCGTCGACGTCGATGACCACGTAGCCCACTTTCTCGTCGGTCTGCAGGAACTGACCGGAGATGTTGATGCCGTTCTCGGCGAAGACCTTGTTGATCTCGCTGAGTACGCCCGGGATGTTTTCGTGGATGTGCAGCAGGCGGTGCTTGCCTGGGTGCGCCGGCAGGGCTACTTCAGGGAAGTTGACCGACGACACGGAGGTACCGTTGTCGCTGTATTTGACCAGCTTCTCGGCCACTTCCAGACCGATGTTGGCCTGGGCTTCGGCGGTCGAACCGCCGATGTGCGGGGTCAGGATCACGTTGTCCAGACCACGCAGCGGGCTTTCGAACTCTTCGTCGTTCGAGCGCGGCTCGACCGGGAACACGTCGATGGCGGCGCCGATCAGGTGCTTGTCCTTGATCGCGGCAGCCAGGTGATCCAGCTCGACCACGGTGCCGCGTGCGGCGTTGATCAGGATCGAACCCTTCTTCATCGCACGGATTTCCTTCTCGCCGATCATCCACTGGGTGGATGGCAGCTCAGGCACGTGCAGCGAGACGATGTCGGCCAGGCCCAGCAGTTCGTTGAGGCTGGTGACCTGGGTGGCGTTGCCCAGTGGCAGCTTGGTCAGCGGGTCGAAGAAGTAGACCTGCATGCCGACGCTTTCGGCCAGTACCGACAGCTGGGTGCCGATCGAGCCGTAGCCGACGATGCCGAGCTTCTTGCCGCGGATCTCGAAGGAGTTGGCCGCGCTCTTGATCCAGCCACCACGGTGGCAGGAAGCGTTCTTCTCGGGGATGCCGCGCAGCAGCAGGATCGCTTCGGCCAGCACCAGTTCGGCAACCGAACGGGTGTTGGAGTACGGTGCGTTGAACACCGCGATGCCGCGCTCGCGGGCCGCGTTCAGGTCGACCTGGTTGGTGCCGATGCAGAAGCAGCCGACCGCGACCAGTTTCTTCGCACAATCAAAGACTTCTTCAGTCAGTTGAGTGCGCGAGCGGATGCCGATGAAGTGGGCGTCCGCGATCTTTTCCTTCAGTTGCGCATCCGGCAGTGAGCCAGTGAGGTACTCGATGTTGGTGTACCCGGCAGCCTTGAGGGTGTCCACAGCATTCTGGTGGACGCCTTCGAGAAGAAGGAACCTGATCTTGCTCTTGTCGAGAGAAGTCTTGCTCATCTGCGTAAACCTGTATCCCGGAGAAAAAATGGCGAGGGGGGCAAAGCGGCGCGGCGACGGGCCTTAGCACGATCGACGGGAGGGCTATGCTAGCATACGCGACACCGTCTGAGCTTATCCCGACAGGTGAAGAGTGCTCAGGGTGACTATGAATCATTCGAGAGTTCTGCCGATGATCGACGTTGCGGTAATTGATGAGCTGAAGACCCTGGTCGACCCTGGCAAGGTCCTTGTCGACCCCGCCTCGCTCGAGGCGTATGGCAAGGACTGGACCAAGCACTATCCACCGGCTCCTTCGGCCATCGTGCTTCCCAAAACCATCGAGCAGGTCCAGGCCATCGTCGCCTGGGCTAACCGCCACAAGGTCGCGCTGGTGCCGTCCGGCGGACGCACCGGCCTGTCGGGCGCCGCAGTCGCTGCCAATGGCGAAGTCGTGGTGGCCTTCGACCAGATGAACCAGATTCTCGACTTCAACGCGTTCGACCGCACCGTGGTCTGCCAGCCGGGCGTGATCACCCGCCAGTTGCAGCAGTTCGCCGAAGACCAGGGGTTGTACTATCCGGTAGATTTCGCCTCGAGCGGATCCAGCCAGATTGGCGGCAATATCGGCACCAATGCCGGCGGAATCAAGGTCATTCGCTACGGCATGACCCGCAACTGGGTGGCAGGGCTGAAGGTTGTCACCGGCAAGGGCGAACTGCTGGAGCTCAATCGCGACCTGATCAAGAACGCCACCGGTTACGACCTGCGCCAGTTGTTCATCGGCGCCGAGGGCACCCTGGGCTTCGTGGTCGAAGCGACCATGCGCCTGGACCGTGCGCCGCGCAACCTTACGGCGATGGTGCTCGGCACGCCGGACTTCGACTCGATCATGCCGGTGCTGCACGCTTTTCAGGGCAAGCTCGACCTGACCGCCTTCGAATTCTTCTCCGACAAGGGCCTGGCCAAGATCATGGGGCGCGGCGACGTGCCGGCGCCGTTCGACACGCAGTGCCCTTTCTATGCGCTGCTGGAGTTCGAGGCCAGCACCGAGGAGGTGGCCAACGAAGCCCTGGCCACCTTCGAGCACTGCGTCGAGCAGGGTTGGGTGCTCGATGGGGTGATGAGCCAGAGCGAGACGCAACTGAAGAACCTGTGGAAGCTGCGCGAGTACCTGTCAGAGACCATCTCCCACTGGACGCCCTACAAGAACGATATTTCCGTCACCGTCTCCAAGGTGCCGGCGTTCCTGCGCGATATCGATGCAGTGGTCGGCGAACACTACCCCGACTACGAAGTCGTCTGGTACGGGCATATCGGCGACGGCAACCTGCACCTGAACATTCTCAAGCCCGACCACATGAGCAAGGATGATTTCTTCGCCTCGTGCACCAAGGTCAACAAATGGGTGTTCGAGATCGTCGAGCGCTACAACGGTTCGATCTCTGCCGAGCACGGCGTGGGCATGACCAAGCGGGACTACCTGGGCTACAGCCGCTCGGCAGATGAAATTGCCTGCATGAAGGCGATAAAGGCGGTGTTCGACCCGAACGGCATCATGAATCCGGGTAAGATCTTCGCACCTGAATAAGAAAGCAGTATCCAGAGGAGTCGGCCCCATGAGTTACCAGCACCAGTACGTAGACGGCACGCGCATCCACTTCCCGCTGGGCAAGGTGGTGTGCATCGGCCGTAACTACGCCGAGCATGCCAAGGAACTGGACAACCCCATCCCCAGCGAACCGCTGCTATTCATCAAGCCTGGCAGCTGCGTGGTGCCACTGGAAGGCGGCTTCAAGATCCCGACCGACCGTGGTTCGGTGCACTACGAAGCCGAGATCGCCGTGCTCCTGGGCAAGCCGCTGTCGACCAAGCCGACAGTCGAAGAAGTGCTGGATGCCATCTCCGGCTACGCCCCGGCCCTGGACCTGACCCTGCGCGACGTGCAGGCCAAGCTCAAGGAGAAGGGCCTGCCGTGGGAGCTGGCCAAGAGCTTCGACGGCGCCTGTGTCTTGCCGCCGTTCGTCGCCGCTTCCAGCTTCGAGGATGTGACCGACATTCCGGTGCGCCTGACCATCAACGGCGAAGTGCGCCAGGATGGCAGCAGCGCAATGATGCTCAACCCCATCGTGCCGATCATCCAGCATATCGCCGCGCACTTCTCTCTGCAGGCGGGCGATGTGATCCTCACCGGCACCCCGGCCGGTGTCGGGCCGTTCAATGTGGGTGATGAGCTGGTGCTTGAGCTGCCGGGTGTCAGCCGCTTCGAGAGCCGCGTGCTTTGATCTGACTGCGCGTCGTCCTTTTCGCGGGTAAACCCGCTCCTACAGGGATTTGCACAGCCTTGTGAGAGCGGTTTTACCCGCGAGCGATTTACCGTTTTTTCACACCCCATCTGGATAATGCGCGAATCTTCGCCCATTTACCCAGGACCCCCTGCATGCCAGCACCTTCCAGCGCCCCAGCTTCCACCAAGCGTCGTTTCTACCTGCGCTGGCCGTTCGCCCTGGCTGTGGCAGCGGTGATCGGCTATGGGGTGGCCGTCGCCATGCACTGGGACGACCGTGGCCTGCTGTGGGTCAAGGAGCGTTTCGAGAGCAGTGCCGAGCGAATTGAAAGCGTCTGGCTGCCGGACTACCTGGTAGACATCGACGCCAAGCCGTTGCCGGGCATGGACGACGACGAAGCCTCGGACCTGTCGTTCAATCCGCAGACCCGCACGCTGTTCGCGGTGATGGGCAAGAACCCCTTCCTGGTCGAGCTCACGCTCGATGGCGACGTGTTGCGCAAGATTCCGCTGGTGGGTTGGGAAAATCCTGAAGGCCTTGCCGTGCTGGAAAACGGGCTGATCGCGATCGTTGATGAGCGCAACCATGACCTGACGCTGGTAAAGGTGGACGCGAGCACCTCGACGCTTAATCACGATGACTTCCCCAGCTATGACCTGGGCAAGTCGGTCAAGAGCAACAAGGGTTTCGAGGCCATTGCCTGGGACCCGATGCGCCAGCGCCTGATCATCGGCGAAGAGCGCCCGCCGCGTCTGTTTACCTGGAGCACCGATGGTCGCGGGCCGCTCAAGGGCGATAAGCAGCTACTGCCCAGTGACGAGCTCGACCTGCGCAACCTGTCGGCGCTGGCGGTTGATCCACGCACAGGCCACCTGCTGGTGCTGTCGGCTGACTCGAACATGCTGCTGGAACTGGACGAGAAGGGTGAGCAGGTCAGCTTCATGACCTTGCTCGGGGCGTTCAACGGTCTGGGTAGCCGTGTGCCTCGGGCCGAAGGTGTGACCATGGACGATCAGGGCAACCTGTACATGGTCAGCGAGCCCGCGCTGTTCTATCGCTTCAAGAAGCACTGACAGGATTGTCGGAATTTTCTGATGATGGCCTTAAGCTTTATTTCAGCTATGAATGATTAGATTCGGCATCCTCCGTCGAGTCCTCTTCATGCGCCGTCATCTTCGTTCGTTTCTCTTTCTTCTGGCTTTCTCCGTGCTGGCGGTGCTTGGCGCGGCGGGGCACGAGTTCCGCCTGTTCGAGCGCGGCTGGTTCAATCTCAAGAGCTGGTGGCAGCCGACCGAGCAAGGCATCGGGCTAGATCGCTACCAGGTGGTGATCGAGGCTCAGCCCATCGAGGGCCTGGACGACGATGTTTCGGCGCTTACCTACGACCCCGACCGCAAGACCCTGTTCACCGTCACCAATGCCCGCTCAGAGCTCATCGAGCTTTCGCTGGATGGGCGCATCCTGCGCCGCGTGCCGCTGACCGGCTTCGGCGACCCGGAGGCCGTGGAGTACGTCGGGCCGAACAGCTATGTCATCACCGACGAGCGCCAGCAACGGCTGATTCGCGTGCGATTGGACGACGACACGCCGTTTCTCGACGCCAACGACGCCGAGCAGCTCACCTTGGGCATCGGCCTGAACGGCAACAAGGGCTTCGAAGGGTTAGCTTACGATTCGGCCGGCAAGCGCCTGTTCGTCGCCAAGGAGCGTGACCCGATGCTGATCTACGAGGTGCACGGCTTCCCCCATGACAATCCGGAGCAGCCCTATGCGGTGCATGTGGTGCAGGACCGCAAGCGTGATTCACGGTTGTTCGTGCGCGACCTGTCGAGCCTGCAGTTCGATGAACGCAGCGGGCATCTGCTGGCGCTGTCGGACGAATCACGGCTGGTGCTGGAGCTGGATGTGAAGGGGCGGCCGCTGAGCACCCTGTCGTTGCGCAAGGGGTATCAGGGCCTGAAGAAGACGGTGCCGCAGGCTGAAGGGATCGCCATGGACGATGCCGGGACCATCTACCTGGTGAGTGAGCCGAACCTGTTCTATGTGTTCAGGCAGCCGGCTGAGTAGGTGTAGTTCAGGGCTCTGTGGGGGCAGTGGTCTTTGTTGTGTCAGTGCTGGCCTATTCGCGGGTAAACCCGCTCCTACAGGTTTCCCGGTGTCCTTCAGAACAGCGGGGTACTTGTAGGAGCGGGCTTGCTTATTCAGCCTTCAGGCTCTTCACGCCTTCGGAAGTCCCCAGCAGCAGCAAGTCTGCCGGACGCGCCGCGAACAGGCCGTTGGTGACCACGCCAACGATCGCATTGATCTGGCTTTCCAGCTCCACCGGGTTGGTGATCTGCAGGTTGTACACGTCGAGGATGACGTTACCGTTGTCGGTCACCACGCCTTCGCGGTACACCGGATCGCCACCCAGCTTGACCAGCTGGCGCGCCACGTGGCTGCGGGCCATCGGGATCACCTCGACCGGCAGCGGGAAGGCGCCGAGCACCGGCACCAGCTTGCTGGCGTCGGCGATGCAGATGAAGGTCTTGGCCACTGCCGCGACGATCTTCTCGCGGGTCAGGGCCGCACCGCCGCCCTTGATCAGGTTCAAGTGCGCGTCGCTCTCGTCGGCACCGTCGACGTAGAACTCCAACTCGCTGACGCTGTTCAGCTCATAGACCGGGATGCCATGACCCTTCAGACGCTGTGCGGTGGCCTCGGAGCTGGCGACGGCGCCGTCGAAGGCGGTCTTGTGCTGGGCCAGGGCGTCGATGAAGAAGTTGGCGGTCGAACCGGTGCCGACGCCGACGACGCTCTTTTCATCCAGCTTGGGCAGAATGAAGTCGACAGCGGCCTGGGCGACGGCCTGTTTGAGTTGGTCCTGGGTCATGCGGGCTCCGAGAGGGGCGGGAGGTTTTCTGAGGTCGCCTAGTATAACGAGTCCGGCGGCTTTGCTGTGGTCGCCCGACAGGGCGCTGGGGTAGACTTCCAGCCCTTGTCCCGCGGCCCAGTGATGTTTCCAAGATGCTCGAACAGTACGTCAAGAAGATCCTCACCTCGCGCGTCTACGACGTCGCCGTCGAAACCCCGCTGCACAACGCCGGCCAACTGAGCAAGCGCCTGGGCAATCAGGTCCTGCTCAAGCGCGAGGACCTGCAGCCGGTGTTCTCCTTCAAGATCCGCGGGGCGTACAACAAGCTGGCGCAACTGAGCGCCGAAGAGCTGGCGCGTGGCGTGGTCACCGCCTCTGCCGGCAACCACGCCCAGGGCGTGGCCCTGGCTGCGCGGGAGCTGGGTATCAAGGCCACCATCGTGATGCCCAAGACCACGCCGGAGATCAAGGTCGAGGGGGTGCGCTCGCGTGGCGGCAAGGTGGTGCTGCACGGCGACTCCTTCCCCGAGGCGCTGGCCTATTCGCTGAAGCTGGTCGAAGAGAAGGGCTTCGTCTACATCCACCCCTACGACGATCCCCACACCATCGCCGGGCAGGGCACCGTGGCGATGGAGATCCTGCGCCAGCACCCGGGCCGCCTGGACGCGATCTTCGTGCCGGTCGGCGGCGGCGGGCTGATTGCCGGCATTGCGGCCTATGTGAAGTACCTGCGCCCCGAGATCAAGGTGATCGGCGTCGAGCCTGACGATTCCAATTGCCTGCAGGCCGCGATGGCTGCGGGCGAGCGTGTGGTGCTGCCGCAGGTAGGGCTGTTCGCCGACGGTGTCGCGGTGGCGCAGATCGGTCAGCACACCTTCGATATCTGCAAGGATCATGTCGATGAGGTGATCACCGTCAGTACCGATGAGATCTGCGCGGCGATCAAGGATATCTACGACGATACCCGCTCGATCACCGAACCTGCCGGCGCCCTTGGCGTGGCGGGCATCAAGAAGTACGTCGAGTTGACCGGCGTCTCGGGGCAAACGCTGGTGGCCATCGACTCCGGTGCCAACGTCAATTTCGATCGTCTGCGTCACGTTGCCGAGCGCGCCGAACTGGGCGAGAAGCGCGAGGCGATCATCGCCGTGACCATCCCGGAGCGTCCGGGCAGCTTCAAGGCGTTCTGCGAGGCTATCGGCAAGCGCCAGATCACTGAGTTCAACTACCGGTACCACGCCGACAAAGAGGCGCACATCTTCGTCGGCGTGCAGACCCATCCAGAGACCGACCCGCGCGCCGCCCTGGTTCAGCACCTGACCGAGCAGGGCTTCCCGGTTACCGACCTGACCGACAACGAACTGGCCAAGCTGCATATCCGTCACATGGTCGGCGGCCACTCGGCGGCGGCCAGCGATGAGCTGGTGCTGCGTTTCGAGTTCCCTGAGCGGCCGGGGGCGCTGTTCAACTTCCTCAACAAGCTGGGCGGGCGCTGGAACATCTCGATGTTCCACTACCGCAACCACGGTGCCGCCGATGGTCGTGTGGTGGCCGGGTTGCAGGTGCCGGAAGACGAGCGTCACCTGGTGCCCGAGGCGCTGGCCAAGATCGGTTATCCATACTGGGATGAAACCGACAACCCGGCGTACAAGCTGTTCCTGGGTTGAGCGGCTACGCTTGGCATGAATGGCAACACCGAACTTGCAGAAGCGGGCTTGTCCCGCGGTGAGGCCGAAAAAAGTCTTTCGAGGACCCGCACGCGATGGAACACCTGACCACCCTCAAGACCCTGCACATCCTCGCCACCGTACTGTTGATCCTCGGTGCGCTGGGTCTGGCGATCTGGACCTTGCGTGCCCGCCGGCAGGGTGATGCCGAGGCCTACGCCAAACTGCTGCGTCGGCCGCTGGTGTTCGTCTGGCTGGTGATGGGGCTGTGCCTGCTGAGCATGCCGTTCACCGGCTGGTGGCTGGTGCACCTGGTCGGCTGGCCGTTGGGCCAGACCTGGGTGCTGGCCTCCAGCATCCTCTATACCCTGGGCGCTTTCGCCGTGTGGTGGCTGCTGGTGCGGCTGAACCGCCTGCGCAAGGCCGAGCCTGCCGGGCTGCGCCTGACCCTGGCGCTGGCGGTGTTCAGTGGGGTGTGCTTCCTGTCGATTGCAGGATTGATGGGGGCCAAGCCGGTCTGATGCGTCTGCGGGGCCTTTTTCACGGGTAAACCCACGAAGAGAGCCCCGCGATCTCAATCGCGTAACGAAATCACCGGCCAACCTCGCCGCTCGGCCTCTTCACGCAGTTTCGGATCCGGGTCCACCGCCACCGGGTGCGTCACCTGCTCCAGCAACGGCAGATCATTCAGCGAATCGCTGTAGAAGTAGCTGTCTTGCAGATCGTAGCCGTTCTCCAGCATCCAGCGCTTCAGGCGCGTCACCTTGCCTTCACGGAAACACGGTATATCGGTGCTACGCCCGGTATAGCGCTCGCCATCACGCTCGCATTCGGTGGCCAGCAGGGTGCGCACGCCCAGGCGGCGGGCGATGGGCGCAGTGACGAAGCGGTTGGTGGCGGTGATGATCACCAGCTTGTCGCCAGCCTCGCGGTGCTGCTGCAGCAGGGCGAGTGCCTTGGGCAGGATGATCGGCTCGATGCAGTCGCGCATGAATTCGCGGTGCCATTGGTCGAGCTGGGCAGGTTCGGTGGCGGCGAAGATCTCCATCGAGAACGCCAGGTAGGCCTGCAGGTCCAGGGTGCCGTTGAGGTAATCCTGATAGAAGGCGTCGTTGCGTTGCTTGTAGGCGATGGGGTCGAGGATGCCCCGTTCACACAGGTAGTCACCCCAGGCGTGATCGCTGTCACCGCCGAGGAGGGTATTGTCCAGGTCGAATAAAGCCAGGCGCATGGGTTTTCTCGCAGAAGCCTCCGGGAAGAAGTCCCGCAGAATACGGAGTTTTCACCTCGCTGCACATAAGCTATGGCGGGTGCGTTGCTGCGCTCGCAAGCTTTGTGGAACAATGCGGTGACATGCGTTTTCGAGGTTGCTGCCGTGATCGACCCGGATGGTTTTCGCCCCAATGTCGGGATCATTCTCACGAATGATGCCGGGCAGGTGCTATGGGCTCGGCGGATCAACCAGGATGCCTGGCAGTTTCCACAGGGTGGTATCAACCCTGACGAAACCCCAGAGGATGCCCTGTACCGCGAGCTGAACGAAGAAGTTGGCCTGGAACGCGAGGATGTGGAAATTCTTGCCTGCACTCGAGGCTGGTTGCGTTATCGTTTACCCCAGCGCCTGGTCCGTACGCACAGCCAGCCGCTGTGCATCGGCCAGAAGCAGAAGTGGTTCCTGCTGCGGCTGGTGAGCAACGAACAGCGGGTGCGGATGGACCTGACCGGAAAACCGGAATTCGATGGCTGGCGCTGGGTCAGCTACTGGTATCCGCTGGGTCAGGTGGTGACATTCAAGCGCGAGGTGTATCGCCGCGCCCTGAAAGAGCTAGCCCCGCGCCTGTTGACGCGCGACTGACGACGGAGTCCGACCCCGAGCCATGCTCAATACGCTGCGCAAGATCGTCCAGGAAGTGAACTCCGCCAAAGATCTCAAGACGGCGTTGGGTATCATTGTCTTGCGCGTCAAGGAGGCCATGGGCAGCCAGGTATGCTCGGTCTATCTGCTCGACCCGGAGACCAACCGTTTCGTGCTGATGGCCACCGAAGGCCTGAACAAGCGCTCGATCGGCAAGGTCAGCATGGCTCCCAACGAAGGCCTGGTCGGCCTGGTCGGCACCCGTGAAGAGCCGCTGAACCTCGAGAACGCTGCGGATCACCCGCGCTATCGCTACTTCGCCGAAACCGGCGAGGAACGCTTCGCCTCCTTCCTTGGTGCCCCCATCATCCACCACCGTCGCGTGGTCGGGGTACTGGTCATCCAGCAGAAGGAGCGGCGCCAGTTCGATGAAGGCGAAGAAGCCTTCCTCGTGACCATGAGCGCCCAGCTCGCCGGGGTTATCGCCCACGCCGAGGCTACCGGCTCGATACGCGGCCTGGGCCGCCAGGGCAAGGGTATCCAGGAAGCACGCTTCGTTGGCGTGCCGGGCTCGCCAGGCGCTGCCGTCGGCCGCGCGGTGGTCATGCTGCCCCCCGCTGACCTCGAAGTGGTTCCGGACAAGACCGTCGAAGACATCGACGGCGAACTCAAGCTCTTCAACAACGCCCTCGAAGGGGTGCGCGCCGACATGCGCAAGCTGTCGGCGAAGCTTGCGACCCAGTTGCGTCCCGAAGAGCGTGCGCTGTTCGATGTGTACCTGATGATGCTCGAGGATGCCGCCCTGGGTGGCGAAGTGGCCGAGGTCATCAAGACCGGCCAGTGGGCCCAGGGCGCGCTGCGCCAGGTGGTCGGCGAGCACGTCAGCCGCTTCGAGCTGATGGATGACGATTACCTGCGCGAGCGCGCCTCGGACGTCAAGGACCTCGGTCGCCGCCTGCTGGCCTACCTGCAGGAGGCCCGCTCGCAGACGCTGGTCTACCCCGACAACACCATTCTGGTCAGCGAGGAGCT